>NZ_CP039634.1:1125000-1325000 GCF_004923295.1 Azospirillum sp. TSH100
CGCGACGGCACCTTCGGCACCACCGACGAGGTGGGGGAACTGGACGCCGATCTGGTCAATCGCGTCGAAAATCACGAGTTCGAGACGGTCAAGGCGCTGTCCTGGCGCAACAGCGACCTGCGCTTCGACACGCCGGGCTTCCTGCTGAAATCGCTGGAGGAGCGGGCGCCGATCCAGGAACTGTCGCGCGTCCGCGAGGCCGACGACCATCTGGCGCTCCAGGCGCTGGTGCGCGATCCGGAGATCATGGATCTCGCCCGCGGCCGCGATGCCGTGAAGCTGCTGTGGGAGGTCTGTCAGGTCCCCGACTTCCGCAAGGTGCTGTCGGACGCCCACACCAAGCTGCTGGCCCAGGTGTTCCGCAGCCTGCGCGGGCCCCTGCGACGGCTGGACGACGACTGGGTCGCCAAGCAGATCGCCCGGCTCGACCGGACCGAGGGCGACATCGACGCGCTGGTCGCCCGCATCGCCCATATCCGCACCTGGACCTACATCTCCAACCGGCCGACCTGGCTGAAGGACCCGCTGCACTGGCAGGAGCGCACCCGCTCCATCGAGGACCGGCTGTCCGACGCCCTGCACGAGCGGCTGACCCAACGCTTCATCGACCGCCGCTCCGCCACGCTGGCGCGGACGCTGAAGGACGGGCGCTCGCTGCTGGGCGGCGTGCGCGCCGACGGCGAGGTGGTGGTGGAGGGGCATGTCGTCGGCAAGCTGGAGGGCTTCCGCTTCGTTCCCGACGCCCCCGACCGCTCCGACGAAGCGAAATCGCTGCTGACGGCGGCTCGGCGGGCGCTGCGGGATGAACTCGCCAAGCGGCTGCGCGCCTTCGAGGCGGAGCCGGACGACGCCTTCGCGCTCGGAGCCGATGGGGTGCTGAGCGCCGACAATCTGCCGGTGGCGCGGCTGGCTGCCGGGCCGTCGGTGCTGGCGCCGCTGGTGGTGCCCTTCGACGAGGGCATGCTGGATCAGGCCCAGCGCGAGCGGGTGCGGGCGCGGCTGGAGCGCTGGCTGAAAGACCACATCGCTGCCCGGTTGAAGCCGTTGTTCGCGCTGTCCGCCGCCGAAGGATTTTCCGGCGCCGGCCGCGGGCTGGCCTTCCAGCTGGTCGAGGGGCTGGGCGTGCTGCCGCGCGCGCCGGTCGCCGACATGGTCGAACGGCTGGAGCGTGAGGACCGCAAGGCCCTGACGAAGCTCGGCGTCCGGCTGGGGGTGTCGCACCTCTATCTGACGGCGTTGGCCAAACCGGCGGCGGTGACCCTGCGCGGGCTGCTGTGGGCGGTGTCGACGGGGCATCCGCTGCCGGTACCGGTCCCGC
This sequence comes from Azospirillum sp. TSH100, assembly GCF_004923295.1. Classification (NCBI taxonomy): domain Bacteria; kingdom Pseudomonadati; phylum Pseudomonadota; class Alphaproteobacteria; order Rhodospirillales; family Azospirillaceae; genus Azospirillum; species Azospirillum sp. TSH100. The sequence continues at coordinate 1,126,319 of NZ_CP039634.1, forward strand.
CGCCCGGCCGCGTCTCGGTCGAGACGCCACCGGTAAAGCAGGGGCCGGTGAAGGAAGGCGGAGCGCCGCCGGCCTTCTGGGAGGCCATCGGCTATCCGCTGGCGGGCGGGCGGGCGCTGCGCGTCGACATGCTCGACCGGCTGGAGACGGAACTGCTGACCGCGTCCAAGGCGAACGCGCCGATCCGCGAGGTTGCGCTCGGCCAGCGCGTCGGCCTGTCGGCGGACGAGCTGGGGGCTGTGCTGACCGGCCTCGGCTATGTCCGCGCGGTGGGCGAGGACGGAGCGGTGACCTGGAAGCGGAAACGGCCGCAGCGGAGTCAGCAGGGGAACCGCCAGCGGCGGGAGAAGCCGACGAATGAGGACCACCCGTTCGCGAAGCTGCGGCAGCTTTCGGGGATGTGAGGGGACCGCTTCTGGCAGCGTCGGCCCCCCACCTCCCGCTTCCGGCGGCTACGGGATGGTCTGTCGGCAGCTTCCCAGCACGGCGGGCCTCAGGCCCAAGCGTTACGGCGTCCCAGCCATCTCGCGGTCGAAGCGGGCCAGCGCCTCTTCCAGACCCCACTGGACGCGCGCCTTCTCGCTGCGCGCGGTCAGCGGGCGGCAGGCGTCCTCGCGCATTTTCTCGCTCGCCGCCGGGGTGCAGCCGGGGGCGGACCACAGGCTGTCGCCGGGAAGGAAGCTGTGCTCCAGGCTGGCGCGTGCCAGTCCGACGAGGTCGGCATAGCCGAAGCCGAACTCCTCCACCGCGCGTTGCAGCTCGTTGGTCAGGTCGATCCGGCTCACGCCTTCATCGTCGGTCGACAGCACCACCGGCACCCCGGCGGCGCGATAGACCGGCAGGGGATGGGCCTTCCCGCTGACGCCCAGGATCTTGTCGTTGCTGGTCAGGTTGACCTCCACCGCCACCTTGCGCTCGGCCATCATGCGCAGCAGGCCCCGGGGATCGTCCTCATACATCACGTCGACGCCATGGCCGATGCGCTTGGCCCCGGCGATCTCGACCGCCTTGCGGATGTGGTCGCGCAGCCGTTCCGGCGGGACGAGGCCCAGCGTCAGTTCGCCGGCATGCAGGGCAATATTGGTGCCGGGCTGGCGCCGCTTCGCCTCCGCCACCATCCGCATGTGGAGGTCGTAATCCTCCAGCGCCACCGGGTTGTCCTCCGGCGCCACGAAGTTCAGGCCGACGACCCGCGGCTCCTGCGCTTCCAGCAGGGCGTTGAACAGGGTGGTGGCATAGACCGGGCCGGGGCTTTGCGTGCGCGACACCTGCTGGAGGTAGCGCACCGACACCGCACAGCCCGGCCGCGCCGTCGGCGTGCCGCAGCCAAGGACGCTGCGCATCCGCGCTTCCGCCGCGTCGATCTCCTGCCGGGCCGGGGCGATCAGCGCCGGCAGGCCGGCGGCGATCAGCTTGTCCGCGGTGCCCGACAGGTCGGCCGCCGCCTGCGGGGTCCAGGCGAAGGACTTGCCGATGGCGGCGGCCGGGCCGGTGCCGAAGGACACCATCAGCTCGACATGGCGCTCGCCCTGGCGGCCGGCGCGGTCCACCACCTCGGCCAGCAGGTCGCCGGTGGAATTGGCGGCGGCGCGGAAGCGGCCGAAGGTGGCGAAGAACTGGTCATGCAGGCTGTAGCCGGAGACCGGCAGCGCATCGCGCGTCGACAGCGCGTCCAGCGCCATCGGATACAGCACGCTGTCGGCGATCACCGCCGTTGCGCTCGGCCGGGCCGACTTGGCGTCGCCGCAGGGCGCCTGCGCCGTCGGAGCCACCAGCGTCAAGGCCTTGACGTCGAAGCAGAGGCCGGCGGCGGATGCCATCCGCATGTAAGTCTCGGCATAGACCGCACCGGTCAGGTGGTTGTGCAGGTCCGCACCCTTGGGCATGCGGTAGAGGAAGGCGCGCAGCTCCGGCGGGCTGCTCCGCACCGCCTCGAAGCGCCGTGCCGCCGCCAACCCAGCGACGTCGGCACCACCTATACCGGCGCCGGTGCCGCCCATTTCCGCCGTGGCACAGCCCGCCAGCAGCAGCGTCGCCGCCAGCGCGCCGATCACGCCGCCCTTCATGCGTCCCGTCATTCGTACATCTACCATGCACCCGACTCCTTCTTCTCCTTTTGCGAGTATGAATGCCGTGATAATCGCCTGTGTGCAATGACGGTGACGGGATCGAAAGGCTGTAGCGGTGCGGCAATTCCCGGTATGGTGCGGCGATCTTTTCGTGTTCCCGCCCATCCTGGAGCCCGCCGCGATGACCGACACCGCCGCCCCGACCCTGCTCGACGCCGCCAAGCGTTTCCGCAGCAACGATCTGGCGGGGGCGGAGCAGGTCTGCCGGGCGATCCTGGCGACCGACCCGCACAACGCCGGCGCCCTGCATCTGCTGGGACTGGTCGCCGCCCATACCGACCACCCGGAAAACGCGCTGGCCCTGTTCGCCCAGGCCATCGCGGAGGACGGCAACGACCCGTCCTTCCACAACAGCCGCGGCAGTCTGCTTTTCCAGCAGGGCCGCCCGGCGGAGGCGGAGGAGGCGTTCCGCGCCGGTCTCGCCATCAACCCCCGCCTGCCCGAACTGCACGGCAACCTCGGCAACGCGCTGAAGGCGCAAAGCCGGGTGGAGGAGGCGGCGGACTGCTTCCGCGCCGCGCTCGACCTCCGGCCCGAGGCGCCGGAGATGCACCATTTCCTAGCCGCCACCCTGCGCGAGCTGGGTGAGTTGGAGACGGCGGAGGAGCATTTCCGCACCGCGCTGGCCCAGGCGCCCGACTATCTCGACGTGCATTACAGCCTGGCCGAACTGCTCTCCACCCGCGGCCGGCTGGCGGAGGCGGAGGCGGAGTTCCGCATCGTGCTGGCCGCCGCCCCGCGCTTCATCCCGGCCCAGGTCGGGCTTGCCCATGTGCTGCAAAGCCTCGACCGCGCCAACGAGGCGATCGAGGTGATCGAGGCGGCGCGCGAACAGGCGCCCGACCACCCGATGGTGAAGTTCACCCGCCGGCTGATCTACTCCAACGCGGTGCCCGGCTGGCACCTGCCGATGATCAATGATTTCGAGCGCAACGAGGCCTACAAGCAGTCGCTGGAACGGGCGGTGAAGCCCGACTCGCTGGTGCTGGAGATCGGCACCGGCTCCGGCATCGTCGCCATGATGGCGGCGCGCGCCGGTGCGAAGAAGGTGGTGACCTGCGAGGTCAACCCGATCCTCGCCCGCGTCGCCAAGGAGACGGTGGCGCGCAACGGCTATGCCGGCCGCATCGACGTGGTGCCGCGCCTGTCGACCCAGCTGACGGTGGGCGAGGGCGGCGACCTGCCGGAGAAGGCCGACGTCTTCGTCTCCGAACTCATCAACATCGGCATGCTGGCCCCGCGCATGCTGTCGGTGCTGCAACATGCCCGCACCCATCTGGTGAAGCCGGGCGGCGCCATCATCCCGCGCGCCTCCACCGTCTACGCCATGCTGGTGGAGACGCCGGAACTGGCGCGCATCAACCCGGTGGAAGCGATCGACGGCTTCGACATGGGCAGCTTCGACGTCTTCCGCTCCCCGGGCTACCAGCAGATCGACCTCGGCGCCGACGCCCATACCCCGTTGTCCAAGCCCTTCACCGCGCTCGATTTCGACTTCACCCGCAACATGCCGGAGGAGGGCGAGCGGGTGATCGACGTGACCATCGTCACCGCCGGTACCTGCCACGGCGTCGCCTTCTGGTTCGACCTCTTCATGGATGACGAGGTGGTCTACAAGTCGGAAAGCCGCGCCCGCACCAACCACTGGAAGCAGGCGATGACCTTCCTGGAAAAGCCGATCGGGCTGTCGGCCGGCGACCGCCTGCGCATCGTCGCCCGCTACGACAACAACCAGATCTCCTTCGGGGTGGATGGGCTAACCGGAGGGGCGCGCGGGTGAGCGAGAGCACCCCTTCCAGCGACAGTCCCTCCCGGCGGTCCATCGCCTCCTGGTGCCTCTACGACTGGGCGAACTCGGCCTACAACACCATCATCACCACCTTCGTCTTCTCGGTTTATTTCGCCCGCGGCGTCGTCGGCGATCCGGTCGAGGGCACAGCGCGGTGGAGTGCGGCCATGACCGTGGCCGGCGTCGCCATCGCGTTTCTCAGCCCGGTGCTGGGGGCCATCGCCGACCGCGCCGGGCGGCGCAAGCCGTGGCTTGCCCTGTTCACCCTGGTGACCGTCCTGTTCACCGCCGCCTTGTGGTGGGTCAGGCCCGATCCGGCCGACGCCGGCTTCGCGCTCGCTTGCGTCGTGGTCGCCACCGTGGCGTTCGAGCTGGCCAACGTCTTCTACAACGCCACCCTGCCGGGGCTGGTGCCGGCGCGGCTGCTCGGCCGGGTGTCGGGCTGGGGCTGGGGGATCGGCTATTTCGGCGGGCTGGCCTGCCTCGTCCTGGCACTGGTCGGTTTCGTCAAGGCACCGGCGCCGCTGTTCGGCCTGTTCGGGATGGAGTGGGCCGACTGGGGGGCACAGGCCAATGTCCGCGCCACCGCGCTGCTGGCCGCCGTCTGGTACGGGCTGTTCGCGCTGCCCTATTTCCTGTGGGTGCCGGACGAGCCCGCCACCGGCCACGGCCTGCTGCGGGCAGCGCGCGAGGGGGTGGCGACGCTGGCCGCCACGCTGCGTCAGGCCCGGCGCTACCGCGAGGTCGGTCGCTTTTTGATCGCCAGCGCCTTCTACCGCGACGGCATCAACACCATCACCGCGTTCGGCGGACTCTTCGCCGCCGGCAGCTTCGGCATGAGCTTCGAGGAGATCCTGGTCTTCGCCATCGCGCTGAACGTGGTGGCGGGGGCGGGGGCCATCGGCTTCGCCTGGATGGACGACCGGGCGGGAGCGAAGCCGGTGATCCTCATCGCGCTGGCCGGCATGACCGTCTGCTCGGTCCCGCTTCTGCTGGCGACCGAGCGGCTGTGGTTCTGGATCTTCGCGCTGGGGCTGGGGCTGTTCTTCGGGCCGGCGCAGGCGGCCGGGCGGTCGATGATGGCGCGTCTCGCGCCGCCGGGCATGGCGGGAGAAATGTTCGGGCTCTACGGCCTGACCGGCCGATTCGTCGGCTTCTTCGGGCCGCTGCTGTTCGGGCTGGCGACCCAGGCCTTCGCCAGCCAGCGTGCCGGCATGGCGACGGTTCTGGCTTTCTTCGCCATCGGCTTCGGGCTTATGCTGGCGGTTCGCGAACCGGCCCGTTAGAAAAGGGCCTGTGTCAAAGCGCCGCACACGAGACCATTCGAGGGCAGAGCTGTTACCTTCGTTTTTGCTGCGACGCACAAAAGTCGAAGCCGAGGGGTACGGACCATGCTGCACATCAAAGACATCGAAGCCTTCGCCCGGATCAACGAGGCCCTGAACGACGACCAGACGGCGGCCGATCAGGCCGGCCATGACACGTCCGCCACGGGGCCGGCCCATCCGGCACTGGTGATGGCGATGCTGGCCACCGGCCGCCTTCCCCTGTCTGCCCTGTCCAACGCCGCCGCCAACCCGCAGGACGCCACGCCGAAGGCCGCCGACCCGCTGGCACCTTGGAGCCGGATGTTCCGCCGAACCTGACTGTTCACAACAGCGACAGCTGGTCCCCCGCGGCCGGCGGCAGCCGGAAGCGGCTGCAATCGAGCTGCCAGCTCCGGGCACCCAGCCCATGCCGCTTGCAGGCCAGCTTGAAGCGATGGAGCAAAAGCTCGGCGTAAGGGCCGGTTCCCTTCATCCGCGTGCCGAAGCCGGACCGGTAGAGTTCCCCGTCGCGGCTCTGCCGCATCAGGCTCAGCACGCGGTCGGCCCGGTTGGGGACGTGGACGCGCAGCCATTCCTCGAACAGGGTGGCGATCTCCAGCGGCAGGCGCAGCAGGATATAGTTGGCGGCACTCGCCCCGGCCCCGGCGGCAGCCGCCAGGATCGCCTCCAGCTCATGATCGTTCAGGGCGGGGATCATCGGGCTGGCGAGCACGGCTACCGGCACGCCGGCCTCCGTCAGGGCGCGGATCGCCTCCAGCCGGCGCGGCGGGGTGCTGGCCCGCGGCTCCATCACGCGGGCGAGGTTGCGGTCCAGCGTGGTGACGGAGATCGCCACCGACGCCATTCCCTGTGCGGCCATCGGCGCCAGGATGTCGAGGTCGCGCAGCACCAAAGCCGATTTGGTGATGATGCTGACCGGCTGGTTGAAGTCGCGGCAGACCTCCAGCACCTGGCGGGTGATGAGCTCCGTCCGCTCGACGGGCTGGTAGGGGTCGGTGTTGGCCCCCAGCGCCAGCGGCTGGCAGACATAGGATTTCGCCCGCAGTTCCTTGGCCAGCAGCTCCGCCGCGTTGCGCTTGGCGAACAGCTTCGTCTCGAAATCCAGCCCCGGCGACAGGCCCAGATACGCATGGGTCGGCCGGGCGAAGCAGTAGATGCAGGCGTGCTCGCAGCCCTGGTACGGGTTCACCGAGCGGTCGAAGGGAATGTCCGGTGACTGGTTGCTGGTGATGATCGACTTGGCCGAGGCCGGGGAGATGGTGGTGCGGACCGGGTCGGACAGCGCCTCGTTGCCGCCGTCCCGATAACCGGTCCAGCCGTCGTCGGTCAGAACGCGGGTCTCGCGCTCAAACCGCCCGGTGGCGTTGGTGACCGCTCCGCGGCCCTTGATCGGCGGTCGCTGTATCTCGTCCATACCCGCAGCTTAGCCGCGGCAGACTGGAACGTAAAGTGAACAAGCGGGTTGTCCTGCCGTCTATCCGGCCGCCATCAACCGGGCGTGGTGTTCGCGGATCCGCCGCTCCCAGCTGGCGGTGAAGAACAGGCCGTCGCGCGCCGCGAAGGCGGCCAGTGCCCGTTCTCGGAAGGCGGGGCCGGCGCCGGACTGGCGGTGGGCGTCGACGCGCTCCGCCATTTCCGCCCAGTCGCCGAGGATCAGCGCGCCGCATTCCCGATAGAGCGGGTCGAGCAGGCTGGTCCGCACCACCGGCACCGCGCCGGCCGCCAGCGTTTCCCAGAAGCGCAGCGTGTCGACGCCGTTGCCGCGCGGGCAGATCACATAGCGCGACCGCCCCAGCAGGTGCAGATAGGCTTCGTAGCCCAGCCGCTCCTGGGAAACGAACACCCCGTCGGTGGGGATGGCGTGGCGTTCCGGGTTGGTGTCGGACATGGCGGTCAGCAGGATGTCGATCGTCCGCTGTTCCCAGGGCTGCCCGCCCACCGCAGCCAGGATCACCCTCAGATCGCCGTGCGGACGCTCCCGTTCGGTGAAGCCGATGGGCACCTGCAGGATCTTCTCCGACCAGAGCGGCAGGTTGGTGCCGCTCCACGACACCACGCGCTCGTCCCTGGCAAGGTCGGCGAAGTCGGACGGTGTGTTGTCGCTGATGCCGGTCACCAGCCCGAACGGCACCCGGATATGGGCCATCGCCTTGATGAAGGCGGACAGCCCGTTGGTCTTCACATAGATCAGGTCGCCGGCGCGGATCGAATCGACGTCCAGCCGGTCGTGGTTGTGCAGCCGGGTGACGCCGGCCCGCCGGTAATAGTCCGCCGGCAGGTCCAGCACATGCGGGAAGCAGGGCGCCAGGCTGTTGTAGCGGAGAAGGCCGATCTCGGCGTCCGTGGGCATGCTTGCGTTCTCCCGTCGCGTCGCCGGATGTCTTACCATGGGGGTACAACCGCCACAACGCGAGGCCGGCGCGTCAACGGCCCGCAGAGGATATGCGCAAGGAAAAGGCGCAGAGGAGATGCATGGCTAGCGTCGCTGAGGCCGTTTCGGCCGCTCTCGACCATCACCGGGCGGGCCGGCTGGAGCAGGCGGAGACCCTCTATGGCCGCATCCTGCGTGCCGCCCCCGGCCATGCCGACGCCAGCCATCTGCTGGGGCTGCTGCTGGCCGAGACCGGTCGGGCGGCGGATGGCCTCGTCCGCGTCGACGCCGCGCTGGCGGCCAACCCCGCGGTTGCCGCCTACCATCTCAGCCGCGCCCGCATCCTCCAGGCGCTGGGACAGGAGCAGGAGTCGGTCCGCAGCCTGATCGCCGCCGTTTCCCTGCATCCTGGCGATGCGGAGGCCGCTTTGATGCTGGCCCCGTTGCTGCGCGGTCTGGCGGAGCAGCTGTTCGACGCCGGCCGGCCAGCCGAGGCGGCACCCCTCTACCGCCGCGTTCTGGCGCTGGCTCCCGCCGACCTGACGGCGGCCTTCGATTTCGCCCTCTGTGCCGCACAGACCGGGCGTCTGCCGGACGCGGCGCGGGCGGCCCGCATGGCCGGACGGCTCAACCCGGCGATCCAGCGTGCCGCCCTGTTGGAGGCGGAATGCTGGTCCGTCCAGGGCCTGCCCGCCGATGCGGCCGATGCGGCGCGTCGCGCCGTGCTGGCAGGGCCGCTTGATCCGCCGGCCCGCATGATGCGCGCGGTTTCGCTTCAACAGGCCGGTGCTGTGGAGCGGGCATCCTTGGCCTACCGGGCCTTGCTGGCGCTCGATCCAATCAGCCCGGCGGGCTGGGGCAATCTCTGTGTCGCCGCCCAGATGCTTGGGCTTCCCGGTGATGCCGTTCTTTCCGGCAGCCGCGCGGCGGTGCTGCTGCCGGACGATGCCGGTTTGCGCACCAACCTCAGCGCTGCCCTGCTGTCGGCCGAACGGCCGCGCGATGCCGCCGCCGCCGCGCGGCACGGTTTGGCCCTCGACCCGGCGGCGGCCGACCTGCTGCTGAATCTCGGCTCCGCCCTCGACACCCGCCATGCCTGCGATGCCGCCCGCCCCGCGTTGGACCGCGCCTTGCGCCTGCGGCCAAGGGATCCGGCGATCCTTGCCCAGCTCGGCCGGGTCTGCGAGGCCGTTGGTGACGTCCCGGCGGCCGGAGCGCTGCTGCGCCGTGCACTCGCCGCCACGCCCGGCGATGCGGAAACCTTGGCGGCGCTGGGTCGCACCGCGCTGGCGGGGAAGGATGCGCGTGGGGCGGAGCGGATCGCCCGGCGTGTCCGTCGTCTGCATCCGGATCTTCCCGCCGGTCTGCTGCTGTCCGGCGCCGTGGCCGAGGTGCTGGGGCGGGAGGACGAGGCGCTGGCGGCCTACGACCGGGTGATCCTGTGCACCCCCGGCCTCGGCACCGCTTTCACCCGGCGGTCGCTCCTGCTGCTGCGCCGCGCTTTCGGGACCACCCCGCTACGGCAGGGCCGGCGGCCGGCGGCGGAGCGGGTGATGGTGGGGCGGCTTGGCCAGGATGGACGGTTCGGCAACCAGCTCCTGCAATACGGCACCCTGCGCGCCTGCGCCGACCGGCTGGGATTGGAGCTGGAGGTTCCGGACTGGATCGGCCGGGCGCTCTATGGTCTGGACGACCCGCTGCCGCAGATGCCGTTGCCGGTGCTGCTGGAGGAGGAGTTCGATCATGCGGCGGCGCTCGGCGGACGCTCCGACGCCTGTGCCGGGCGGGACGTGGTGGGGTATTTCTGCGGCGACACCACGCCGCTTTGCTCCCATCGCGCCCTGTTCCGCAGCCTGTTCACGCCCGTCGGCGCGGTGGCGGAGCGGATGGACGCGGCATTGGCCCGCCTGCGCGGCGATGGCCGGACGGTGGTGGCGATCCACCTGCGCCGCGGTGATTTCGGCGGTGACCGCTTCTGGATCGCGCCGGAGGCTTGGTATCTCGACTGGCTGGCGGCGCTGTGGCCGACTCTCGACCGTCCGGTGCTGTTCCTCGCCACCGATGCGCCGGAGCTCGCGTCGCGCTTTTCCGCCTACGCCCCCGTCAGAGCCGATGATCTGGCCGATCCGCTGCCGGGGGTGGAGTTCCTTCTCGACCACTGGATTCTGTCGCGGGCGGATGCGCTGGCCGCATCCAACAGCTCCTTCTCCATCACCGCGGCGATGTTGAATGCCGGTGCCCGGATATTCGTCCGGCCCGACCGCCGTTTGAGGCGGCTGGTTCCCTTCGATCCATGGAGCGGACCGGTGCTGTGGGAGTAGGATGCGGCATACCCAGCAAACATAAAGATATCTTTATGCTTGCATGGTTCCGATACCGCTGATACATCCTTGGCCAATTGCAGCGGCAAGGCCGGGGATCCGGCCGACCCTTAATCCCGCCGCCCGAAACACCACCGCCCACCAGGAGTCATCCCTCATGGCCGCCGAATTCACGGACTACAAGGTCAAGGACATCAGCCTCGCGAGCTGGGGCCGCAAGGAGATCACCATCGCCGAGACCGAGATGCCGGGCCTGATGGCCCTGCGGTCCGAGTTTGGCGCCTCCAAGCCGCTGGCCGGTGCCCGCATCGTCGGCTGCCTGCACATGACCATCCAGACCGCCGTGCTGATCGAGACGCTGACCGCGCTCGGCGCCACCGTGCGCTGGTCGTCCTGCAACATCTTCTCGACCCAGGACCAGGCCGCCGCCGCCATCGCCGCCGCCGGCATCCCGGTCTTCGCCTGGAAGGGCGAGACGGAGGAGGAGTTCTGGTGGTGCATCGAGCAGACCCTGCGCGGCCCGGATGGCTGGACCCCGAACATGATCCTGGACGATGGCGGCGACGTCACCCAGATCATGCACGACAAGTATCCGGAAATGCTGAAGGACGTCCGCGGCCTGTCGGAGGAGACCACCACCGGCGTTCATCGTCTCTATGAGATGATGAAGAAGGGCACGCTGAAGGTTCCGGCCATCAACGTGAACGACAGCGTCACCAAGTCGAAGTTCGACAACCTCTATGGCTGCCGTGAGTCGCTGGTCGACGGCATCAAGCGCGCCACCGACGTCATGGTCGCCGGCAAGGTCGCCGTGGTCGCCGGCTATGGCGACGTGGGCAAGGGCTCGGCCGCTTCGCTGCGCTCGCAGGGCGCCCGGGTCCTGGTGACGGAGATCGACCCGATCAACGCGCTCCAGGCCGCGATGGAAGGCTATCAGGTCGTGACGATGGAGGATGCCGCTCCGCAGGGCGACATCTTTGTCACCGCCACCGGCAACGTCGACGTCATCACGATCGACCACATGCGCGCCATGAAGGACCGTGCCATCGTCTGCAACATCGGCCACTTCGACAGCGAGATCCAGATCGACGCCCTGCGCAATCTGGTCTGGGAAGAGGTCAAGCCGCAGGTCGACGAGGTGGTGTTCCCCGACGGCAAGCGCCTGATCGTTCTGGCCCAGGGCCGTCTGGTCAATCTGGGCTGCGCCACCGGCCATCCCAGCTTCGTGATGAGCGCCAGCTTCACCAACCAGGTGCTGGCCCAGATCGAGCTGTGGACCAACGCCGCCAACTACGAGAACAAGGTCTACGTCCTGCCCAAGCACCTGGACGAGAAGGTCGCCCGCCTGCATCTGGAGAAGATCGGCGCCAAGCTGACCACCCTGACCGACAAGCAGGCCGCCTACATCAGCGTGCCGACCGCCGGCCCGTACAAGCCGGACCACTACCGCTACTAAGCGGTCGCGGGGTTGAAAAAGAAGGGCCGTCCCGATGGGGCGGCCCTTTTTCTTTGCGGCGCTTAAACTGCCCTCTCCCGCCCCAGCCACTCCACCATCCCCTTGCCCGCCGCCACACCCAGGGCGAAGCAGCCCTGCAACAGATAGCCGCCGGTCGGCGCTTCCCAGTCCAGCATTTCGCCGGCCAGGAACAGGCCGGGGCGACGGCTCAGCATCAGCCGCTCGTCCAACTCCGACAGGCGGATGCCGCCTGCCGAGGAGATCGCCCGTTCGATGGGGCGGACACCGGTCAGCACCACCGACAGCCCCTTGATCTGGCGGGCCAGCGCCACCGGATCAGTGAGGTCGGCGGCTGGGGCGAACTCGCGCAGCAGGGCGGCGCGCGGGCCGGTCAGCGACAGCGACTTCTTCAGGAAGGTGGACAGCGACTCCGCACCGCGGCGGCGCAGGCGCTTGACCAGTTCGGCCTCGGCCATGTCCGGCAGCAGGTCCAGCGTCAGGGTCGCCCAGCCCTCCGCCGCGATGGCGTCGCGCAAGGGCGCGCTCAGCGCATAGACGGCACCGCCCTCGATCCCGGTCTCGGTGATGACGAATTCACCCTTCAGGCGCCGGCCGGCGGCAGACAGGCCGACACTCTTGACGGGCTGGCCGGCGAAGCGGTCGCGCAAATGATCGGACCAGGGCACCTCGAACCCCATGTTGGCGGGAACCAGCGGTGCGACCTCCACACCCAACCCCTCCAGCAGCGGAACCCAGCCACCGTCCGACCCGGTGCGCGGCCAACTCGCCCCGCCCAGCGCCAGCAGGGTGGCGCGCGGGGCGACGGTCACGCTCTCCTCGCCATGGCGGAATGTCAGGGCGCCGGTCCCGTCCCAGCCAGTCCAGCGATGGCGGCTGTGCAGGGTGACGCCCAGCCCGTCCAACCGCCGCAGCCAAGCCCGGACCAGGGTGGAGGCCTTCATCTGCACCGGGAAGACACGGCCGCTGCTGCCGACGAAGGTCTCGATGCCCAGCCCGGCCGCCCAGCCGCGCAGGTCGTCGGGGGAGAAGCCGGCCAGCAGGCGGCGGAACAGCGGTTCGGCGGCGCCATAGCGGGGTAGAAAACGGTCGAGCGGTTCCGAATGGGTCAGGTTCAGCCCGCCACGCCCGGCCAGCAGCAGCTTGCGCGCCGGGGTGGGCGTGTGATCGAACACGGCGACCCGCAGGCCGGCGGCCGCGGCGATCTCCGCCGCCATCAACCCGGCGGGGCCGGCGCCGACGATCGCCACGTCAGGGGTGGTATGGGGCACGTGGAAACGCCTTCACAAAAGGAAGTGCCCCCGTCCGCCCCAGGGCGGCGCCGGGATGGACGGGGGCATTCGGGTCTCGACCTCGGTTCCTAGATCGGATCGCGTAAAATCGGGCTCGATTTGAAGCGTGAATCCAATCGTCAAACATAAATCCATAGCATCCTGTGTTTCATATCAAACGCGGGATGCTCTGGAAATCAGTCCTCGTAATCCTGGTCCTGGGCGACTTCCTCGGCCAGATCGGCGGCGAGATCGGCGAAATAACCGGCGTCGACGTCCAGGCCGTTCTCCTCGCAGATGCGCATGAAGATGCGGTAGGCGTGCAGGATGGCGACGTCGAGGACGACGAGGTCCCCTTCCTCGCTATGGCGGTCAGTGATGTCCCGCTCCTGAAGGGTGGCGACGATGTCGTGCGCGGCGGCCTGAAGGACCGCGTCCATAGCTTGTTTGTGTTGGGTCGACATCGTGTGAATCCTCGTTCCGGTCGTGCTTCGCGTCCCCGCCCGGCCGGACCGGCGCCGCATGGCCGGCGGGGATGGTCGAACCGTCGGACGGAGCGGGCACATCGGGGGCTCCGTTCGTCCGCGAAAGTTCGGCTTCCCCCTTGTTGTAGAATCCTTTTTCAGGGCCGAACAAGCCCCTTCACGGGGCGCTCGGGCGCGTCCTTCCGGGGAGCCTCGTACCGGCTTCGCGGAGGTGCCGGTTCAGCGCGCGACGGGCGTGAGCAGGGCGGCGCCGACATAGCCCAGCGTCTTGCCCTTCCGCCCGACCCTGTACCAGCCGCCGATGGCCTCCAGCACGGTGACACGCTCGCCGGCTTCCAGCACATCCAGCACCTTGGCGTCGCAGACCGGGGCGACCCGCAGATTGCCGGCGGCGCGCAGTTTGACCACGGTCCCGCCGGACAACTGCGGGCGCTTCATCCGCCCAGGCAGATCGCCCGGCAGGGCGCAGCCGCGGTCCTCCGGATCGGCCTTGGCGTATCGGCCGGGCTTGGGGGGCGCTTTCGGCATGGCGCTGGCGGGGTCGGCGCTGGCGGACCGGGCAGGTGCCGCTTCAGCCAGATAGGCGCTGGTCACATAGCCCTGCGGCTTGCCGGCGCGGCCGACCCGCTGCCAGCCATTGGCCGGCGCGCCGAAGGCCGTCACCTGCTCGCCCTTTTCCACCGTATCCAGGACCCGGCCCTTGGCGTCCGGCGTCGCCCGAAGATAGATGCCCGCGGTGGCGGTCATCGTCCGCCGAACGGGAGCGGCCGGGGGCTGGGGGGCGGCCACATCCTGCGCCACCGGCTCCTTGGCGCCCGGCTCCTTTGTGGCGGACTCCTTAGCGATGGGCTGCGCCACCGCTTCGTCCTGCGGCTTCGTGGGCGGTATGGGGGGGGCCTTGATGGTCGGGGAGGGGGGGAGCCCGGCGTCCGGCGGCTTGGGCGCCGCGGCCGATACTGGGGACACTGCCGGTGGCGGGATGGTGGCGGACCGCACCGGTGCGGATTGCGGGTTGGGCGGCGACAGCGGGGGCGGCGCTTCCGGCGGATGTTCCCAGACCACGCCGGGAGTCAGCGGCGGCGAAACCGCCTGGGACGGAGTCAGGCGGGGAAGGGCGACGATGGGAGCAGGGGACGGGGACAGCCGTTCGGTTGGGGCTTCCGCCAGTGCGCCGGCGGGGAAGCCGAGCAGCCCGCCCAGCAGCAGGGCCGGTGTCGTGATCCGCAGGCAGGCGACCAGCCGCGCTCCAGCCATCACCCTCTCCTCAATCGAGTGTGATGCGGGCGATCAGCGTCGGCAGCGTCTGACAGCGCAGCAGCCCGTCCAGCGTCCGGTGTTCGGCCAGCCGAAGGGTCAGCGCACAGCCGAAGGAATTCACCGCCAGTTCGGTCTGCGCCAGGGTGCCGACGATGCTGGATGGCCGCGCAATGCTGTAGCCGGGTGCGCCCAGCTTGCCGGCCAACGCGCCGTTGACCGGGCTGAAGCCGTCGATTTCCAGCGTCATCGGACCCAGATTCTGCACGACCACCTCTGAACTGGGATCCTCCTTGGTCGCATAGAGCTGGACCGGGACGGCGCGGTGACGGGCGATCCAGTCCTTCAGCGCCAGATTGGCGACCACCGGATCGCGGCTTTGCAGCGCCGCCTCCATCGCCGTCTGGCGCAGTGCCGGGTCGTTGCCGCCCAGCGCCGCCTCGAAGGCGGCCAGCCGCGCCGCCCGGTCCGTGCCGGCCAGCTTGCCGCGCAGGTCGGCAACCTGGGCGATGCGGGCCTCGACCGCCCGGCGCTCCGTCTCGGCGCGGGCCGCTTCGGCCTTGGCGGCGGCGGTCTGCTGCGCCAGTCTTTCCTCTTCGCGCCGGCGGCGCTCGGTGTCCTCGGCCAGACGTTGCGCGGCGTCCCGGTCCAGCTGCTCGCGCAGGCTTTTGGCCTCCGGTGTGCCCAGCACAACCGTGCGGCCGGGCAGTTCGGCCGCCGGCTTGCCCAGTCCGTCAAGCAGGCCGGGGGTCTGTGGTGTCAGCGCCACCGTCCAGCCGCCTGCCCCACGGCTGGCGAGCGCGGTCGCCACCCAGCTCTTGACCAGTCCGGCCTCCGCCGCCGGGCGCACAAAGGTCACCGGCCCTTCGCGGCTGTCCACCAGATAGGTCGGTCCGCCCAGCACCAGCTTTGCGGTCACCCGCGCCGCCACCTGTGGTTCCGGCGATGCCGGAGCCGGCAGCGGTTCGACGGTCAGCGCTTCGATGCGCCAGGGAGCCGGCAGCAGCGCTTCGATGCGGGGGCGCAGGACACTATCCGGGATCGTTTCGGCCGGGGCGGTCTCCGTGGCCGGGGCGCTTGCCGCCAACGCGTCGACCGCTATCCCGGTGGCCAGGAGAGCGGTCAGAAATCCCGCCGTGATGCGGGCCGCGAATCGTCCGTCCCCCGGTCGCGCCATCGCCGATCCTCCCCCATGTCCGGCGTCCTATCCCAGCCGCCCGGCACTGGTATAGCGAAGGTACCGGTCAAGGGAAGCGGCTTTTCCCGGCAACCTGCCGATCTGCGGTTGGGCACAATACCCGCCTGCGCCGGATTGTCACGTGAAGCCGCACCCATGGGTCGAATTGGACTTGGACGCCACACGCCACTTGCAATATGGTCACACAAATGGATGTATTGGCTCCGCATCGAGAGAGCGGGACGCAACGGATGGGGAACGGGGTTTCCGATGGGGGGCACGGGCAGAGGTAAGGACGGACCGGGGCTGCTCTGCCGCAACGTCAAGGTCAGCGGACGCCGGACCAGCCTGAGAATGGAGCCGTACATCTGGGACTCGCTGAAGGAAATTTGCGAGCGTGAACGGCTGACCCTCAACGAAATCTGCACACAGATCGACGAGCGGCGTGGAGAGGCCAACCTGACCGCCTCCATCCGCGTCTTCATCGTCAGCTATTACCGCACCGCCATCGGCCAGCGCGGCTTTTCGGAAGACGGCCAGTCGCCCCTGCTGCGCAAGGCGATGGACGACGCCGTTCCCCTCGACTGACACGGGATTGGGCCCGACGGCAGCATGCCAGACGGAAGCAGGGGCCCGCTCCCGTAAATCCCGGCTTCACCAGCGCAGGCTCGGCACCGCGTAGGTCGGCATGTGGCCCGATGCGTCGGCCAGGGCGCGCAGGTTGACCGGATCGACCGCAGCCCCCCAGGCAGCACCACCCAATTCTTCCTGATGGATGCCGGCGGTGACCAGCGCCACGTCGATCCCGGCGGCGTTGGCGCCGGCGACGTCGGTGCGCAGGCTGTCGCCCACCGCCAGGATGCGGCTCCTGTCGGCGATGCCCAGCAGCTTGAAGCAGCGCTCGTAGACGGGGGCATGCGGCTTGCCGTGCCAGCGCACGTCGCCGCCCATTTCCTCGTAGCGGGCGGCCAGCGTGCCGGCGCAGATCACCAGCATCGGCCCGACCATCACCACGAGATCGGGGTTGGCGCAGATCATCGGCAGCCCGGCGGCCAGGCAGGCATCCAGCTGCGGCTGATAATCCGCCACCGTTTCGCCGAAGGTGACGATGCCGGTGTTGACGACGAAATCCGCCTCTGCCGGGGTCGCGGCGATCTGGTAGCCGAGCCCGTCATAGACGTCGATGTCGCGGTCCGGCCCGATGTGGTAGAGCCGCCGGCCGAGGGCGGCGTGCCAGGGATCGTCACGGTCGCGCAGCGCCTCGTAGGTCGCCTCGCCGGAGGTCATGACATGGTGGTAGCGCTCGCGCCCCAGCCCCATGCCGTCCAGCTTCTCGATCACGCCGGGGGTGCGGCGCGGGGCGTTGGACAGCAGACATACGGTCTTGCCGGCGGCGCGCATGCGGTCCAGGCAGTCGGGCACGCCGGGATAGGGCTGTTCGCCGTCATGCAGCACGCCCCACAGGTCCAGGATGAACCCGTCATAACGGTCGATGACCTCGGCGATGCCGGAAATCTGTAGGATGTCGGCCATGGTGTCCGGTCGGTTTGATGGAGGGGGTGGGATCGGATTGCGTCGATCGGATTGCATCGACGGGCCGATCTCAGCGTGGTTGCAGCAACTCCGCATAGACCGCCAGCGTATCGGCGCACATGCGGTCCTTGGTGTAGCGGTCGGCGACGAAGGCGATGGCGCGGGCGCCGATGGCCTCACGCTGTTCCGGCGTCAGCGACAGCGCCTCGTCCAGCGCCCGGGCCAGCGCGTCGGGGTCGTCCGGCGGCACGACCCAGGCGGTCTCGCCGGGAACCACGGTCTCCTGATAGGCGCCGATGGCCGAGACGACCACCGGCTTGCCCATCGCCTGTGCCTCCACGATCACCCGCCCGAAGGCTTCCGGCTCGCGCGAGGCGGAGACGACCACCGTCGACAACAGGTAGGCGGCGGCCATGTCGCTGCAATGGTCGGTCATCCGCACCACGCCACGCAGGCCTGTGCTGGCGATGCGGTTCTCCAGCTCTTCCCGGTAGCCGGTGCGGCCCTGGTCGGACCCGACCAGCAGGGCCAGCACGTCCTTGCGCCCCAGCCTGGCCAGCGCATCGATCAGCACGATCTGACCTTTCCAGCGGGTCAGCCGGCCAGGCAGCAGGATCACCGGCCGGTCGTCCGGCAGGTTCCATTGTTTGGCGAGCGTTACCAGCCGCGTCGGGCTGACCCGGTCGGGGGCGAAGACTCCGCGGTCGATGCCGCGGTGGATGATGCGCACGCGCTGCGGATCGACCGGGTAGTTGCCCAGCACATGGTCGCGGATGAAGCCCGAGATGGCGATCACCCGCTCGCCCCGGGCCATCACGGAATTGTACCAGCGCTTCAGCCGGCCGGCGACCGGCCCCGTGCCGAAATTGTAGGGAGCGTGGAAGGTGGTCATGTAACGGGCGCCGGTCTCGCGGCAGGCAAGCCACGCGCTCCAAGCCGGCGCGCGGGAGCGGGCATGGACGATGTCCACCTTGTGCTCGCGGATGATGGCGGCCAGCCGGCGGGCGTTGCGGCGGATGGTCAGCGGGTTCTTTGATGCCAGTGGCAGCGTCAGGTGGGTGATGCGGGCACGGTCCAGTTCGCGCACCATCGGCCCGCCTTCGGACGCCACCAGCGGCGTGCCGCCGGCGGCCTGAAGGGCAAGCGCCATGTCGATGCAGCCGCGCTCCGCTCCGCCTGTGACCAGCGTCGGCACCACCTGAAGCACCGTCGGTGCCCGGCCGCCCGGCCAGTGCCCCGACCAGTCGGGGACGGAGCCGTCCTGATGGGCGTCCGCGTTGCGCGGGGAGTGGTCGGTGGTAAGGTGGGGGTCGAAATCCATGATGCCGGCTGCTCGCAAGGGGCGGCCCGGGACCGGCCGCAGGCCCCGGCATGCCGGACCGCCATCGATCCCGGTGCCCGACCGCTTGTCGGTGTCCGTTTGTCGAAGGTGACCGTATGACCGAAACCGCAGCCCATCCGGGCGGCGCGCACCATAGCCTAACGCGCGGTGCCGCGACCATAGCCTATCACCACACCCCTGCCGGCCCGTCCGGGCAGGGCAAGCCGGGCGTGACGTTCCTGGGCGGCTTCATGTCCGACATGACCGGCGGCAAGGCGACGGCGCTGGAAGCCTGGGCGGTGGCGCGTGGTCTGTCCTTCACCCGCTTCGACTATCAGGGCCACGGCGCCTCCAGCGGCCGGTTCGCCGACGGCACCATCGGTTTGTGGGCCGACGACGCGCTGGCAGTGCTCGATCAGGTGACGACGGGGCCGCAGATCCTGGTCGGCTCATCGATGGGCGGCTGGATGATGCTGCTGACCGCGCTCCGCCGGCCGGAACGGGTGGCTGGGCTGGTCGGCATCGCCCCGGCACCGGACTTCACCGAAGACCTGATGTGGGACATCTTCGACGCCGACACCCGCCGCCGTATCATGGAGGAAGGCGTCTGGAACCGCCCGTCGGAGTATGGTCCCGAACCGCAGCCGATCACCCGCGCCCTGATCGAGGACGGCCGCAACCACCTTCTGCTGCGCGGCCCCATCGCCTTCGGCGGTCCCGTCCGCCTGCTGCACGGCCAGCGCGACCCCGACGTCCCCTGGCAACTCAGCCTGCGCATCGCCGAGGCGCTGACCGGTGACGATGTCCGTGTCACGCTGGTGAAGGATGGCGACCACCGCCTGTCCCGCCCGCAGGATTTGGACCTGCTGTGCCGCACCGTCGGCGCCCTGGTGGACGAGGTTGGCGGATGAGAGTGGCGCGGTTTTGCGTGCCGCCAAAAAAACGTCGTTTGTGTGAAACGGAGGCTTGCATAGCCGTGAACCTCTGGCTATAACGCGGGCCTCTACGGAGGGGTGGCCGAGCGGTTGAAGGCGCACGCCTGGAAAGTGTGTATACGTCAAAAGCGTATCGAGGGTTCGAATCCCTCTCCCTCCGCCACGAATTTTCAGCCCAAGCAATTGATTTGCTTGGGCTTTTTCGTTTCCGGGAAATGCGTTCCCCACAGTTTGCCCTAGGTTTCTCGGTGGATTGACGCCGCTGTCAGCGGATGTTCACAGACGGAAGCCCATTTCCCACGGATCGCCGGAAGCTTCGCCAGCGCAGCACCTCATGCCCGCCGTGCTGGAACTGCCGCATGACAATGGTGCGCTTCAGCTCCTTGATCGCCAACGCCATGGTCACCCACCCTTGCCGCACCTCAACCGCCGGATAGCCGTCCTCGGTTGGCGTGTTCAGCGTCGAGCGGGCCAAGTGCGGGTCGATCCCCGCCGACACCACGTTGAAGCGGTCGCAGAGATCGCGGATGCAGTCCTTCGCAGCGCGAAAGTCCACCACGTTGCCGGGCGTCGGCTCGATCAGCCCGTCATCGGCCCAGCGGACATAAAGCAACCCCTCCCGGTCTTGCCGGCCGCGCAGGCTGTCGCCCGGGCAGAAGAAGTGCGGCAGCACCGTATAGCCGGTGCCGACACGCCAGCACACCACCACCGCCGTCAGGTCCGAGTTGCCGGATATGGCCGCCCCCAGCCAGCACGTCGAGGTCGAGCGGCGCTACGCCAGCGTCATGGACGGACATCTCAACGAACGGATCCGTCGAGTGAGCCTTTTCATTTTGCGATGTACTTCAGCCTACCGCTAGAGATTTGCCCCGATGTGCCCAAATAGAAAAGCCCGCTCCACGTCCGGCAATTGCCGGTGCGGGGCGGGCTGTCAGTCGGTGCCTGGAACGGAAGGGGCGTTGCCCCTTCTTACTTCGACCGCGACACGCGGCGCAGAAAGTCGATGAACTGCGCCTGCTCTTCCGGGGACAGATCCTTGACCATGCCCTGGTCGTGCGCCTGGACGCGCGGGATCAGGTCGTCCATCAGCGTCTGACCTTCCGGCGACAGGCGCAGCGCGTAGGAGCGGCGGTCGTTGGGCGAGGGTGCGCGGACCACGAGGCCGCGCGACTCGAGCCGGTCGATCACCGCGACCATGGTCGACCGGTCGATGCCGACTGCCGTGCCCAGATCGGACTGCGACAGGCCTTCATTCTCCCGGATCATGATCAGCACGCCGAACTGGCCGGGCGTGATGTCATGCGGAGCGACCGCATTCTGAAAACTCTGGAACACCGCAACCTGAGCCTTGCGCAGGTTGTAACCCACCAGCTCCGGAAGGGGGCCAAGGGCGAGCTTGCCGTTCTTGCCGGGCCGCAGACGCGACCGCCGGTCGGCGGGGGTGGAACGCTCGTTGTCAGTCACCGTGGATGCCATATTTTGGATGAATTATCGGATGAACGGATAAAATGCGGGCAAGGCTTTCGTTTGTCAGCAAGAACCGCACAGACGACAGGCTATGCATACCAGATATGCGTTCGGCGTATTGGTGGGCGCGCGTACAAATTCCATCTTGAAGAGTCAAGAAGTGATCGACGCCGATTCGACGCCGATCGCCCGACCCGCGGTTTCCCCTGCCGCGCGCGGGTTCCCGAATCGGAGCTTCCGACGCCCGGTCCCCCCCAGACCGGGCGTCTTCGTTTTCCGAGGCCTTCCTTTCCGCGACCCGACCGGACTTTCGGACGCCTGTGCAGGGCAGGGCGGATGGTTTGGGCGCTTGGTCCGTTGCCGGCTTTCGGGTTAGCTGTTCGACAGTGTTCCAACCAGAGAGCCGATGCCATGGCCTTCGCCATTCCCCTGTGGTCCCAGCCGGCCGTCCCCGTCGCGGGCGGCGACCCGTTCCCGGTGCGCCGCATCTATTGCGTTGGCCGCAACTATGCCGCCCATGCGCGCGAGATGGGTGCTGATCCCGACCGCGAGCCGCCCTTCTTCTTCATGAAGCCGGCCGACGCCATCGTCGCCGATGGCGCCACCGTCCCCTATCCGCCCAAGACCGCCAACCTGCATCACGAAATCGAGCTGGTGGTGGCGATTGGGGCCGGTGGGCGCGACATCCCGGCCGACCAGGCGCTGGATCACGTGTTCGGCTATGCCGTCGGCCTTGACATGACCCGGCGCGATTTGCAGAACGCCGCCAAGAAGGAAGGCAAGCCCTGGGATATGGGCAAGGGCTTCGACCAGTCGGCACCCTGCTCCACCATTCGCACCGTCGCTGACATCGGCCATCCGGACAAGGGCGCCGTCACCCTGCAGGTGAATGGTGAGCTGAGGCAGAAGGGCGACCTGTCCGACCTGATCTGGTCGGTGGCGGAGACGATCTCCTACCTCTCCGGGCTGGTCGAGCTTCAGCCGGGCGACCTGATCTACACCGGCACGCCGGAGGGCGTCGGCCCGGTGGTAGCCGGCGACGTGCTGACCGGTGCGGTCGAGGGCGTCGGCACCCTGACCCTGACCATCGCCTGAGCCGCCGCCGATGCGCATCGCGACCTGGAACATCAATTCGGTCCGCATGCGTCTGGACCTCCTCCTCCGCCTGATGGAGGAGGAGCGGCCGGACGTGATCTGCCTGCAGGAAACCAAGGTGGTGGACGCCGACTTCCCACTCGGCCCGTTGGCGGAGCGCGGCTATGTCCATGCCCACATCCACGGCATGAAGAGCTACAACGGCGTCGCCATCCTGTCCCGCCTGCCCTTCGAGTCGCACGACGTCCAGCACTGGTGCGGCAAGCAGGACTGCCGCCATGCGCTCGCCCACCTGCCGGGCGGGATCGAACTGCACTGCGTCTACATCCCCGCCGGCGGCGACATCCCCGACCCGGCGGTGAACGACAAGTTCGCCCACAAGCTCCAGTTCCTCGACGAGATGACCCATTGGCTAGGCACGGAGCGGTCGCCCGACCGGCCGATGGTTCTGGTCGGCGACCTGAACATCGCGCCCTTGGAGCAGGACGTCTGGAGCCACAAGGAACTGCTGTCGGTGGTCTCCCACACACCCATCGAGGTTTCAAGGCTGGCGGCGATGCAGGCTTCGGCCGGCTGGGTCGACGCCATGCGCCGCTTCGTTCCGCCGGAGGAGAAACTCTACACCTGGTGGAGCTACCGGGCGAAGGACTGGGCGGCCTCCAACCGCGGCCGGCGCCTGGACCATATCTGGGTGACCCCGCCGCTGGAAGGTGCGCTGACGGGCATCAAGGTGCTGCGGGATGCCCGCGGCTGGGAGCCCAAGCCGTCGGACCATGTTCCGGTGATCGTCGATCTGGATGTCTGAAGATGTAGGGGCTAGAGGGTGAGGGGGCGGTTGAGCCCTCTCACTTCTGCGAAGCCTTACTCAAGCAGGCTGATGTTCAGCCGCAGCAGTTCCGGCGTGCCGTCTTCGGCCAGCCGGAACAGGTGGGCGCAGCCGTTGCGCAGTTCCTCCGCCGGGTCATCGCGCATGTCCCAGCCGGTGGCGAGAGAATGGAGCGCGCGCAGGATGCCGTTGTGGGCGACGGCGCCCGTGGGCCGCCCTTCTGCCGCCAGATCGGCGAGCCAGGAGCGCAGGCGGACCTGAACCTCGCGCGGGCTTTCGCCGCCGGGGGCCTTGAAGTCCAGCCCCAGCCGGTCGTGACGGGCCGGCATGCGGCCGTCGGCGCGCAAATCCTCGGTGCGCTGTCCTTCCCACGCGCCCCAATCCATCTCGACGATCCGCGGTTCCGGCGTGGGGGCGAGGCCGAGCAGCAAGGCGGTTTCCCAGGCCCGGCGTTTCGGGCTGGCGACCCAGCGCAGACCGGCCGACTCGGGTGGCAGGCGATAGCGGGCAACCCTCGCGCGGCCGGCGTCGGACAGCGGCTCGTCGATGCTGCCCTGGATGCGCCCTTCGGCGTTCCAGGCGGTCGGGCCGTGGCGCAGGATCAGAAGGGGTGTCATGACCGTACCGGGGCGCGGGTGGCGGGGATACGCCCGAAGTTCAGGGCTTCCGTGCGATTCGCGCTTCAGACGATTCCGTCTGAAACGATCGCACTCTAGCGCTTCGCCGCCTTCTGCACCGGCATTTCCTTCACCTGGGCCAGGGCCAAACGGACGCGCGACAGCTCGGGCGATGTGACGGCAGCCGATTTCTCCGGGGCCGACCTCCCCGGGGCCTTGGCCGGCTTCGCCGGCGGCTTGCCCGGTTTGGAGGTGGCGTCGGCAACCTGGATGGCGCCCTTTCCGCTGCCGCTCTTCTGGGCGAGAGCCTGGGCCCTGGCGCGGGCGCGGGCCTGCGCCTCCAGGATCTGCGGCGCGCGCGGTTCGCCGATCTTCGGCGTCCAGGTGCGGAAGGGACCGGTGTCGACATGGACATGGCCGGTATGGGCATACATGGCATAGCCGCCACGCTGCATCGCCGCCGCTTCCTCCGCCAGGCGCGACGGCGGAATGCCGGCGATGGAGAAGTCGGCTGCCTGTCCGCGCATGTGATAGGAGTTCTCGGCGACGTTTGGATTCGTCCGGGCGAGGCTGGCGTTGGTGGCGCTCGACCGGTAGCCCGAGGTGATGCGGATCGGCGACTCGGGCGGAGCGCCGACACGCTGGCGCAGTTCCACCAGCATGTCGATCAGGGCCGGATCGACCGGGATAACCTCGTCGCTGCGGCGGTCCCGGAACAGAACGGCGATCTCGCGCATCGCCGCCGGATCATAGCCGCCACCGGGACCCTCACCTGGGCGCCAGTAGGTGACGGATGTCGTCTCGCCGCTGGCAGGATGGTGCAGGACCACGCTTCGCGGTCCGCCATCCATCTTAGCGCCTTCCAGCGGCGGCGTGGTGGCGCAGGCGCCAAGCTGCGTCGCGACGGCCAGAACGGCAAGCATCCCCAAGGCACGACCGGTCATGCGCATCGCTTTCCCCCGAGCTTTGCACGCTTGAACGCCCCCGCCCGCCCCAGTCATGGCGGGGTTGCGCACCGATCTAATACCAAGATTGTCACAGGAGGCCAGTGTGACAAAGCAACCTGTGGCGTATTGAACACGCACAAGCGCTTTTGTTCAGTGGTTCTGATTGTTCACGATTCAACCGATACGGATTGTGCCCAGTCTACAGGGACAGTTCCATCCCTTCGCGGGCGACCAGAGATCCGGGGCGCATCGCGTCGGCCTCCGCCGCGATGGCGTCCAGCGCATCGTCGGTGCGGGCCGGGTCGTGGTGGAAGATCACCGCGCGGCCAACTCCGGCGGCCTCGGCCAGCCGCAGGCATTCCTGCCAGGTCGAATGGCCCCAGCCGACGCGTGACGGGTATTCCGCGTCTGTGTAGGTGCTGTCATACACCATCACGTCGGCGCCGCGCAGCAACTCCAGGATCACCGGGTCGCGTCCCTCGGCCGGATGTTCGGTGTCGGTCAGGATGCACAGACTGCGGCCGCCATGTTCCACCCGGTAGCCGGTGGCGCCGTCTGGATGGTTCAGGCGGCAGGTGCGCACCACGACATCCCCCGTCGCTTCAGGAACCAGCTCCAGCGTCTGCCCGGCCTGGAAATCGCGGAACTGGCAGTCGGCGCGGAAGATCTCGACCGGCACCGGGAACAGCGGCGCGGTCATCATGTCGGCCAGCACGGTGCGGAAGGGCCTGTCCGGAGGCAGATGTCCGGCCCACAGCCGCAACCGGCTGGCGGGATCGAAGGCCGGCGCGAAGAAGGGCAGGCCACTGATGTGGTCGAGGTGACTGTGGGTCAGCAGCAGGTCGATGTCCACCGGTCCACCATCGCGCGCCAACGCTTCGCCCAGTGGGCGGATGCCGGTGCCGCAATCGAAGACGATGTGGGCGCCGCCGCAGCGTACCTCGATGCAGGCGGTGTTGCCGCCATAGCGAACCGTGGCCGGACCGGGCGATGCGATGCTGCCGCGCACGCCCCAGAAGCGCACGGTGAAGGGAGACCCGCCGGCCTTTTCTGGGGCGGTCGGTCGCATGGAATCGATGGCTGCACGGACGGTCATGACGTCGCCATCGTGGCCGCCAAGCCTGCTCGAGTCTAGTAAATCTCTCCCGCCCGTTTCCCGTCCGGATGACATCTCCCGGATATCGGGAAAGGCGTTTGAAGACGGCCTGTCGCGAGTCGGCACCCTACGAAGGGCATCTGTCCAAACCCATAAGATGTGGTAGGTTGGGGCTCGTCGCGCATTGCGCGGCATGACCTTTCCAGGGTCCCCGCGCGGGTGGGGACCGGCTCCGGCGGAACCCGACGCGGATGGATCCTGACAAGCTCGCCAAAGTCCTCGCCATGGCCGAGTCGGAGCATCAGGGCGAGGCGCTGTCCGCACTGCGCGCCGCCCGCATCATGCTGTCCCGTGCCGGCCTGTCCTTCCGCGATCTGGCGGAACGCGCCCGCACACCGGTGCCGCACGCACCCGAACCACCGCCTGCCGCCCAGCCGTCGGAGCCTGCCCATGCGCCGGCTCCGCCGCCGCCGCCGGACGAGCTTGTGCGCGGTCTGCGCCGGCAGGTGAAGGATCTGGAGCTGGAACTTGCGACCCTGCGCCGCCAGCTGGACAAGGCGGCGGGCGATGCCGACCGCCAGCGCGAAGAGGCCGACCGCTGGCGCACCCTGGCCCGCGAGACGGCGGAAAAGCTGTGGGACATGGGCAAGGCGCTGGAGCGCAAGCATTCCCGCCATGCCGATACCGACAAGCGGCGGGCCGTCCTGGAACTGTTGCAGGATCCCGGCAGCGCACTGTTGTCGGACCGCGAGATTGCGCGCCGTGTCGGCGTGTCGGCGCACGACGTCGCCCATTGGCGCCGCCGGATGGCGATCGTCGGGCGCAAGCTGCGGTTGCTTCCGGTGGTGCAGCGTGGCCGCGGCTTGTGGGGCGGTCCTTCCGCGACCGGCCTTGGAGTGGCCCGGTTGGGAAAGCCTCACGCGAAGCCCCAGTCTAAGCCTCATGCAGGCGAGCGCCACCGCTGGCTGGGCTTCGCGGGCGAGGTCACCATCGCCGAGCGGGGAAGTCGGCGGGGGGTGGCCGCCGTCGGACGGTGACCGGCGGCCTCTTGATCGGTGGCTTGGCTGATCAGCCACCCGGTTTAACGGTGGTCAGGGCACCAGACGATAGCCGCCGGGCTCCGTCACCAGGATGCGGGCGTTCGACGGGTCGGCCTCGATCTTCTGGCGCAGGCGGTAGACGTGAGTCTCCAGCGTGTGGGTGGTGACCGCGGCGTTGTAGCCCCAGACCTCCCCCAGCAGGGTTTCGCGCCCGACCACCAGATCGCCGGCGCGGTACAGGTATTTCAGGATCGCCGTCTCCTTCTCGGTCAGGCGGATTTTGCGGTTGGCGGCTTCGTCCAGCAGCAGCTTGGCGCCGGGGCGGAAGCTGTAGGGGCCGATGGCGAAGACCGCATCCTCCGTCTGCTCGAACTGGCGCAGCTGGGCGCGCAGGCGGGCGATCAGCACCCCGAGGCGGAAGGGTTTGGTCACATAGTCGCTGGCGCCGGATTCCAGCCCCAGGATGGTGTCGGCGTCGCTGGCCGATGCCGTCAGCATGATGATCGGGCAGCGCACGCCCTCGCGGCGCAGCAGCTTGCACACGTCGCGCCCGTCCATGTCCGGCAGCCCGACATCGAGCAGGATGGCGGAATAGCCGGTTCCCGCTTCGGCCGCCGTTCGAACCACCTTCAGCGCGCCGGCACCGTCGCCGGCCTCCTCAGTCTCGACCTCCTCCAGCAGTCGCAGCTGCTCCGCCAGCGACTGGCGCAGGGCGGTGTCGTCGTCGACCAGAAGGATGCGCTTTGCGTTGGTCATGGGCTGCGAGGGGGGACGGAGTCGGGAGGTGGAAGCCATCGGCGGCTGGGCCGGAGCCGCGCCTTAGTAGCATGGCCCCGGTGGATTGTCGTGATGGCTTGTGGCGACGTGCGGCCTGACCCCCTAGAGAACCGCCAGCAGCGCCGCCGCTCCGTCCGTATCCGTGGCGGCACGGATGATCCGGTCGGGCTGGACGCCCAGTTCCCGCACTGCGGCGGCGACGTCGTCGTCGCGCACCGCGACACGGCGCATCAGGGCCAGCGCCCCCTGTTCCAGATTGCGGCGTACCGTCGCTTTCTCGGCGGTAAGGCCCGGTTCCGTCCAATGCAGGCGTTCGACCAACGCAGTGAAGCGCAGGCGGCGGCTGTCGGCGGGCAGGCTGGCAGCGAGGTTGGGCAGGGCGTTGCCGTCCAGCAGGACCGGGGCGCCATCCGGCAGGCGCGCCAGCGCCACGTCGGCCGCCAGGATCGCTGACGGGTCGACCTGCGGGTGCGGGCCGGGCAGGGCGTGGAGCGTGATACCGGCCCCGGCGGCGCGCAACGCGTCGACCATGCGGCGGCCATAGGCGTCGGACGGAAGATCGGCTGGCATGATCATGTGGAGGGCGCCGGACAAATCCTGGTCCTGAGCGGTCGGGGATGGCGTCGAAGGGATGAGCACGGGGGAAAGGCTCCCGATTCAAAGGCTGCGGTTCCCATCCTAGCGCCGATGATCCCGGAGGCGGAGCGGCCCGTTGGGGGTGTCGACTCCGTTGCCGATCCGACCGGATGACTGGGTTGGCATCCGGCCCGATTTGGTGCGTCAGCGGCGCGGGTGGGGCCCTGGGCCGGACAGGCTAGCGGGATCGTTGCGCGTTGGGCAACTGTGTGGCGCGCGGGAATCGCTGGACAGGGGCGCGCCACCTGCGCTTTGCTTCGCCCGCCGAACGCACCATGTCCCCTTTTTCGCGCCGGATCCGGCGCACCCGCTACGCAAAGCCGCTGACGATGCAAGCCGAACGCCCTTCCGACGCCACCACGGTCACCCTGTCCGCGCCCGCGACCGCCGCCAAGGCGGCTCCGTCCACGGCTCCCATCGACGAGGCCGCCGTGCGCGCCGTCGACCGGGCGTTGGCCGCCCTGCGCCGGGGCGAGGTGGTGGCGATCGAGACCGCCGACGGCACCGTCGGCGCCGCCGTGTCGGTGGAATCGGTGGCGCTCGACGCGGTGGAGCGGCTGAAATCGCTGACCGGCGGTACCCCTCGGCTGGTGGTCACCCGCCGCCGCGCCGTGGTTCTGGGGCTTGCCTCGGCCGATGCGGCGCAGCCGGTGAGCGACATTGCCGACGATCAGGCGCCCGGTGCGGCGGCCGAGGCGTTCGGCGCCATGACACTCGACCGGCCCGGAGGGTTGAGCGCCGATCAGGCCCATGCGCTGGCCGATCCCGAACAGCATCCGCAGGCGCAGGACGCGCTGCCGGCCGGACTGACCGCCGGTGAGGCCTGCCCCGGCAGCCGCGAGGCCGCCGCGGTGGACCTTGCCCGCTTGGCCCGCCTGCTGCCCGCCGCGATCACTGCCGACCTGCCGTCGTCGCCCGTGGTCAGCCCCCCGGTAAGGGCTGCGGAGTGGGCGGCGGAGCATGATCTGCTGCTGGTCCGCGCGTCGGACGTTGCCGACTACCGTGTGCATGTGGTGCGCACCCTACGCCGGGTCGCCGATGCGCGGGTGCCGCTGGTCGGTTCGGAGAACACGCGCATCTACGCCTTCCGCCCGGCCGACGGCGGACCGGAGCATCTGGCCATCGTCATCGGCGATCCCGATCCGGCGCAGCCGGTGCTGGCCCGCCTGCACTCCGAATGCTTCACCGGCGATCTGCTGGGGTCGCTGCGCTGCGACTGCGGAGACCAACTGCGCGGCGCCATCGCCGAGATCGCCCGTCAGGGCAGCGGCGTGCTGCTGTATCTGGCTCAGGAGGGGCGCGGCATCGGGCTGGTCAACAAGCTGCGCGCCTACCGCATCCAGGACCGCGGTTTCGACACGGTGGATGCCAACGAGATCCTCGGCTTCGAGGCCGACGAGCGCGTCTATCTGCCGGCGGCGGAGATGCTGCGGCAGCTTGGCTTCGAGTCCGTCCGGCTGATGACCAACAATCCGGAGAAGCTGCGTCAGCTCGCCCGCTGCGGCATCGCGGTGGTGGAGCGGGTGGCCCACATCTTCCCCGCCAACGGCCACAACGAGGCCTATCTCCGTACCAAGGCGGAACGCAGCGGCCACATGTTCTGAAGCCGCCGGTCCGGCTCTGGGCAGCCGGAGGACGGCGGGGCAGGAATCACCATGCCGGCCCGGCAGTTCTTGCCGCCCCCTCGCCGTCCGTGGCGCGCTGGGAATCGGATTCCGGGTGCTGATCTTGCGGATCCTCCCGAATTGGCCGAATCCACACCGGATCCGTTCCATCGGCTTGGCACGCCGTTTGCTGTAGCTGTGGGGACCACCGAGCCGGGAGACCGCCCATGGCCATCGACGCCACCACCATCGACAGCAGTGCCGTTCAGCGTCCGGCGCCGCGCGAAAAGGCGTCGCCGGTCATCAGCGACGGTCACAATGGCGGCCCGGTGGAAATCCAGGGCGAAATGTCCTTCTGGGACTTTCTGGACATCATCAACCCGCTGCAGCACATCCCGATCGTCAGCACCATCTATCGCGAGATCACCGGCGACACCATCCAGCCGTCCATGCGGATCATGGGCGACATGCTGTACGGCGGCGTGATCGGTGGAATGGCCTCCATCGCCAACGCGGTGGTCGAACAGGCGACGGGTAAGGATGTCGGCGATACGGTCATGGCCTCGCTCGGCATTGGTGGCGGCGACCATCCCGCCGCTGCCACTGCCGTCGCGGACGCCTCGGGGGGGCCGGCGGCATCCGGCTCCCCCGCGGAGCCGCAACAGGCCCCCGCCGGCGGCCTTGCCGCAGCGCTGGCCGCGGCCAAGCCGGCCGACCTCGCCTCGGCACCGCAGCAGTCTGCCGCCACCGGGCAGCCGATCCGGCTCACGGCGGCCTCGTCGGCCGCTCCGCCCGCCGCGGCCAAACCTGCCGCCACCTCTGCGGATGCCTCGCCGGTCCTGGCCGCGCAGCTTGCGGCTGGTGCACCCCCGCACCCCAGCAAGATGCCGGCGCGCGACACCCCGCTGGCCAGCTCGGCGCTGGCGAAGCATGCCGCTCCGCGCTATGCGGCGCCGGTTCCGGGAGCGGTGACGGCCTCCGCGCGCTCCGTCGGCGCGACCGGAGCAAATGTGGGCGGCAATGCTGCGGCCAACGGCGGCCAGCCGCAGCCCGGCGCCGGGCAAGCGGCCAATGGGCAGCCGGGCGATGCCGCTCCGGCCGCGGGAGCGGCTCCGGTCACGCCGGACATGCTGTCGGAGACGATGATGCGCAACCTTGCCAAGTACGAGCAGTCGCGCAGGGCGGCGCAGACGGCCACCAGCACCACGCGGGTATCGGGATGACCATTGAAATCACCGTGATGGCGGACCAGCCGGGCTCCGACAACGTCGGACCGGCCACGACCGGCCGCCTGTGCTGGCCGGGCGGAGAAGCACCCTGTGTGCTGGGCCGCGGTGGTGTCCGTGCCGACAAGCGCGAGGGCGATGGCGCCACCCCTGTCGGCCGCTTCCCGCTGCGCCGCGTGCTGTGGCGGGCCGACCGGCTGCCGCAGCCGGAGACCGGGCTGCCGCTCCATCCCATCACCGAGCGGGACGGCTGGTGCGATGCACCGGACGATCCCGCCTATAACCGGCCGGTCACCCGTCCTTATCCCGCCAGCCATGAGGAGATGTGGCGGGCCGACCATGTCTACGACATCGTGGTGGTGATGGGGCACAATGACGACCCGGTTGTGCCGGGAATGGGCAGTGCGGTGTTCCTGCACCTCGTCCGTCCCGACCGGGCGCCCACCGCGGGCTGTGTCGCGCTGGCGACCGGCGACATGCTCCGCCTGCTGAAGGACTGCGGGCCCGGCAGCGCGCTGAGCGTCGCCGGGCCCGCAGCCTGATGCCTCCAACGACGGTCGCGCCCGCTATTCGGCGAGATGGGGACGGGCGCCGAAGATCGCCGTGCCGACCCTCACATGGGTGGCGCCGAAGCGCACGGCGGTCTCGTAATCGCCGCTCATGCCCATGCTGATCTCCGACAGCCCGAGCCGGCGCGCCATCCCGGCGAGCAGGGCGAAATGCATCGCCGCTTCCTCATCCACCGGCGGGATGCACATCAGTCCGGTAACCGGCAGTCCAAGCCGGTCGCGGCAGTCGGCCAGGAAGGCCTCGACCTCTGCCGGGGGGATGCCGGCCTTCTGCGGTTCCTCGCCGGTGTTCACCTCGATCAGGCAGCGTGGACGGCGGCCGGTCTTCGCCATCTCCTCCGCCAGCGCCTCGGCCAGTTTCGGACGGTCCAGGGTCTGGATGACGTCGAACAGCGTGACGGCGTCCTTGACCTTGTTGGTCTGCAGCGGACCGATCAGATGCAGTTCCAGGTCGGGGAAACGGTCCTTCAGCGCCGGGAACTTGGCCTTGGCCTCCTGCACGCGGTTCTCGCCGAACACGCGCTGGCCGGCGGCGAGCGCTTCCTCCACCGCTTCGGCCGGATGGGTCTTCGACACCGCGACCAGAGTCACGGCGCCGTCGCCGCGTCCGCAGGCCGATGCGGTCTCGGCAATGGCGCGCCGCACCGAGTCGAGCCGTGCCGTCACGCTGTCCGCGTTCACGGAACCGCCTGGTTCCGCCCCGGTTTGCGTATCTTTGCCAGTGCCCTGCGTCGTCGTCATGGCCGCCCCCAATCCGGTCGCTGCGGGTATACAGCGCTTCCGCGGCGTGTTAGCGGACGGTCCGCGGAAACGCAAGCGCCCCAAGCGACCGTGCCCGCTGCCTCCGGAGTTGCTGGCGGTACCGCCGGCGGATCTCCGGCGCGGGCATCGTCATCGTTCTGCATATCGAGGAGACCTCCGCATGCGGAGTCCGTTTCGTTCCCTGCTCTCCGCCCTGACGCCGGCCATCCCCGCCGGCCTGTTCGCCGCCGCGCTGGCCGTCGGCTGGTGCGCAGTCAGCCCTGCCCATGCCGAAGAGCCTTCGAGGCAGGCGCCGAAGGCTGCCGCCCAGGCCAAGCCCGGGGCCAAGCAGAAGGCGGCCAAGGTCATGCTTGGGTCGCCGATGACGAAGGTCCGCTTCAGCGAGCCGGCGTACCCGTTGACCGACGACGGCACCTACCGGACCTATATGGACAAGATCCTGGAGGAATATGGCCGCCGCTGCGTGCGGCAGGAGCAGTTCGGCTGGGAGGTCGCGAAGGACGACCAGGAGCGTCTGGACCATATCTTCCAGGGGACGATGGCCAATTACGGTCGCATGGATTATCTGCTGGGCGAGATCCATCCGAAGGCGGTCACCGATCCGGAAACCATCGTTTTCCTGGGCGACCGTGAGAAGGAACGCTATCTGCTGGTCTGGGCGCCGCTGGAGGCATCGGTGCTGTTCATGTTGTGCGATACGGCGGACAAGGACGCCAAGGCGGACCAGCCCAAGACGTCTCCAAAGAAGTAAGCCGGACCCGGATACGAAGACAGGCGACGGATGCCTCCGTCGCCTGTCTTCGTATCAGTTCCTGGACGCTTGCCGCTTAGAAGGCGAAACGGGTGTCCCACAGGACGATGTTGGCATCGTTGTTCACGCCGCCGACCTTGTTGTCCAGATAGCTGTATTCCAGGCCGGTGGTCAGGCCCGGCGCCACCGTGTAGGTCACGCCGGCCTGCCAGACATGGGCGCGCGAGTTCAGGCCGGCGAAGTTGCTGTCGATGCCCTTGGCATCGGTGTAGGTGGCGGCCAGGATCACCGAATCGATGGTGTAGTTGGCGCCGACGATCCAGATCTGCTGGTCGTCCACGCCGCGGGTTCCCTTGGCATAGCCGCTGTCGCCGCTGAAGGCATAGCTGCCGCCGACCTTGAAGCCGGCGTAGGACACATTGGCGCCGACATGGACCGAGGACAGATCCTCAAGCCCGCTGGCCGCCTTGGCGAACTGGTAGGCGGCGCTCGCCTCCAGGCCGAAGCCGCCGAACTCACCCTTATAGGTGGCCTGAACCTCGCCCATGTCGTGATAGGCGGTGCTGTTCTTGCGGCGGTTGATGTCGGTGTTGCTGCTGCCATAGACCGGGGTGTAGGCGGCACCGACCTGGAAGCCGGCGAAACTCGGCGTCAGATAGATGATCTTGCTGCTGGCGTCGCCCGACTCCAGCGTGCGCAGGCTGCCCAGCACATAGGGGGCGCCGTTGGCGTTGGCGTAGTAGTTCAGGAACTGGGCATCCGGCGAGCCTTCGATGCCTTCGACGTTCGGGCCGATGATGCCGTATTCGTCCGACAGGCCATTGATCACGCCGGCCTGGACGGTGCCGAAGCCGCCGTTAACGAACATGAACGCGCGGTCGCTGTCGGTACTGCGGTTGTTGTTGGTGCCGCCGGCGGCACGCAGGCGCAGGCGGGCGCCGTATTCCAGGCCGTTGTCGGCCTTGGCCGTCGGGGTGATGGTGAGGCGGAAGCGATTGGCGAACTCGGTCTTGCGCAGGCCGGCGTTGTTGTCCTGGTCGACATAGGCACCCTGGAAATAGGCGTCGCCGCCCAGCAGGACATCGAACTTCGACTGGGCCGAGGCGGTGCCGCAGCCAGCGGCGAGGGCAGCAGCGGCGCAGCCGATGACGAGAGAACGCTTCATGGGGTCATCCTCGGTGCATGCGTCCCGTCAGGCCGGGGCGCGAGCGGTGTCTGATGCTCCCTGACTTAGTCCCGTCACCAGTAGGCCGGCAAGTGGTCGTCCGGATGAAGGTTATCTCATTCCAAGGGCAGTGGCCGGAAAAACACGAAACCTTCGATCATATAAATTCATATACTAACTGTTGGGCCTGTTATTGGGTGGTGCTTGCTTGCTTCGATCGAAACTCTTGCGCCGAAGAGCTACCTATTTTGGGTGGGGCAGAAAGGATTTGGGGGCATTCCCGGTACCTGTCCCTCAGAAGACGGACAAAAAAAAGAGGCGGCGGATTTCTCCGCCGCCTTCACGTTTGCTGCCAGGAACCCGTCCCTTAGAAGGAGAAGCGGGTGTCCCACAGAACGATGTTGGCGTCGTTGTTGCGACCGCCCGACTTGTTGTCGACGTAGCTGTATTCCAGACCCGTGGTCAGGCCGGGGGCAACGGCATAGGTCACGCCGCCCTGGTAGACGTGGGCACGGGCGTAATCGGCGGCGGTGGCGGCACCGGTGCCGACATTGGCGCCCTTGGCGTCGGTGTAGGTGGCGGCCAGGATGACCGGGCCGATGGTGTACTGGGCACCGACCAGCCAGACCTGGTTGTCGTCGACGCCGCGATGGCTCTTGGCGTAGCCGCTGTCGCCGCTGAAGGCGTAGCTGCCGCCGATGGCGAAGGCGCCATAGGTGACGGTGGCGCCGGCGTGCACCGACGACAGGTCTTCAAAGCCGGTCGGGGCCTGGCCGAACTGGTAGGCAACGCTGGCTTCCAGGCCGACGCCGCTGAAGGCGCCCTTGTAGTAGGCCTGGACTTCGCCGATGTCGTTGTAGGTGACGTTCTTGCGGCGGTTGATGTCGGTGTTGCTGCTGCCGTAGGTCGGGGTGTAGGCGGCGGACAGCTTGAAGCCGGAGAAGCTCGGGGTGGAGTAGACGATCTTCGTGCTGGCGTCGCCCGACTCGAGGTTGCGCAGCGAACCGAGGACGTACGGCAGCGAGGTCACGCCGTAATAGTTGAACACCCAGCCGTCAGGGCTGCCCGAGATGCCATCGACGTTCGGGCCGATGACGCCCGAGTCGTCCGACGGGCCGTTGACCACACCGGCCTGGATCGAACCGAAGGAGCCGTTGACGAACATGTAGGCGCGGTCGGCGTCGGTGGTGCGGACGTTGCCGGTGCCGTTGGAGGCGCGCAGGCGCAGGCGGGCGCCGTATTCCAGGCCGTTGTCAGCCTTGGCCGTCGGGGTGACGGTCAGGCGGAAGCGGTTGGCGAACTCGGTCTTGCGCAGGCTGTTGTCGTTGTCCTGGTCGACATAGGCGCCCTGGAAGAAGGCGTCGCCGCCCATGATGACGTCGAACTTCGACTTGGACTGGGCCGAGGCGGTGCCGCAGCCGGCGGCGAGGGCAACGGCTGCGCAGCCGATGACGAGAGAGCGCTTCATGGATTGTCCATCCTTGTGCGTACGCCCCGTTTGACCCGGGAGCGCGCGGTTGTCTTATGGTTACGACTTAACCGCGCGGAGCCTTTCCGGACAAGAGACAAACTGCGTCGTCTTCACGCATTCGCAACATAGTTGCAGCAAAACCACACGGCTAAAGCATTGAAATAATTAATAAAAAGGCGATCGCCTCATTTCTGGCCGGTTTCGCGCCCGCAAATAGGGCGCACTGCCCAAACGGCAGGCGCAAAGAAAAAGGGCGGTGGCCGAAGCCACCGCCCTTCCTGTCCGTTTCCGGACGTTCGATCGGATAACCGATTAGAACGCCAGGACCGAGCGCAGGATCACGATGTTGCCCTTGTCGTCGCGGGCAGAGGCGTCGTTGTCGACCTTGAAGTAGTCGTACTGAGCCTGGACGGTCAGGCCCGGAGCGACGGTGTAGCCGACGCCGATTTCGTAGACCTGCAGCTCACGGTCACCAGCGGTGCCGAGGGCGCCGGCGTCGCGGCCGTTCTTGTAGTTGGCGCCGATCACGATCGGGCCGGTGGTGTACTGGGCGCCGACGTTCCAGTTGCGGGTCGGCTCGGTGAACACCGAACGGATCTTGTTCTGGCCCGACTTGCCGAAGTCGACATAGCCACCGCCCAGGGCGAAGCCGGCGTAGCCGACCTGCGCGCCAACCTGCCAGGCGTTCAGATCCTTGTAGTTGCTGCCGGCGACGTTATCGACAGCCTGACCCCAGAAGTAGCCGGCAGACGCCTTCAGGCTCACGCCACCGAAGGTGTTGTTGTAGTTGGCGCCAACTTCGACGATGTCGGTGAAGAGGCCCGAGGAGTTCGTGGTGACGCTCGCAGCGGTCGGCTTGGTGCGGTTGATGTCCGTGGCCGAGCTGTCGTTACGCGGGGTGTAGCTGGCGCCGAACTGGAAGCCGGCGAAACGCGGGCTGTAGTAGACGATCTTCGTGGAGTTGTTATCCACGGCGACCGACGGCGTCAGAATGTTGTTGCCGGTGACGGTGCCGGCGACGCCGCTGCTCAGGCCGATCCAGGCCGGCACGGCATCATAGATGCCCAGACCCAGATAGTCCATCGGGGCGGTGATGTAGGTGTCGTCGTTGTACGAGTCGGTCACGCCCAGACGAACCTGACCGAAGGTGCCCTGCGCGAAGATGTACGCGCGATCGGCATCGGTGGTGCGGGTGTTGCTGGTGCCGCTGTTGGCGCGGATGCGGATGCGCGCACCGTACTCCAGGCCGTTGTCGGCCTTGGCGGTCGGGATGACGTTGATGCGCATGCGGTTGCGGAATTCGGTCGAACGCAGGCCGGAGTCCAGATCCTGATCGACGTAGCCGGCTTCGAAGTAGGCGTCGCCGCCGATCTTGACTTCGAACTTGGCCTGGGCGTTGGCGGCGCCAGCGCCGAGGGCGAGAGCGGCGGCGGCAGCGCCGGCCAGCAGATAACGGGTCATGATTTTTGCCTCCATCCTGGCAGCAGATGTTTCAGCCTGGTTGACGTCCTGGCTGAGACTTTCGTACGCACCCCCGCCCTTGCCAGCAAGCGGCAAATCTCCGGAATTGCTGCATTGGGGGGACAGTGTGTCGCACGGAGCACACTGACGAGGATGGGCCTTGCCGGTCTGCAACAGTCGAACCCGACAGGCCCGGCCTGTTGTCGTCCTGTTGTGGCGGGGTGGGGCAAAGACGCTTCCGCTGTTGCGTGGTGCCGTCCACTTATGGTCTGTTCACCGGCATTCCGCGCGTGACTCGCGCGCGGCAACCCCTTTTCTGAACCGGGTTCCCGACCATGCGCCGTTCGACCGCCCTTCGCCTTGTCCCTGTACTGCTCGCGGCTTCCGTCTCGATCGCCGGCTGCGCAAGCTGGGGCGGCAAGACCGAAACCGTCGAAGAGCAGATGAAGAACAAGGATTACAAGTTCGGCAGCCTGCTCGGCACGGACGGCGGCCTGAACCTGTTCGGCAAGAACAAGCGCGGCGGCGATCAGGACGCGGCCGGCGGCATCGGCGTCAACAGCTTCCTGTGGCGCGCCTCGCTCGACACGCTGTCCTTCATGCCGATCGCCTCGGCCGATCCCTTCGGCGGCGTGATCCTGACCGACTGGTACACCCCGCCCGATTCGCCGAACGAGCGGTTCAAGGTGAACCTCTATATCATGGACCGTCAGCTGCGCGCCGACGGTGTCCGGGTGTCGGTGTTCAAGCAGCAGCGGACCGGCAACGACTGGCGCGACATCAACGTCGGGCCGGAAACCGCCGGCCAGCTGGAGGATGCGGTGCTGACCCGCGCCCGCCAGCTTCGCGTGGCGCAGAACGCCGCCGCCCGCTGACGCGGCGGCCGGTCCGGGGTGGCATCCCGGCCTTTCGAGCATCTGGTACAACGGAAAAACGGCGTCGCGCTCATGTCGCGTTACAATGTCAAGGAAACCGAGGCGAAGTGGCAGGGCGTGTGGGACGGCAAGGGCTGTTTCACCGCGCGCGAGGACGCTTCCCGGCCCAAATACTATGTGCTGGAGATGTTCCCCTACCCGTCGGGGCGCATCCACATGGGCCATGTCCGCAACTACACCATCGGCGACGTGATCGCGCGCTTCAAGCGCGCCAAGGGCTTCAACGTCCTGCACCCGATGGGCTGGGACGCCTTCGGCCTACCGGCCGAGAACGCCGCGCTTGAGAAGAAGGTCCATCCCGCCGCATGGACGCGCGAGAACATCGCGACCATGCGCGGGCAGCTGAAGACGATGGGCCTGTCCATCGACTGGGACCGCGAGATCGCCACCTGCGACGTGGAGTATTACCGCCACGAGCAGAAGATGTTCCTGGATTTCCTGAAGGTGGGCCTCGCCTACCGCAAGGAATCCTGGGTGAACTGGGACCCGGTGGACAACACCGTTCTCGCCAACGAGCAGGTGATCGACGGCCGCGGCTGGCGCACCGGTGCGCTGGTGGAAAAGCGCAAGCTGTCGCAGTGGTTCCTGAAGATCACCGCCTATGCCGAAGACCTGCTGAAGGGGCTGGAGACGCTGGACCGTTGGCCCGAGCGTGTCCGCATCATGCAGGAGAACTGGATCGGCAAGTCCACCGGCGTCCGCTTCCGCTTCAAGATCAAGGGGCGCGAGGACGAGTTGGAGGTCTTCACCACCCGTCCGGACACGCTGTTCGGCGCCTCCTTCGCCGCGATCTCCCCGAATCACCCGCTGGCCGCCGAACTGGCCGCCTCCAGCCCGGAACTGGCCGAGTTCATCGCCGAGTGCAACCGGCTGGGTACCAGCGAGGAAGCGATCGAGACGGCGGAGAAGCGCGGTTTCGACACCGGCCTGAAGGTCGTGCACCCCTTCGACCCGTCGTGGGAGCTGCCGGTCTATGTCGCCAACTTCGTGCTGATGGAATACGGCACGGGCGCGATCTTCGCCTGCCCGGCGCATGACCAGCGCGACCTGGATTTCGCCCGCAAGTACGGTCTACCGGTCCGTCCGGTGGTGATCCCGGCCGATGCCGACCCGGCGGTCTTCGAGGTCGGGAGCGAGGCCTATACCGGTCCCGGCGTGCTGCGGAACTCCGTTTTCCTCGACGGACTCGACACCGAGTCGGCGAAGGACGAGGCCGGCAAGCGGCTGGAGGCGGCTGGCCAGGGCGAGCGCACCACCCAGTACCGCCTGCGCGACTGGGGCGTGTCGCGCCAGCGCTATTGGGGCTGCCCGATCCCGGTCGTCCATTGCGAGTCGTGCGGCATCGTTCCGGTGCCGGACGACCAGCTGCCCGTCGTGCTGCCGGAGGACGTGACCTTCGACAAGCCCGGCAACCCGCTGGACCATCACCCGACCTGGAAGCACACCAGCTGCCCGACCTGCGGCAAGCCGGCGCTGCGCGAGACGGACACCTTCGACACCTTCATCGAGTCGTCCTGGTATTTCGCCCGCTTCTGCTCGCCCAAGACCGGGGATGCCGCCTTCACCCGTGAGGCGGTCGATTACTGGCTGGGTGTCGACCAATATATCGGCGGCATCGAGCATGCGGTCCTGCACCTGCTCTACAGCCGCTTCTGGACGCGCGCGCTGAAGACCTGCGGCTATCTGAACCTGGACGAGCCGTTCACCGGCCTGTTTACCCAGGGCATGGTCAACCATGAGACCTACAAGGATGCCGACACCGGTGCCTGGCTGGCTCCGACCGACCTGACGAAGAACGACAAGGGCGAGTGGGTCCGGGCCGACAGCGGTGTGCCGGTCAATGTCGGCCGCGTCGAGAAGATGTCGAAGTCGAAGAAGAACGTGGTGGACCCGGCGCACATCATCGGCACCTATGGCGCCGACGCCGCCCGCCTGTTCATGCTGTCCGACAGTCCGCCGGAACGCGATCTGGAATGGACCGAGGCCGGCATCGACGGGGCCTGGCGCTACATCAACCGCCTGTGGCGGATGGTGACGGAGGCCCCGGTGGAACTGCCCGCCGCCGGCACGCCGAAGCCCGAGTCGCTTGGCTCGAAGGCCGAGGCAGCCCGCCGTCTGGTCCATAAGACCATCGCCGGCGTGTCCGACGATCTCGACAAGTTCCGCTTCAACAAGGCGGTCGCCCGTGTCCGCGAGCTGTCCAACGCGCTGGGCGAACTGGACGGCAAGGGCGAGGGCGAGGCCTGGGTGCTGCGCGAGGGCTTCGAGTCGCTGGTCCGCCTCGTCGGTCCGATGATGCCGCATCTGGGCGAGGAGCTGTGGGCGCAGCTGGGTCACGGCACCCTGCTGGCCGACCAGCCCTGGCCGGAGGCCGACCCCGCCCTGGTGGTGGAGGACAGCGTCAAGGTCGCGGTCCAGGTCAACGGCAAGCTCCGCGCCACGCTGGAGCTGCCGCGCGACATGGACAAGGATGCGGCGGAGCAGGCGGCGCTTGCCGATTCCAACGTGCAGCGCGCCATGGACGGCAAGCCGGCGCGCAAGGTCATCGTCGTCCCGAACCGGGTGATCAATGTCGTCGTCTGATCCCAGATCGATCCGCCAGGGCTCGCTCTGCCGGAGCCCGATCCGTCGGACCATGGCGCGGGGGCTGTTCGCCCTTGCGCTCGGTCTGTCAGCCGTGTCCCTGTCGGGCTGCGGGTTCCAGCCGCTCTATGGTGGCAAGGGCATCGGGGCTGCGGCGTCGGACCGGCTGATGGAGGTCGACATCGCGTCGATCCCCAACCGGGAAGGGCAGAAGCTCCGCAACCTGCTGATTGACAACTTCTATCCGTCGGAGCGGCCGAGCAACCCGCGCTACCGGCTGGACGTGTCGCTGTCGGCGTCGGAGCAGAAGCTGGCCCTGCAGAAGGACGCCACCGCGGTGCGCGCCCAGCTGCTGGTCAACGCCCCCTACCGGCTGACCGACACCCAGACCGGGCAGGTCGTGTTCCAGTCCAGCTCGCGCTCCATGGTCAGCTACAACACGCTGGAGCAGCATTACGCGGCCATCGCGACGGTGCAGAACGCCTATGACCGGGCGCTGGACGACATTTCCAACGACATCACCACCCGCGTCGCCATGTTTCTCGGCCGCGGGTCCTGACCTGCCGGGGATGCGCGGGTGAAGCTCCAGCCCAAGGCGATCGACGGTTTTCTGCGCAGCCCGGACCGCAAGGTCCGGGCGGTGCTGCTTTATGGCCCCGACTCGGGGCTTGTCCGTGACCGTGCCCAGACGCTGGGCAAGACGGTGGTGCAGGACCTGTCCGACCCCTTCCGCATCGCCGAATTCCTCGGACGCGCCCTGGCCGACGATCCGGCGCGGCTGGCGGACGAAGCGGCGGCGATCTCCTTCACCGGCGGCCGGCGCCTGATCCGAGTCCGCGACGCGGAGGACAACGCCACCGCCGCCTTCGCCGCCTTCTTCGAGAATTTGCCGCCGGGCGACAGCCTCGTTGTCGTCGAGTCGGGCGACCTGTCGGCCCGCTCCAAGCTGCGGCTTCTGTTCGAGGGGGATGATGCCGCCGCCGCCATCCCTTGCTATGTCGAGGAGGAGGCGTCGCTCGGACGCGTCATCGCCGACATCCTGCACGGTCACGGGCTGACCGCCGACCCCGACGTGCTGAGCTTCCTGGCCGCCAACCTGGTCGGCGACCGCATGGTGGCCCGCGGCGAGGCGGAGAAGCTGGCGCTTTACATGGGCGGCGAGAAGCGCGTGCGGCTGGAGGATGCCCAGGCCTGCATCGGCGACAGCGCCGCCCTGTCGATGGACGAGCCTGTGTGGGCGGCGGCGGAGGGCGATTTCGCCACGCTCGACCGCTCGCTGGCGCGGCTGTTCGCCGAGGGCACCTCGCCGGTGCCGATCCTGCGCGGCGCCCAGCGCCATTTCCAGCGCCTGCAACTGCTCACCGCCCAGGTCGCCGCCGGCAAGTCGCCGGAGGCCGCTGTCGAGTCGCTGCGCCCGCCGGTCTTCTTCAAGCTGAAGACCCGGCTGGTCAGACAGGCCCGTCACTGGTCGCCCAACCATGTCCGTCAGGCGCTGGAACGTCTGGTCGATGCCGAGGCCGACTGCAAGCGCACCAACATGCCGGACGAGACCCTGTGCGCCCGCGTGCTCTTCCAACTGGCCTCGCTCGGGGCGCGGCGCTGAAGGAAGGCGCCGGCTTGACCATTGGGGTCTGCGTGCTATCTCGCCGGGCATGAGCGACGCCACTTACACCGCGCCACCGCCCGCCCCCTTCCGGGTGCGCTGGTGGCAACCCCTGCTGTTCTGGATCATCGTCAACGCCTGGGGCTTCGTCGAGCGTGGCGGGCAACCCTTCGCCGGCCACCATCCGTCGCCGTTGCAGCCGCCGGGCTGGGTGTTCCCGATGATGTGGTTCACGCTGAACGTCTTCCAGATCTGGGGCGACATCCGTCTGATCGACCCGGCACGGCGAATCCGCTACCGCGGCCTGCTGATCGGATTACAGGCTGTGACCTGGGTGATCTACGCCACCTTCAGCCTCGTCTATTTCACCTTCGGCAGTTCGATCCTCGCCGCCCTCTGGACGGTGTCCTTCTTCGTCATCACCTCGGCCTGCATCGCGCTGGTGGCGCGGGACGACCGCGGAATTGCGCTGATCTGGGCGCCGCTGATCCTGTGGACCGGATTCGCTTCGGTGGTCGGCATCCACAATGCGCTCATCAACCCCGATCCGCTGTTCGGCACGCCAGCACTCTGGTAATAATACCCGGATAAAAACCTTGCGCAAAATATCACCCGGGTATAACCAGCCGGAACCGATGTGTCACGCGAGGAGACTGGCCATGGCGACCCGGCTTGGGAAAGAGGATCGCAAGGCGGCGGCGGCCGCCTACAAGGAACGTAAGAGCGTGGCCGGCGTGTTCGCCGTCCGCTGCGCGTCCGCCGGTGCGGTGTGGGCGGGCGGCGCGCCGGACCTCGACAAGATCCAGAACCGGCTGTGGTTCCAGCTGAAGATGGGCACTTGCCCGCACCGCAGCCTGCAGGCGGCGTGGAACGCCCATGGCGCCGAG
This sequence comes from Azospirillum sp. TSH100, assembly GCF_004923295.1. Classification (NCBI taxonomy): domain Bacteria; kingdom Pseudomonadati; phylum Pseudomonadota; class Alphaproteobacteria; order Rhodospirillales; family Azospirillaceae; genus Azospirillum; species Azospirillum sp. TSH100. Next base: position 1,169,225 of record NZ_CP039634.1, read on the forward strand.
TCGCTGGCGTTCGAGGTCATCGAGCGGCTGGAGGAGGAGCTCGCCTTCGCCCGCGCCGCCGCCTTGAAGGCGCGGGTCGCCCATTGGGCCGCGTCGTTGGCAGCGGAGGCGATCTGACGGCCGACCGTCAGCCGCGGTAGTCGTGAACCCGGCCGGTGAAGTCGGTCACGCGATAGCGCTCCTCGCTCTCCGCTTCGATCCAGGCCGGGGCGGCCGGCGCCTTGCCGTGACCGCCGGGGATGTCGAGGACGTAGGTGGGCTGGCACAGGCCGGACAGTTTCCCGCGCAGGCCGCGCACCAGCGCCTGCCCCTCCGCCAGCGTCGGGCGGAAATGGCTGGTGCCGGCGGCAAGGTCGGGGTGGTGAAGGTAGTAGGGTTTCACCCGGTTGCGTACCATGCCGCGGAACAGAGCCTCCAGCGCGGCATGACTGTCGTTGATGCCCTTCAGCAGCACGGTCTGGCCGACCAGCGGAATGCCGGCCTCCACCAGCCGGGCAAGCGCCGCCCGCACCGGCGGGGTCAACTCGTCGGCATGGTTGATGTGGACCGCGACCCAGGTGGCGAGGTCGGAGGCGGTCAGCGCTTCCACCAGGTCAGGCGTGACACGGTCCGGGTCGGCCGCGGGGATCCGGCTGTGCAGGCGGACGACGCCGACATGCGGCATGGCCGACAGCGCCTGGACGATCCCGCGCAGCCGGCGCGGCGACAGCAGCAGCGGATCGCCGCCGGTGACGACGACCTCCCACACCTCTTCGTGATCGCGGATGTAGGCCAGGGCGGCGTCCATCTCGTCGGCTGTCAGCGCCTCGCCACCGGGGCCGACCATCTCGCGGCGGAAGCAGAAGCGGCAGTAGACGGCACAGGCGTGCAGCGGCTTCAGCAGCACCCGGTCGGGATAGCGGTGGACGATTCCCTTCACCGGGCTGCGCGCGCCATCGCCGATCGGGTCTTCCATCTCTTCCGGCGTGCTGTACGCCTCGGCGGGGGAGGGGACATACTGGGCATGGAGGGGATCCTGCGGATCCGTACGCCCGGCCAGCGTCTCGCGCAGGTAAGGGGTCAGCGCCACGGCATAGCGGTCGGCGACCGTGCGTACGGCTTCGCCGGCCTCCGGCGTCATCAGCCCGGCGGCCACCAGATCGGAAACGCTGTGCAGGGCCTTCATCGCTCTTTCCCGCTTCGACGGAATGGGTCATGTAGGAAAGCGACCGCTCTTACTCCTGCGAGACCCATGCTGTCGACTCTTCCCCGCCTGATCGGCCACCGCGGCGCCAAGGAAAGCGCTCCGGAAAACACCCTCGCCTCGATCCGCGAAGCCGCCCGCCAGGGCGCCCGCTGGGTGGAGGTGGATGTCATGCTGACCCGCGACCAGCGGCCGGTGCTGATCCATGACGACACGCTGGACCGCACCACCACCGGCAGCGGCGCCGTCCCGCTGCTCGATCTGGCGCAGTTGCAGCAGCTCGACGCCGGGCGCTGGTTCGACGCCGCCTTCGTCGGCGAACGGGTGCCGACGCTGGAGGAGGCGGTGGCGCTGGTCCATGAGCTGGGCCTGGGCCTGAACCTGGAGATCAAGCCCTATCCGGGTCAGGAGGAGATCACCGCCGAGGTGGCGCTGACTGCCCTGCGCCCGCTGTGGCCGTCAGACCGGCCGCTGCTGCTCTCGAGCTTCGAGGTGCCCTGTCTGGAGGTGGCGCAGCGGCTGTGGCCTGAGATCCCGCGCGGTTACCTGCTGTGGGACCCGCCGGCCGACTGGGCGGCCATCGCCGACCGGATCGGAGCGGCGACGCTGAACGTCCACCAGGACCGCCAGACGGCGGAGAGCGTTGCGGAATACCGCGCCACCGGCCGGCCGGTGCTGGCCTACACCGTCAACGACGCGGAGCGCGCCCGGACGCTGTTCGGCTGGGGGGTATCGGCGGTCTTCACCGACGCTCCCGGCCGGCTGGGCGCCGAATTGGGGCCCGATGCCGGAGCGGGAGCCTGATGATCGGCCGGAAGACCGGTTGATGCGCTGACGCTTCCGTTCGCGACTGCGGCAATTCGTGAACGTTTTTTGCGCGAGGGGATGAATCCGCTCGTAGGGCGCGCCAATTCCTCATATATAGAACCGCATTGACGATCCCGCCGGAACCCATGTGGATTCCGGCGGAGCTTTTCGTCGTCTGGTTGTCCGCCGCTTTGGTCCGGCGTCCCAGGGGATGCCACGTTCGGTCTTTGGAGGGTTCGTTGAAGGCGTTGAAGCCGTTGCCGATGTCCGGCCGGGAGGTTTTGCCGCTCGTCGAGGGTGGCAAGGGTATTGCCGTGTCCAACGGCGAAAGCTCCGGCGCCTGGGCGGCGGCCGGCGGGATTGGCACCTTCTCGGGTGTCAACGCCGACAGCTATGATGAGAACGGCAATCTTCTGCCGCAGATCTACAAGGGCAAGACCCGGCGCGAGCGCCATGACGAGCTGATCGCCTTCGGCATCCAGGGCGGCATTGCCCAGGCGCGCATCGCGCACGAGGCGTCGAACGGCCAGGGCCGCATCCACATGAACGTCCTGTGGGAGATGGGTGGGGCCGAGCACATCCTGCACGGCGTGCTGGAAGGCTCCCAGGGCCTGATCCACGGCGTCACCTGCGGCGCCGGCATGCCCTACAAGGTCGCCGAGATCGCCGTGAGCTACGGTGTCCACTACTATCCGATCGTCTCGTCGGCCCGCGCCTTCCGAGCGCTGTGGCTTCGCGCCTACCACAAGTTCCGGGAGCATCTCGGCGGCGTGGTGTACGAGGATCCATGGCTGGCCGGCGGCCACAACGGCCTGTCCAACTCGGAAGACCCGCAGAAGCCGGAGGATCCGTTCCCCCGCGTGCTGGCCCTGCGCCAGATGATGAACAGCTTCGGGCTGAACGACACCCCCATCGTGATGGCGGGCGGCGTCTGGTGGCTGTCGGAGTGGGAGGATTGGATCGACAACCCCGACCTCGGGCCTGTCGCCTTCCAGTTCGGCACCCGTCCGCTGCTGACCCAGGAGAGCCCGATCTCCATGGCGTGGAAGCGCAAGCTGGTGGCACTCCAGCCGGGCGACGTCTTCCTGAACCGCTTCTCCCCGACCGGCTTCTACTCCTCGGCGGTCAAGAACCCGTTCCTCCTCGACCTGATGGCCCGCTCGGAACGCCAGGTCGCCTATCTGTCCAAGCCGGTGGGCGAGCATTCGGCCGAATTCCCGGTCGGTCCGCGCGGCCGTCCGGTCTATGTGACCGAAAGCGACAAGCAGCGCGCCGAAGGATGGCTGTCCCAGGGCTTCACCACCGCGCTGAAGACCCCGGACAGCACGCTGGTCTTCGTCACGCCCGAGCAGTCCGAAAAGATCCTGCGTGATCAGGTCGATTGCATGGGCTGCCTGTCGGCCTGCGGTTTCTCCAACTGGGCGCAGAACGAGGAAGGAACGACGGGCAAGCGTGCCGACCCCCGCTCCTTCTGCATCCAGAAGACGCTCCAGGCGGTCAGCCACACCGACGACTGCGAACACCAACTGATGTTCGCAGGGCACAACGCCTACCGTTTCGCCAGCGATCCCTATTACAACGACGGCTTCATCCCCACGGTGAAGCAGTTGGTCGAACGGATCGCCACCGGTTACTGACCGGTCGCATCAGTGGACGGGCAAGGCCGCCGGCGGGAAACCTCCGGCGGCCTTTTGCCTTTCTACGGCCTGGATGCCGTCCCGCTGACGCCCCTCACCGGCGCCTCCATTGACGTCGCTGCGACAATGGCTTGCCTGACCTTTCCGAATGGTTTTACAGTTGAACGGACTGCGGCCTAGTGCCGCGGTTCTGTCGGACACCGCGTCCGATCCCGATGTCGACAGCACGGGGGGCCTCGCCCATGATGACAGCCGAACGCCCCTTCAAACGAGCCCTCGATCGGCTGAACAGCGCAGGACTGCGTCCGACCCGCCAACGGCTTGGCCTCGCCCGGATGCTGTTCGAAGGTTGCGACCGCCATGTCACGGCGGAACAACTGCATAGCGAGGCGCTGACCGCCGACCTGCCGGTATCGCTGGCGACCGTCTACAACACGCTGAACCAGTTCACCGCCGCCGGGCTTATGCGCGAGGTGGTGGTGGAGGCGGGCAAGTCCTACTTCGACACCAACACCAGCGACCACCATCATTTCTTCGTCGAATCCACCGGCCGGCTGGAGGACATTCCCGCCGAGCTGCTGACGGTGCAGAACCTGCCGGCGGCCCCCGCCGGGACCCGCATCGCCCGCGTCGACGTGATCGTCCGTCTGATCGAGGACGAGGCCTGATCCCGTCGTGAGATCGTCTTGAGATCAGGACGCAGGGTCAGGGCTCGTCGGCTGGTGCGGCCTGTGTCGGTTCAGGAGCCAGGTCGACGAAGGGCCAGCGGATGAAGGCGAAGGCCCAGACCGCCAGCACGTTGAGGTAGGGGAACAGCAGCAGCAGGATCCACAACGGACTGCGTCCGGCTTTGGCCAGAACCCAGCCGCCGGCGATCAGCATGTACATCGTGACGATCGAGCCGATCAGCAGTTCCCAAAAGCCGAGATGGATCATGGTTTCGGTCATGCCGTCCTCCGTGCCTTGACCTTGCGCGGCTGGCGGGCCGGCAGAACCGGCCAGCGGCTGTGCGCCATCACGCCGATGGGCACCACATGCCCGAGCGGCACCAACGAGAACAAGGCCCACAGTGGCGAGAAACCGGCCCGGCGCAGGATGCGCGACAACGGCCAGACGATGGCGACCTGGAACAGCATCAGCCCGAGAATCGGCCCCTGGGACAGGCCATCGATGAAATCCTGCAGCATGCCGGCCGGAACCCCCCTTCACATCGTCGCCGGGCAGAGAAGCGTGGGCGGGTGGCTTTGTCGAGCCAAACTTTTCCTCCCAATTTCCCTTCCGGTTTTCTCCACGCCCTATACGGGGGTGCTGCATTACCGATCCCGTGCGGATCAGGGGTAAGCGAACGTGAAAATGCCTGCCCCGGCATGCTACAGTTCGCCGCGTCCGGCCATGCCGGCTTGACGCCTTTCCAGAATCAAGACGCGGCGGACCATTGCCTTTGACGGATCTCTCCGAACCGGACGGCGGCGCACGCGGGAGATGGTGGCGCCTATCACCGCTGCCGCCGGTCGTCGCGCTGCGCGTCGGCTTGCTTGTGACCGTGATCGCCGGCTTCTGGCTGGTCGCCTACGCCGATCTTGAGCGGGCGCGCGACCGGGCGATCCAGGATGGTCTGCGTCAGACCGCCAACCTCTCGACCCTACTGGAGGAGGACGCCCGTCGCGTCATGGTCGTGGCGGACCATGCCCTTCGGGCGACGGCTGCCGAGGGTACGATTCCCGCCTATCTGGTGGGGGACACGGCAGGGATACCGGGAGCTACCGCCGGTCACGGGCCGGCTCTACGGAATCTGCTGATCGTCGAGCGGGATGGCCGGGTGCGGCAGGCTGCCGGTCTGAACAAACCCGCCGATATCGGCGGCTCCCCGTTGGCTGACGCGTTGACGGGCGAATCGCGCACTTTTGTAGGGCCTTATCGCGAGGCGGACGGCGGCTGGCGGGCCGCGATGATCCGTCCGCTGGCCAACGGCAGCGCCATGGCGGTGGCGGTGCTCGATCTCGACCGCTTCGCCCGGCTTTATGCGACCCAGGACATCGGTCCGCGCAGCATCATTCTGTTTTACGGTGAGAATGGTGTGGTCCTGTCCCATTCGCGCAATGGAATGCTTATTCTCGACGAGAATCGTGCTCTCTTCGCCTCCGTCCTGCCGCGTCTGTCCGCCGGGGAGTCCGTGCGGACGCTGTCCGGTCTCGATCCGACCGAAGGGCGCGAGCGGATCGGCACGGTCCGCCGGGTGGCGGGCCAGCCCCTCTACGTCTATATCCGCATCCGGACCGAAGACGTGCTGGCCGGCTGGTACGACGACCGCTGGAAACGCATTCTGGAAACCGCCGCGGTGTCGGTGGTGGTGCTTCTGCTGGCCCTGCTGGCGTTCCGGCAGCTTGGCAGGCTGGAGACGACGACGCAGGCTCTGCGCGCCAGCGAACGGCGCTCGCAGGCACTGTTCGACAGCAGCTTCCAGATCATGGGGCTGCTGTCGCCTGACGGACGCGTGCTGGCTCTGAACCGGCCGGCCTGCGCCCTGGCTGGCCTGCCGGCCGATGCGCTGGTCGGACACCGCGCCTGGGAGTTCCGCGGCTGGGCCCGCACCGCTGAACTGGCGGCAGCCTTCCGCCAGTCCATCGAGAAGGCGGCGTCGGGACGCTTCGTCCGTTATGAGACCGACGTGGTCGCCGACGGCGTCACCCGTGTGATGGACGTGACCATCAAGCCGGTCTACGACGACAAGGGCATCGTCACGGTGCTGGTGGTCGAGGCGCGCGATATCACCGAGCGGGTCGAGGCGGCCGAACGGCTCGCCGCGGCACTCGATCAGGCGGAGGCCGCCAACCGGGCCAAGAGCGCCTTCCTGGCGACCATGAGCCACGAGCTGCGCACGCCGTTGAACGCCATCATCGGCTTTTCCGACATCATGCTGCATGAGCTGTTTGGTCCGCTCGGCAGTCCGCGCTACCGCGATTACGCGCGCCATGTGCAGAACAGCGGACGCCACCTGCTCGACCTCATCAACGATGTGCTGGACATGTCGAAGCTGGAGGCCGGGCGCTACACGCTGGACGAAAGCTGGCTGGAGCCGGCCGACGCCATCGAGACCTGCCGGGCGTTGGCCGCGGTGCCGGCCGATGCCGGTGGGGTGGCGTTGGCGATCGAATGCCCCGCCGACCTGCCCAAGCTGCTGGCCGATGAGCGCGCCCTGCGTCAGGTGTTGCTGAACCTGCTGTCGAACGCGGTCAAATTCACCCCGCGCGGCGGCCATGTGACGGTGAGTGCCGTGCAGGAGGTCGATGGCGGAATCGCCATCACCGTGCGTGACACCGGCATCGGCATCCCCGCCGATGCGCTGGCCCGTATCCTGGAGCCGTTCCAGCAGGCCGACAGCAGCATTCCCGGACGTTTCGGAGGTACCGGGCTTGGCCTGTCGATCTGCCGCGACCTGATTGGCCTGCATGGCGGCACCCTGTCCATCGACAGCGAGCCGGACCGTGGAACCGCCGTCACCATCCGCTTCCCCGCTTGCCGTACCGGCCGGCCGGTTGCGGCGGACGGGGTGCCGGCGTAAGCCTGTCGGCGGTGAATCTGAGCGAAAGGCGTACGAGATGATCGGGAATGACGGGAAGCCGGTGTCCAAGGAGGCGCTGCGCCAGCACATCGCCATCTACAATGGCCAGTCGCGCGGCTCCAAGGAATTCGCGGCGATTCCGCGCGCGCTGGTCACCATCCTGGATGGGCTGAAGCCGGGCAGGACCGGCTACGTCAAATGCCTGGACGGGCAGGTGCAGCTGTCGCGCCGCAAGGACAACAGCGTCTCGGCCGGCTGACAAAAGGAAAGCGCCCCTCCCCGGCGTGGGGAGGGGCGCTTTCGGCCGGACCGTCAGGCGATCAGTGCTTGGCGGCAGCGGCGGCACCGATGCCGGTCTGGGAGCGGACGAACTGGTCCTCGAACGCCTCGCGCTCGGCACGGGCGGACGCGCTGCTGTCCAGCTTCGACACGATGATGGTGACGATGAAGGCCAGCGTCATCGAGAACAGGGCCGGCTGCTCATAGGGGAAGATGGGCGCCGGGTTGTTCAGCACCACGACCCACACGGCGTTCGACAGGATCACCAGCGTGACTGCGGAGACCAGGCCGGCGATGCCGCCCGCCAGCGCGCCGCGGGTGGTCAGGCCCTTCCAGTACATCGACAGGATCAGCACAGGGAAGTTCACCGACGCCGCGACGCCGAAGGTCAGGCCGACCAGGAAGGCGACGTTCTGCTTCTCGAAGGCGATGCCCAGCACGACAGCCAGCACGCCCAGCACCAGCGAGGCGATCTTGGACACGCGCATCTCCTCGCGCTCCGTCGCCTCGCCCTTGCGGATGACGCGGGCGTAGAGGTCGTGGGCGATGGCGGAGGCACCGGCGAGTGCCAGGCCCGACACCACCGCCAGGATGGTGGCGAAGGCGACCGCCGACAGGAAGCCCAGGAACAGGTCGCCGCCCAGCGCCTTGGCCAGATGCATCACCGGCATGTTGCCGCCGCCGATCAGCTTGCCGCCGACCTTGCCGCCCTCGAAGAACTGCGGATCGGTGCCGACGATGGTAATCGCCGCCATGCCCAGCACACAGACGATCAGGAAGAAGAAGCCGATGAAGCCCGAGGCATAGAAGACCGACTTGCGGGCCTCGCGCGCGTTGGGGACGGTGAAGAAGCGCATCATGATGTGCGGCAGGGCGGCGGTGCCGAACAGCAGGCCCAGCGACAGCGACACCGCCGACACCGGATCGGCCAGCAGCGTGCCCGGACCCATGATCTTCACGCCGTCCTTGTGCGAGGCGATGGCGCTCTTGGCAATGGCCTCCAGGCTGAAGCCGAAGCGCGACAGCGCCAGGAAGGCCAGCAGCACGCCGCCGCCGAGCAGCAGCACCGCCTTGATGATCTGCACCCAGGTGGTGGCGATCATGCCGCCGAAGGTGACGTAGACCACCATCAGCACGCCAACCACGATCACCGCGACGTTGTAGTCCAGCCCGAACAGCAGCTTGATCAGCTGGCCGGCGCCGACCATCTGGACGATCAGGTAGAAGCACACCACCGTCAGCGAGCCGATGGCGGCAAAGGTGCGGATCTTGCCCTGGTCGAGCCGGTACGACGCGATGTCGGCGAAGGTGAAGTGGCCGAGGTTGCGCAGCCGCTCGGCCAGCAGGAACAGGATGATCGGCCAGCCGACGAAGAAGCTGATGGTGTAGACGAAGCCGTCATAGCCCTTGGCGAACACCAGGCTCGACAGCCCCAGCAGAGTCGCGGCCGACATGTAGTCGCCGGCGATCGCCAGACCGTTCTGGAAACCGGTGATGCCGCCGCCGGCGGTGTAGAAGTCCGACGTGGAGCGGGTGCGGCTGGCCGCCCAGTAGGTGATGCCCAGCGTCATCAGCACGAAGGCGATGAACATGCCGATGGCCGACAGGTTGACCGGCTGCTTTTCCAACTGCCCGACATCGCCGGCGGCGAGCGCCGGCATGGTGGACAGGGTGGCGAACAGGATGGCGGCGCTGGCCGAGAGGAGGATCCGGTGGGCGGTCATTGCAGCGTCTCCCGCGTGATCTCGTCGGTCAGGTCCTGGAAGCGGCCATTGGCGAAATGGGAATAGACGCCGGTCAGCAGCCAGGACAGGATGATGATCGCCGCTCCGATCGGGAAGCCGACGCTCAGCGACGACTCGTCGGACATCGGCTTGTGCAGAATGTCCGGTGCGAAGGCGACCACCATCATGAAGGTGTAGTAGCCGACCAGCACGACGGCCGACAGGACCAGGGCCAGCCGGCTGCGCTGGCGCACCAGCTCGTGGAATTTGGGGTTCCGGCGAACCCTCTCATAGACGGGATTGTTGGCGGGGGAGTGCATGTTTCCTCCAGACGCTGGACGTCCTTGTGGTGCCCTGACCCAAACGAATGGGATTGGGCTTATGTCCTTCCGGCTAACAAAACACTGTTTCGCAAATTTCCCGGAAATATGACGAATTGTTTCAGTGCAATTCAGGTAACAATCTCATCGATTCGCGTTGAGCCGCAGCGGCGAAGCTGGAATGATGAACGCACATCCCTGATCCCCGCATCCTGCCGCCCCTGCCCGGAAAATGATCCGTTCGCCCCTGTTCCTCCGGCTGTTCTCGGCGATCCTGATCTCGCTCGGTCTGTTCTCCGCGGCGGCCTATGTCTTCTCCGTCCCCTTCATCGAGGAGAAGGCCTACGAGATCGAACGCGACGCCAGCCGCACCATCCTCGACAACGTGTTCGAACTGGTCAGCCGCATCCGCGGCGGGCTGGAGGAGCAGCGGGTCGCCACGGTCGATTCCTACAAGACCCGCCTGCGCGACGTGCTGGAACTGGCGGTCGGCTATATCGAGCATGTCTATGCCCGCGCCGACCGCGGCGAGATCACGATGGAGCAGGCGCGGCGCGAGGCGATGGAGGGGCTGCATGCCTTCCGCTATGGCAACGGCGACTATGTCTGGGCCATCGGCTACGACTCGGTGATCCTGTCGCATCCCTCGCCCGACTATCAGGGACGGAAGGCGGACGATCTGCGCGACAATATGGGCCGCCACATCCTGCCCACCATCGTCGCCACCGCCAAGCGCGAGGGGGAGGGGTTCCAGACTTATCCCTGGTGGCGGCCGAACGGTGACGAACGGGCGCCGAAGCTCAGCTTCTTCAAGGATCTGTCCAGGCGCGGCATCATCGTCGGCACCGGCGCCTATCTGGCCGACGTTGACGCCGAGGTGGAGCGGCGCAAGGCCGAGGCCATCGAGGATCTGCGCCAAGCCCTGCGCAAGCTGCGCATCGCCCGCACCGGCTATCTTTACATCTTCGATTCGGCGAACCGGATGATCATCCACCCGAATTCGAACATCGAGGGCACGGCCTTCGGCGACCGGCTGAACTCAGCCACCGGCAACCCGATCGCCGAGGATCTGAAGGTCGCGGCGGCGAAGGGGGAGCCGCTGACCTACCTGTGGGACAAGCCCGACGATCCCGGCAATTACGCCTATGAGAAGATCAGTTGGGTCCGGCATTTCGAAGGGTTCGACTGGTACATCGCCTCGTCGGTCTATGTCGACGAGTTGCGGCGGTCGTCGGTGGTGCTGGGCAACCGCATCCTCGCCATCGGCATGGCGTTGATGGCGGCGGGCAGCCTGCTGGGTTACATCGCGGTTGGGCGGTTGGTGCGGCCGTTGCGCCGGTTGGCCGACACTGCGGTGCAGGTGCGGGCCGGCGATCTCGGTGCCCAGAGCGGCATCCGCCGCGGCGACGAGATCGGGCTGCTGGCCTCCGCCTTCGACGGCATGGTCCGGCAATTGCGTGACACCGTCGCCACGCTGGACAGCCGGGTGCGCGACCGCACCGCGGCGCTGGCGGAGGCGGAGACGCGGCAACGCGTGATCCTGGACGCAATCCCCGCCTGCATCGCCGGGCTGGACCGTGACGGAAGGCTGACCTTCGCCAATCTGCGCTGGGCAGACCTGGTCGGGCGCGACAAGGCGGAGGTCATTGGCCGCGATCTGGCCTCGGTCGTCGGGCGGCGGGCGATGGCGGCCTTGCACTCCCCTCTCGACCGCTGCCTGTCGGGGGAGGTGGTGACCTTCGAATACGCCTTCCCGCGCGATGGGCGCGACGTGGTGACCAAGACCACGCTGATCCCGCACCGTGGGGAGGGGCGCGGGGAGAGCGGACCGGGCGAGGGCGCCGTCACCGGCCTGTTCGTGCTGACCCTGGACATCACCGACGAGAAGCAGACCGAACGCCAGCTGGTCGAGGCGCAGCGGCTGAAGGCGGTCGGCCAGCTGTCCGGCGGTTTGGCACACGACTTCAACAACCTGCTGTCTATCATCATCGGCAACCTGTCGGCGGCCCGCGAGCGCTATGCCGCGATCGAGGGGCTCGACGCCTATCTGGAGCCGGCCCAGCGCGCCAGCCGGCGCGGTGCCGACATCACCGCCCGCCTTCTCGCCTTCTCGCGCCAGCAGCCGTTGAAGCCAGAGCCGATCGAGCTGTGCGGCCTGCTGCGCGACATGGCGGTGCTGCTGCGACGGTCCTTCCCAAGCTCCATCGCCATCGGCGTGCCGGAGGAGGGGCGGGATTGCTGGACCATCGCCGACCAGACCCAGTTGGAGAACGCGCTGGTCAACCTCGCCATCAACGCGCGCGACGCCATGCCCGGTGGCGGGCGGCTCGACATCGCAGTCGGCATCCGCAAGCTGGAGGACGACCAGTCTTTCGACGAGCCGGTCCAGCCCGACGACTATCTGGAAATCCGCGTCACCGACACCGGCACCGGTTTCACGGCGGAGGCGCTGGCCCGCGCGGTGGAGCCCTTCTTCACCACCAAGGCCCTGGGCTCGGGGCTGGGACTGTCTATGGTCTATGGCTTCGTCAAGCAGTCGCGCGGTTACCTGCGCATCGACAGCCGGCCGGGGGAGGGGACCTGCGTCACCCTGCTGCTGCCGCGCGCCGAACCTGTTCCCCGCCTGCAGGAGGCCGATCCAGTCGCGGCCGACCCGCAGCCCGGCGGCTGGTCCGGCCAGCTTGCCCTGGTGGCGGAGGACAACGACGATGTCCGGCAGGTGATGCGCCAGCAGCTGGTCGATCTCGGCTTCTCGGTGGTGGAGGCGGCGAGCGGCGACGAAGCGGCGGAACTGGTGGAGCAGATCGACGGGCTGTCGCTGCTGGTTTCCGACATCGTCATGCCCGGCCTGTCGGGGGTGGAATTGGCGCGGCGCGCGCGTCTGCTGCGGCCGGCCATGCGGGTCGTTCTGGTCAGCGGATTCGCGGTCGAGTATGGCGACGTCCCTGCCGATGCCGTCATACTGCGCAAGCCATGGGACAAGCGGGAGCTGGTGGCGGCCATCGGCCACGCCGCCGAACCCGCGCCGGCCTGATACAGTTGGGCAAATAGAACGCACCTGAAAAAATCAGGGCGACGAGTGCCGAGGGGGGAAACGCGCGTGGGACAAAAGAAGCGCATCTATGTGATCGAGGACGAGGCCGACATCCGCCGGCTGGTGACGGAGGTGCTGGAAGGCTACGGCTATGAGGTGACCGGCTGGGCCAGCGGGCGGGAGGCGCGCGCGGCGATCCAGCGACAGGCGCCCGACCTGTGCCTCGTCGATCTCGGCCTGCCGGACATGGACGGGCTGACCCTGGTGCGCGAGCTGTGGGAGGATGTCCGCTTCGGCGTCATCATCCTGTCGGGGCGGGGCGGCACCTCCGACCGCGTGCTGGGGCTGGAACTTGGCGCCGACGACTATATCGTGAAGCCGTTCGAGCCGCGGGAATTGGTCGCCCGCGTCAACAGCGCCATCCGCCGCCGCCAACAGCTGGCCGCTGCCACCGCCGCCACGGAGACCACGCGGGCGCGGTTCGGCCCCTGGGTGTTCGATCTGGGCAACCTGACGCTGACCGCCGACGACGGCCGGCAGGAGAGCCTGACCGCGGCGGAGGCCTCGCTTCTGCTGACGCTGCTGAAGGCGCCCAAGCGTGTGCTGTCGCGTGAGCATCTGCAGGGACCCGACCAGGACCGCGACGACTTCCCCTATGACCGCAGCATCGACGTCCGCGTGTCGCGCATCCGCAAGAAGATCGAGGAGGATCCCCGCGCTCCGCGGCTGATCAAGACGGTCTATGGCGCCGGCTATCTGTTCGCCGGTGACGTGACGTGGTTGCGGTGATCGGGTGGCTGCGCTGATCGGGATTTGCGGTGAAAGGAGCGTCCCCCACGCCTGCGCCGCAACAACCTCAATAACAATTGGTCATAATCCTGAGAAAGTTGCGCAAAGCTGATCTGTTACAGGCTGTTTCCAACACCGCCGTGCCCAATGCCGGCGTGCAACAAAGAACCCCTGGGGAGAACGGTCCGATGAGTGAAACTGCCGCCGCAGTCCATCCCAGCGCCAACCCGTACGAACGCGACCTCGACCGCAACGCCGCCAATTTCGTCGCCCTGACGCCGCTGACCTTCCTGGAGCGTGCCGCCGCCGTGTGGCCCGACCGGCTGGCCGTCGTCCATGGCCCGGTCCGCCGGACCTGGGCGGAGACCTTCGTCCGCGTCCGCCGTCTGGCCGCGGCACTGGCCAATCTGGGCATCGGCGCCGGCGACACCGTCGCCATGCTGGCCGCCAACACGCCGGAGCTGTTCGAGGCACATTTCGGCGTGCCGCTGGCCGGCGCCGTGCTGAACGCCGTCAACACCCGCCTGGATGCCGAAGCCATCGCCTTCATCCTGAAGCATGGCGAGGCGAAGCTCCTGATCGTCGACCGCGAGTTTTCCGGCGTCGCGAAGAAGGCGCTGGCCCTGCTCGACGCGCCGATCCCGGTGGTCGACATCGACGACCCGACCTATACGGGCGGCGAGTTGATCGGCGATCGCGATTACGAGGCCTTCATCAGCGATGTCGGGACCGAGCACCCCTGGACGCCGCCGGCCGACGAATGGCAGGCCATCGCGCTGAACTACACTTCCGGCACCACCGGCAATCCGAAGGGCGTCGTCTATCACCATCGCGGCGCCTATCTGAACGCGGTGTCGAACGCGCTGTCCTGGAACATGGGCGACGCGCCCGTGTATCTGTGGACGCTGCCGATGTTCCACTGCAACGGCTGGTGCTTCCCCTGGACCATCGCGGTCACCGCCGGCACCGCGGTCTGCCTGCGTCAGGTCCGTCCGGACGCCGTGCTGACGCTGATCCGCGAGGAGCGGGTGACCAACTTCTGCGGTGCCCCCATCGTCCTGAACATGCTGAACAATGCCCCCGCCGAACTGAAGCAGGGCATCGACCAGAAGGTGAAGGTGATGGTCGCCGGCGCCGCGCCGCCCGCCGCCGTCATCGCCGGCATGGAGCGCATGGGCTGGGAAGTCACCCATGTCTACGGCCTGACCGAATGCTATGGTCCGACCGTCGTCTGCGTCTGGCACGACCGTTGGGACAGCCTGTCGCTGGACGAGAAGGCGGCGATCAAGGCGCGCCAGGGCGTGCGCGGCCCGATGCTGGAGGCGGTGATCGTCGCCGATCCTTTCACGCTGGAGCCGGTGCCGAAGGACGGCCGCACGATGGGCGAGATCATGATGCGCGGCAACAACGTCATGAAGGGGTATCTCAAGAACCCCAAGGCGACCGAGGAGGCCTTCGCCGGCGGCTGGTTCCACACCGGCGACCTCGCCGTCTGGCATGAGGACGGCTATGTCGAGATCAAGGACCGCTCGAAGGACATCATCATCTCCGGCGGCGAGAACATCTCGTCGATCGAGGTGGAGGACGTCCTCTACAAGCATCCCGAGGTTCTGGAGGCGGCGGTCGTCGCCCGCCATGACGAGAAGTGGGGCGAGACGCCCTGTGCCTTCGTCACCCTGAAGGACGGCGCCACCGCGACCGAGGCCGACATCATCGCCTTCTGCCGGTCGCACATGGCCCACTTCAAGTGCCCGCGGACTGTGGTGTTCGGCCCGCTGCCGAAGACCTCGACGGGCAAGATCCAGAAATACGTCCTGCGCAAGCAGACCGAAGGGCTGTAAGGGGCGGGGCGTTAGCCGTCCTCCTCTCTCCTCTCCCGCATTTCGGCGCAAGCGCCCCCTCTCCTCCCTCCGCTCAACGGGAAAGGAGAGGGGGGCAACGCTCCGCCATGCCTGCACGCCGCCCATTTTCAAAGGGACCCGCGCCATGAAGATCCTCTGCGCCGTCAAGCGCGTCGTCGACTACAACGTCAAGATCCGGGTGAAGACCGACCAGTCCGGAGTCGAGACCGCCAACGTGAAGTTCTCGATGAACCCGTTCGACGAGATCGCCGTCGAGGAAGCCGTGCGCTTGAAGGAAGCTGGTGCCGCGACCGAGATCGTCGTTGTCTCCATCGGCCCGGCGCAGGCGCAGGAGACCCTGCGCACCGCTCTCGCCATGGGTGCCGACCGCGCCATCCTGGTGCAGACCGACGTGCAGACCGAGCCGCTGGCCGTCGCCAAGGTGCTGAAGGCCCTGGTCGAGAAGGAGGCCCCCGGCCTCGTCATCCTCGGCAAGCAGGCGATCGACGACGACTGCAACCAGACCGGCCAGATGCTCGCCGCGCTGCTGGGCTGGGGCCAGGGCACCTTCGCCTCGAAGATCGCCGCCGGCGACGGCACGGTCGCCGTCACCCGCGAGATCGACGGCGGGCTGGAGACCGTTGAGCTGAAGCTGCCGGCGGTGGTCACCGCCGACCTGCGCCTGAACGAGCCGCGCTATGCCTCGCTGCCGAACATCATGAAGGCGAAGAAGAAGCCGCTGGAGACCGTGACGCCGGAGGTGCTTGGCGTCGACGTCGCCCCGCGCCTGAAGACGCTGAAGGTCGCCGAGCCGGCCAAGCGTCAGGCCGGCATCAAGGTGCCGGACGTCGCCACCCTGGTCGACAAGCTGAAGAACGAGGCGCGGGTGATCTGAGCGCCGGCCCTGTGCCCGCGCTCGCCCCCCCCGCCCGACAGAGGAAGCCCCCATGCCCATCCTGATCCTTGCCGACCACGACAACGCCAGCCTCAAGCCCGCCACCGCCAACGCGGTCACCGCCGCCGCCAAGCTCGGCGGCGACGTCCACATCCTCGTCGCTGGCCGCAACGCCGCCCCGGCCGCGGAGCAGGCCGCCAGGCTGGCCGGCGTCGCCAAGGTGCTTCTCGCCGACGATGCCGCCTACGAGCATGCCCTGGCCGAGCCGGTCGCGGCCCTGCTGGTCTCGCTCGCCCCGGCCTACAGCCACCTCCTCGCCGCCGCCACTTCTGCCGGCAAGAACGTGCTGCCGCGTGTCGCCGCCCTGCTCGACGTGGCGATGATCTCCGACATCACCGCGGTGGTCTCCGCCGACAGCTTCGAGCGGCCGATCTACGCCGGCAACGCCATCGCCACCGTGCAGTCGGCCGATGCGGTGAAGGTCATCACCGTCCGCACCACCGCCTTCGAGGCCGCCGCCGCAACCGGCAGCGCCGCGGTGGAGAGCGTCGCCGCCGTTGCCGACCCGGCCCTGTCGAGCTTCGTCTCGGCCGAGCTGTCGAAGTCGGAGCGGCCGGAGCTGACCTCGGCCCGCATCGTCATTTCCGGCGGTCGCGGCATGCAGTCCGGCGACAACTTCCACCTGCTGGAGGCGATCGCTGACAAGCTGGGGGCTGCGGTTGGCGCCAGCCGCGCCGCCGTCGATGCCGGTTTCGTGCCGAACGACTATCAGGTCGGCCAGACCGGCAAGATCGTGGCGCCGGACCTCTATGTCGCTGTCGGCATCTCGGGTGCCATCCAGCATCTGGCCGGCATGAAGGACAGCAAGATCATCGTCGCCATCAACAAGGACGAGGAGGCGCCGATCTTCCAGGTCGCCGACTACGGCCTCGTCGCCGACCTGTTCAAGGCCCTGCCGGACCTCCAGCAGGCCGTCTGATCCCCGTTCCCCCTCCGTCTTCCGAAGAGGTCCCCCCATGACCGCTGCCGTGATCCCCTACACCCCGCCGCTGAAAGAGATCCGCTTCGTCCTCGACCACCTCGCCGGTATGGCCGACGTGGCGGCTCTGCCCGGTTTCGAAGATGCCAGCCCCGACATGGTGGACAGCATCCTGGGCGAGGCGGCGAAGATTGCCGAGAACGTCCTGGCTCCGCTGAACCGCATCGGCGACATACAGGGGGCCAAGCTCGGCGCCGACGGTATCGCCCGCACAGCGGAGGGCTGGGGGACAGCGTGGCAGGCGCTGGTGGAGGGCGGCTGGAACGGGCTGCCCTTCGATCCCGCGCGCGGCGGCATGGGGTTGCCCAACCTGCTGAACACTGCGGTGCAGGAGATGTGGCATTCGGCCAACATGGCCTTCGCGCTCTGCCCGATGCTGACCCAGGGGGCGGTGAACGCGGTGCAGCTCTATGGCTCCGACGCGCTGAAGGACATCTACCTGCCCCGGATGATCTCGGGCGAATGGACCGGCACCATGAACATCACCGAGCCGCAGGCGGGCAGCGACCTCGCCGCGACGCGGTCGCGTGCGGTGCCGAACGGTGACCATTACCTCGTCACCGGCCAGAAGATCTTCATCACCTACGGCGACCATGACCTGACGGAGAACATCGTCCATCTGGTGCTGGCCCGCCTGCCCGATGCGCCTCCGGGCGTGAAGGGCATCAGCCTGTTCGTCGTGCCGAAATTCCTGGTCAACGCCGACGGCAGCCTGGGCGCCCGCAATCAGGTGAAATGCGTGTCGCTGGAGCACAAGCTGGGCATCCACGGCAGCCCGACCGCCGTGCTGTCCTTCGGCGACGAGGGCGGGGCGACCGGCTTCCTGGTGGGCGAGCCGAACCGCGGCCTGGAATACATGTTCACCATGATGAACCATGCCCGGCTGAACGTCGCCATGCAGGGCCTGTCGATCGCCGAGCGCGCCTATCAGCAGGCTTTGGCCTATGCCCGTGATCGTGTGCAGGGCAAGCCGCTGGGCTGGAGCGAGGGGCAGTCGAAGGGCATCGTCAACCATCCCGACGTCCGCCGCCTGCTGATGGGCATGAAGGCGCGGATCGAGGCGATGCGCGGCATCCTCTACACCGCCGCCGCCGCGGTCGACGTGGCGCACCATCATGCCGACGAGGGCGCGCGGGGCCGGGCCGGCCTGCTGGTCGATCTTCTGACCCCGATCGCCAAGGGCTGGTGCACCGAGACCGGCCAGCAGCTGGCGTCGGACGGCGTGCAGGTCCATGGCGGCATGGGCTTCATCGAGGAGACGGGGGCCGCCCAGCATCTGCGCGACGCCCGCATCACCACGATCTACGAGGGCACGACCGCCATCCAGGCCAACGACCTGATCAACCGCAAGATCCTGCGCGACGGAGGGGCGACGGCCAACGGGCTGCTTGACGAGATCGCGGCGCTGGGCGGCGAGCTGTCCGGCGATGCTGACGAGGCGCTGCGTGTCACCGGGTCGGAACTGGTCGGCGCCGTCCGTGAGGCCAAGCAGGCGGTGGCCTGGGTGCTGACCGCAGCGAAGGAGGATGCCCGCCTGCCGGCCGCCGCGTCGGTGACGCTGCTGGAACTGATGGGCGTGGTCGCCGGCGGCTGGCAGCTTGCCCGCGCCGCCAAGGTGGCGGTGGAGCGGCTGGCGGCGGGCGATGCCGACACCGCCTTCCTGTCGGCCAAGCCGCTGACCGCCCGCTTCTACGCCACCCATGTGCTGCCGAAAGCGGCGGCGCTGCGGGCGACCGTCGTCACCGGCTCCGCGAGCGTGATGGCGCTGAGCGAGGAGCAGCTGTTCGGCGCGGCTTGACCGGGCCGCGCTTGCCGGTTGGTGCCGGGGGCTTTGCCCCAGTCGAGGGAGTCGCGGGCGGTTGGGGGACCTCCCGCCACTGCCCCGGCGCCAGCCCGTCCAGGGTCCAGTCGCCGATCGACCAGCGGATCAGCCGCAGGGTTGGGAAGCCGACCGCCGCCGTCATGCGGCGGACCTGCCGGTTGCGCCCCTCGCGGATGGTCAGCGCGATCCAACTGGTCGGGATGGCGGCGCGGTAGCGCACCGGCGGATCGCGCGGCCACAGCGATTCCGGCTCCTCCATCCGCCGCACCTCGGCCGGCAGGGTGGGGCCGTCCTTCAGCGTCACGCCGCGGCGCAGCGCCTCCAGCGCCTCGTCGGTCGGCACGCCCTCCACCTGCACCCAATAGGTTTTCGGCATCTTGTTGGCGGGCGCGGCGATGCGGGCGATCAGCGGGCCGTCGTCGCTGAGCGCCAGCAGCCCCTCGCTGTCGCGGTCGAGCCGGCCGGCGGCATAGACGCCCTTTACCGGCACCAGTTCCGCCAGGGTCGCGCGGCCCTGGTCGTCGGTGAATTGCGGCAGCACGCCATAGGGCTTGTTCAGCAGGATCAGGCGCGGCACGGGCATGCGTCCTTGCGGATTGCGGAGTTTCGGAAAGGCGCTATCGTTCGCGCCCCAAACACTCACCTACATAGCAGGGGTTCGGCCGTGACGCTTCTGTTCTGCTCCGCCAGCGACAGCGCCGAGGATTGGCGCCGGGAAATCGCCCGTCATCTGCCCGACCTTGAGATGCGCGTCTGGCCCGAGACCGGCGATGTCGCCGACATCGAGGTGGCGGTGGTGTGGAAGCCGCCCGCCGGCATGCTGGCCACCCTGCCCAACCTGAAGCTGATCGTGTCGCTGGGTGCTGGGGTGGAGCCGATCCTGCAGGATCCGACGCTGCCGGACGTGCCGCTGGTGCGGATGGTCGCGGACGGGCTGACCGTCGATATGGCCGGCTATGTCGTCTATCAGGTGCTGTACTGGCACCGTCTGATGGACCGGTACGCCACCCTCCAGGCCGAGGCGCGGTGGGAGCAGCTGGACCATCGCCCGGCGTCCGAGGTGACGGTCGGCTTCCTGGGAATGGGTGAGCTGGGGGCGGCGTCGGCCCGCACGCTGCGGACCCTGGAGTACCGGTTGATGGGCTGGAGCCGCAGCCCCAAGAGCATCGAGGGGGTGGAGAGCTTCTCCGGTGCCGACGGGCTGGTGGCGATGCTGCCGCGTTGCGACCTGCTGGTCTGCCTGCTGCCGCTGACCGACCAGACCCGCGGCATCCTGAATGCCGATCTGTTCGCCGCCCTGCCCAAGGGGGCGGTGGTCATCAACGCGGCGCGCGGGGGCCATCAGGTCGAGTCGGACCTGCTCGACGCGCTGGAGAGCGGGCATCTGCGCGGCGCCAGCCTGGATGTCTTCGTGAAGGAGCCGCTGCCGGCCGACCATCCGCTCTGGCGCCATCCCAAGGTCCGCGTCACCCCCCATGTCGCCGGGGTTACCCACCCGTCGCGCTGCGTCGATCAGGTGGTGGCGGCGGTGACCGCCCTGCGCGAGGGCCGGCCGCTGCCCAATCTGGTGGACCGCAGCCGGGGCTATTGAGCTTAAAGGCAGCCCTTACAGCATCTGAACGGCGATCACCGCCAGCAGGGCCGCGATCACCCATAGGGCGGCGCGGTCCGAGCGGCGGCGGGTTTCCCAGCCATTCAGCATCTGGCGGACGGTCTGGGGATGCAGCCGCACGCCGCCTTCCGCCATGTCGCGGGTCACCCGTTCCGCTTCGCTGACCAGGGCGGGCAGGCGGCGGATGGTGGACAGGATGGCGCCGGCATCGTTGATGAACTGCGCCTCCGGCCCGCGATTCTCGCGCATCCACTCCTCGATCAGCGGCCGGGCCAGTTCCCACATGTTGATGTTGGGGTTCAGCAGCCGGCCGACGCCCTCCGCCGTCAGCATGCTCTTCTGCAGGAGGAGCAGCTGCGGCTGGGTTTCCATCTCGAACTGTTCGGTGACGGCGAACAGCTGGGCCAGCAGCCGGCCGACAGAGATGTCGGCCAGCGGCTTGTTCTGCAACGGCTCGCCGATGGCGCGGCAGGCCTGGGTGAAGATCTCGATCGACTGGTGGCGCGGAACGTAGCCGGCCTCGAAATGCACGATGGCGACGCGGCGGTAATCGCCGGTCAGGAAGCCGATCAGCATGTCGGCGAGGTAATAGCGCGTCTCGCGGTCCAGCCGGCCCATGATGCCGAAATCGACCGCGGTGATGGTGCCCTGTTCGTTGATGAACAGGTTGCCGGGATGCAGGTCGGCGTGGAAGAAGCCGTCGCGGAAGACCTGGTTGAAGAAGCTGGCCGAGGCCATCGCCAGGATCTCGTCGCGGTCGAAACCGGCGGCGGAGATGCGGGCGGGCTCGTCCACCTTGAAACCGCGGATGCGCTCCAGCGTCAGCACCCGGCCGCCGGTGCGCTCCCAATCGACCTTCGGCACGTTGAAGGTGTCATCGTCCTTGAAGTTCGACGCCAGCTCCGACGCGGCGGCGGCCTCCATCCGCAGATCCATCTCCAGCCGCGAGGTGCGGGCGAAGGTGTCGACCACCTCCAGCAGGCGCAGGCGCTTCAGCCGGGGCAGGACCCACTCGGCGAGACCGGCAAGCCGGTAGAACAGGTCGATATCGCGCTCGAAGGCCTGCTCGATGCCCGGACGCAGCACCTTGACCGCGACCTCCTGCCCGTCGGCGGTCACGGCGAAATGGACCTGGGCGATGGAGGCGGCGGCGACCGGCTTGTCGTCGAAGCTCTGGAACAGCGCCTGGACCGGCTGGCCGAACTCCGCCTCGATGATGGCGCGGGCCTGATGGCCGGGGAAGGGCGGCAGCTTGTCCTGCAACTCTGCCAGATCGACCGCCATCCGCTCGCCCACCAGATCGGAGCGGGTGGAGAGCAGCTGGCCCAGCTTGATGTAGGTGGGGCCGAGTTCGGCCAGCGCACGGGCCAGCCGTTCGCCCTCGCGGCCGGGCACGTCCTTGCGGGCAACCCGGCGCCACAGCCAGAGCAGGCCGGGGGCGGTGCCGAGCAGGCTGGTGGGCAGGGCGTCGTGACGGGCGACCGTCCGGCCGATGACGGCCATCCGGATCAGGTTGCGCAGGATGCGGAACACGGCAGCCTAGATCCGCCAGCCGGAATGGATGGCGGCGATCCCGCCCGACAGGTTGCGCACGCGCACGGCGCCGAAGCCGGCGGCCTCGATCCGCTTCGCCAGATCGGCCTGCGGCGGGAAGCGGCGGATGCTCTCGGCCAGATAGCGGTAGCTCGCCTCGTCCTTCGCCACCACGCGGCCCATGAAGGGCAGCACCTGGAAGGAATAGACGTCGTACAGCTCGCGCAGCACCGGCAGCACGACGTGGCTGAATTCCAGGCAGTAGAACTTGCCGCCGGGCTTCAGGACGCGGTGGGCCTCCTTGATCGCCTCGTCGATGCGGGTGACGTTGCGCAGGCCGAAGGCGATGGTGTAGGCGTCGACCGAGCGCGAGGCGATGGGCAGCCGTTCCGCATCGCCGACCGTCCATTGCACCCCGGACAGGATGTTGCGGTCGATGGCGCGGTTGCGGCCGACCCGGACCATCGCCTCGGTGATGTCGCAGACCACCGCGGCGCCGCCGCCCTTCTTCAGGAAGCGGAAGGCGATGTCGCCGGTGCCGCCCGCCACGTCCAGCAGGGTCATGTCCGGCTTGGGCGCCACCAGCTCCATCAGCGTGTCCTTCCACAGCCGATGGATGCCGCCCGACATCAGGTCGTTCATCAGGTCGTAGTTGGTCGCCACGCTGTCGAAGACGGCGCGGACCAGCCCGGACTTGGCGGACGGATCGACGGGGGTGAAGCCGAACCAGTTGCCTTCGGCACCGGACGCGGGCTTTTGCGGGTCGGGGATGCGGTCGCTCATGGCCGGGAACATAGCGCGGGCAGGGGCCATGCGCCAGCGGGGGCGTGCAGTGCGGAAGGTGCTGCGGCGAATGGCGTAGGGGGCGGTGTTCGGGGGATGGAACGGCGTGAAACAGTTTTGCGTGTCTGTTCCATGGGGTGCGGTCGGGCGGTGCGCCGGCGACACGGTGGGGATGGAACAGCATGAAACAGTTTTCGGCCGATGTTCCAACTGACTCCCCATCGCATGGATAGGTTCTAAATCCTAGCACGGCAGCGCGTTCACGGCAGGGGGATCGGTAAAACAGGTGCCGCCCGACCTTCGCGGGAATGACGGCCGAAGAGGGGCCTTGTGTCCGCCGCGTTGCAGATGGCCTTTCCGCCACATCCCCCTTGCATCCCGCCGCCCCCGCGCGTATAAGCGCATCCTTCCACGGGCGGCGAGGCTGGGCCGTAAGGCTCAGGGCATGCCCACCCGTCCGTTGGAATTTCGCCTCATTTCCATCTAGGAAACGAAAATGCCCAAGCTGAAGACGAAGAGCGGCGCCAAGAAGCGCTTCAAGGTGACCGCCACGGGTAAGGTCCGCGCTCAGGCCGCCTACAAGCGCCACTGCCTGGAACAGAAGTCCCCGAACATGAAGCGCAACGCGCGCGGCATGATGACCCTGTGCGACTCCAACGCCCGCACGGTGCTGAAGAACTGGCTGCGCAACGCCTGATCTCGGCACATCATAGAATTCGGAAGGACCTGAACCATGGCTCGTGTTAAGCGCGGCGTCACGACGCACGCCCGTCACCGCAAGATCCTGAAGCTCGCCAAGGGCTACCGGGGTCGCAATTCCAAGAATTTCCGCATTGCGATCGAGAAGGTCGAGAAGGCGCTTCGTTACGCCTACCGCGACCGCCGCAATAAGAAGCGCGATTTCCGCGGCCTGTGGATCCAGCGCATCAACGCCGGTGTCCGTCAGTACGGCCTGACCTATTCGCGCTTCATCAACGGCATCAAGCTGGCCGGCATCGAAATCGACCGCAAGGTCCTGTCCGATCTGGCCGCGCGCGAGCCGGAGGCCTTTAAGACCCTGGTGGACAAGGCCCAGGCCGCGCTCGCCTCCAAGGCCGCCGCGTAACGCGCCTCGCGTTTCCTCTAAGTCAGGGAACGCTTGCCGTCACGGCGTCAGTTGTAAGAGAAGGGAGCCGGGCCGCTGGGCCGGCTCCCTTTTTCTTTTTGCACCGTTTTCTTCCCCACGCTTGCCGGGAACCGCCATGCTCGACGCGCTGAAAGACGAACTTCTGTCGCAGGTCAACGCCGCCGCCGACCTCTCGGCGCTGGACGAGGTGCGGGTCTCCGCGCTCGGCAAGAAGGGGCGCATCACCGGCTTCATGAAGGAGCTGGGGAACCTCACCCCCGACGAGCGCAAGGAGCGCGGCCAGGCGCTGAACGCGCTGAAGGACGAGATCGCCGCCGCCATCGACGCGCGCAAGGCCGACCTCGCCGCCGCCCACCTGAAGGCGCGGCTGGAGGCCGAACGGGTCGACGTGACCCTGCCGGTGCGTCCGGAGACCGAGGGGCGCATCCACCCGATCAGCCAGACGATGGACGAGATGGTCGCCATCTTCGCCGAGATGGGCTTCTCGGTCGCCGAAGGGCCGGACATCGAGGACGATTTCCACAACTTCACCGCCCTGAACTTCCCGCCCGGCCACCCGGCGCGCGACATGCACGACACCTTCTATCTGCCCGACGCGGATGAGAAGAAGATGCTGCTGCGCACCCACACCAGCCCGGTGCAGGTCCGCACCATGCTGAACAACAAGCCGCCGATCCGCATCATCGCGCCGGGGCGGACCTACCGCTCCGACTACGACATGACCCACACCCCGATGTTCCACCAGATCGAGGGGCTGGTCATCGACGAGGCGACCAACATGGGGCACCTGAAGGGCTGCCTCGTCGAGTTCTGCCGCGCCTTCTTCGATGTGGACGACCTGCCGCTGCGCTTCCGTCCCAGCTTCTTCCCCTTCACCGAACCGTCGGCGGAGGTCGATATCGGCTGCTCGCGCAAGGGCGGCGAGCTGAAGCTGGGCAATTACGGCGACTGGCTGGAGATCCTCGGCTGCGGCATGGTCCACCCGAACGTGCTGGAAGCCTGCGGCATCGACAGCACCAAGTATCAGGGCTTCGCCTTCGGCATGGGGGTGGAGCGCGTCGCCATGCTGAAATACGGCATCCCCGACCTGCGCACCTTCTTCGAAGCCGACCTGCGCTGGCTGAAGCATTACGGCTTCGTGCCCCTCGACATTCCCAACATCGCCCACGGCCTGACGCGCTAAGGAGCCGGACCCATGAAGTTCACGCTGTCCTGGCTGAAGGACCATCTGGAGACCGACGCCTCGCTCGACCAGATCACGGAAAAGCTGACCGCCCTCGGGTTGGAGGTGGAAGGCGTCCATGACCGGTCGAAGGAGCTGGCGCCCTTCCGCGTCGCCCATGTCG
Organism: Azospirillum sp. TSH100; assembly: GCF_004923295.1. Lineage (NCBI taxonomy): Bacteria > Pseudomonadati > Pseudomonadota > Alphaproteobacteria > Rhodospirillales > Azospirillaceae > Azospirillum > Azospirillum sp. TSH100. The sequence continues at coordinate 1,194,557 of NZ_CP039634.1, forward strand.
TCTCCGCCGAGAAGCACCCGGATGCCGACAAGCTGCGCGTGCTGATGGTCGACACCGGCGCCGGTACCCTGCAGGTGGTCTGCGGCGCCCCCAACGCGCGCGCCGGCATGAAGGGCGTCTTCGCGCCGGAGGGGACCTATGTCCCCGGTTCCGACATCACGCTGAAGAAGGGCGTCATCCGTGGCGTCGAATCCAACGGCATGATGTGCTCCAAGCGCGAGCTGAAGCTGTCGGACGAGCATGAGGGCATCATCGAGCTGCCGGACGACGCTCCGGTCGGTGCCGCCTTCGCCGACTATGCCGGGCTGAACGACCCGGTCATCGACATCAACCTGACGCCCGACCGCGCCGATTGCGCCGGGGTGCGCGGCATCGCCCGCGACCTCGCCGCCGCCGGCATGGGAACGCTGAAGCCGCTGACCGAGGGCCGGCTGAACGCCGCCCCGGTTCCCGGCTCCTTCAAGAGCCCGATCGGGGTCGAGATCGAAGCGCCGGACGCCTGTCCCTATTATGTCGGCCGCTATTTCCGCGGCGTGAAGAACGGCCCGTCGCCGCAGTGGCTCCAGGACAAGCTGACCGCCATCGGCCTGCGTCCGATCTCCATCCTGGTCGACATCACCAACTACATCACCTTCGACGTGTCCCGCCCGCTGCACGCCTTCGATGCCGACAAGGTGACGGGCGGCATCGTGGTCCGGCTGGCGCGCGAGGGCGAAACCCTGCCGGCGCTGAACGGCAAGGAATACCCGCTCGACCCGGCGATGACGGTGATCGCCGACCATGAGCGGGCCGAGGCGCTGGGCGGCATCATCGGCGGCGAGGCGTCCGGCTGTACCGAGGAGACCACCAACGTCTTCCTCGAAGCCGCGATTTTCGACACCGTCCGCACCGCGCAGACCGGCCGCCGGCTGGGCGTGGAATCGGACGCCCGCTACCGGCTGGAGCGTGGCGTCGATCCCGCCGCGGTGGTCGAAGGGATCGAGCGGGCGACCCGTCTGATCCTCGACCTGTGCGGCGGTGAGGTTTCGGAGATCGTGACGGCGGGGGCCGAGCCGGAGTGGAAGCGCACGCTGACCCTGCGTCCGGGCCGCGTCGCCGCACTCGGCGGTGTCGATCTGCCGCGTGAGCGTCAGGAGCGGATCCTGACGGATCTCGGCTTCACCCTGGAGGGTGAGGATGCCGAGGGGCGGCTGGTCGTCGGCGTTCCGTCCTGGCGCGCCGACGTCCATGGCGAGGCCGATCTGGTCGAGGAGGTGCTGCGCGTCCATGGCTTCGACGCCATCCCGGCGACGCCGCTGCCGCGCGAGACGGTGCTGACCCGCCCGGCTCTGACTCTGAAGCAGCGTCGTGTGGCGCTGGCCAAGCGGACCCTGGCCGCCCGCGGCCTGTCGGAGGCGGTGACCTGGTCCTTCCTGTCCGGCCCGGTCGCCGAACTGTTCGGTGGCGGCGAGCCCGGCCTGCGGCTGGTCAACCCGATCAGCAGCGACCTGGACGTCATGCGTCCGTCGATCCTGCCCAACCTGATCCAGGCCGCCGGCCGTAACGCCGACCGCGGCTATGCCGACGTGCGCCTGTTCGAGGTCGGGGCGGCCTTCCGCAATCCGGCGCCGGACGGGCAGGATACGGTGGCCGCCGGCATCCGCGCCGGTGCGGCGGTGCCGCGCCACTGGGCGGAGAAGGCGCGCGGCGTCGACGTGTTCGATGCCAAGGCCGACGCGCTGGCGGTGCTGGAGGCGGTCGGCGCCCCGGCCGGCAACCTCCAGGTCACCACCGATGCGCCGGGCTGGTACCATCCCGGCCGTTCCGGCGTGCTGCGACTCGGCCCCACGGTGATGGCCCGCTTCGGCGAGATCCACCCGTCGGTGCTGGAAGCCCTGGGCGTCAAGGGCCCGGTCATCGGCTTCGAGGTGATGCTGGACGCCGTGCCGCTGCCCAAGAAGAAGGGCGGCACCGCCAAGCCGATGGTCCAGCTCTCCGCCTTCCAGCCGGTGGAGCGCGATTTCGCCTTCGTCGTCGACCGCAAGGTGGAGGCCGACAAGATCCTCCGCGCGGTGAAGGGCGCCGACAAGGCGCTGGTCAAGGACGTCGCAGTGTTCGACGTCTATGAGGGAGCGGGTGTGGGCGACGGGCGCAAGTCGGTCGCCGTGTCGGTCACCTACCAGCCGACCACCGCAACCCTGACCGATGAGGCGATCGAAGCTGTGGGTCAGAAAATCGTCGCGGCGGTGGTGAAAGCGACCGGAGGAAATCTTCGGTCCTAAGAAAAACCCTCAAAGGTTGAAAAATACGGTCGTGTATGGGAAAGGCCTCCGCTTCGGCGGGGGCCTTTTTTGTCTGACCGGAAGGAGTCACGAAGGGGGCCTTCTTGTCTGCCGATCGCGCAATCATATGATGAATCGCTGATTGATGAATCTGGAGTGCATTCGCTAAGGGAAAACTCTGCGGCTGTTTGTTGCAATTCAACGTTTGACGCCAGGACGTTGATTTGTGGGAAGATTGGGGCTCAGGATTGTTATCCCTGACAAGCCCACCATGCGTTCGATGTCACGATTACGGCACAGGCGGTGCTTGCATTGCCTTGGCAAGTCCAATGCCCATCACACGGCAAGCGATGGAACGGGGGGAGTCTATGGTTGATGCGGCGAACGGTCAGGCAACCAAACAGGAGTCCGTCAGGCCACTGATCCTGGTGGTGGACGACGACCGTTCGATCGTCGAGGGGTTGGCAATTCTGCTGGACGGCTGGGGGTACGAGGTGGTGAAGGCGCTCAGCGCCGCCGCCCTGGAGGCGCAGCTCGGCGGGTTGGACCGGGTGCCCAACCTGATCATCGCCGACCATTACCTGCCGGCCGGCCGCACCGGGCGGGAGGTGGTTGAGCGTGTCCGTACGGAAACCGGGCAGCAGATCCCCGCCATCATCCTGACCGGCGACAGCACTTCCGAACGCCGGGACGAGGCCGAACTGATGGGCTGCCAGCTTCTGCTGAAGCCGGTGCAGGTCGGACCGCTGCGCGAGGCGGTCGATGCGCTGTGCAGGCGATAAGGGATGCGGCCGGTAGGGTAACGGAAAGGTCGGTGAGGGCCGGGTTGCGGCAACCTCGCCGTCAGGACGAGGAGCCTGCCGCCGCCCCGGGCGGATCGATGTCCGGCAGCACGGCGAGGAAGGCATCGACCACCGCCGGATCGAAACGCAGGCCGGCCAGCCGGCGGATTTCCTCCACCGCGGCATCCCGGCCCAGCGCCGGGCGATAGGGCCGGTCGCGTGTCATCGCGTCATAGGCGTCGGCAACGGCGACAATGCGGGCGCACAGCGGAATCGCAGCCCCGATGCGGCCGTCGGGATAGCCGGTGCCGTCCCAATTCTCGTGATGCCAGCGCGCCACCGCCGCGCCCAGATGCAGGTGGGTCGGGCCATCCGCCAGATGGCTCGCCTGGCTCAGCAGGTTGGCACCGGCCACCGTGTGGGCCTGCATGGCGCTGCGTTCCGCCTCATCGAGCGGACCGGGTTTCGACAGGATCGCCGGGTTGACCGCGGCGTTGCCGATGTCGTGCAGGATGGCCGCCAGCCCGATGATCTCCAAGGTCGACTCGTCCAGCGACTCAGGCACGACGCCGTCGGCATGCAGGCGGCGGGCGATCCGTTCGGTGATCGCGGCGATGCGCAGCGACCGGCTGAACCGGCTGGCTTCCGGTTCGGCTCCCCCGCCATCGGTGGCCAGCCCGCCGCGGCCGCGTTCGGCCAGATCGGCCAGTGCCGCCAGCGTGCCCTGCTGGGCGCGGTAAAGCTGTTCGTAATGGTGCAGGTTGTCGAACCCGACGGAGATCTTGCCGCAGAACACCTCGATCAGCTTGCGGTCCAACTCCGACAGCGGCCGGTTGGAGCGCAGATAGACCACCGTCTCGCGGTCGTTCGGCGTGCGGATGTAGAGCGTGCAATGATCGCCGGCATAGACATGCGCCCGCTTTTCCAGGCAGGTGGTCACAGCGGTCAGCACGGCCGGATCGACATGGCCGGCAGCGGGCTCGTTGATCAGCGCCTCGAACCGGCCCGATCCGGCCAGCACATACAGGCTGTTGCCGGGACCGGCCTCGACCGCCGGGTTGCAGCAACCCGTGGTGCCGGTACCGCCGCGCTGCACGCACAGGATGGCGTCCGGCCCCACCCCCAGCAGGCCCGACAGCTGGGTCAGCACGCCGGCGGCGAACAGCTTCATCGAGCGGGCGCGGAACAGCGACGACGACGCCTCGATGATCTTCTCCAGGCCGCGGCGGTTGGCGTCGATCGCCACGATGTCCTCGTAGGAGCGCAACGCCGCGACGGTGGTGGTGAAGAGCTGCTGGGCGGTCAGCTGGGTCTTCGCCTTGTAGTCGTTGATGTCGTAATCGAGGATCACCGCCCGTTCCGGCGCCTGCCCCGGCTGTCCGGTGCGCAGGATGATGCGGACGTTGCGGTTCTGAAGCTCTTCGCGGATGTGGTGGACCAGCCGCAGGCCGGCATCCTCCGTCTCCATCACCACGTCCAGCAGGATCAGCGCGATGTCGCTTTCCCGTGCCAGGATCCGGCGCGCCTCCGCCGCCGAGTGGGCGGACAGGAAGCGGGCCTTGCGGCCCTTGTAGGCGAAATCGGAGAGGACGAGCTTGGTGATCGAATGGACTTCCGGCTCGTCATCGACGATCAGCATGGTCCATCGGCTGCCGGGCGGCTCCTCCGCGGTGGCGCCATCCGGCGTGTCAGCCGGGGCGGCATCGTCGAGGAACACCAGATCCTCGTCAGTGCCGCCCGGGTTGCTTCGGGTCTGCTCCTCCGGTCCGGTCGGGTCGGCGTCGGTCATGGCTCTTCAATCCCGAAAGGGTCATGAGGACGGGCGCGGCCGGCCCGGATGCTGGTCACCCATCAAAACGTATCCAGCTCGATCACCGTACAATCGAGTCCGCGTTGCGCCAACGTGCCGCAGGCGGTGTCGACCTGCAAGCGCGTGAAAGGAGCCACCCCGACCTCGTACAGCAGCCGGCCCTTGCGGAAAACCGGCCAGACCATCGGCGGCATGTCGCGATAGGCGCTGCCCGGTCCGGCGGTGAACTCCTTCCAGGCGCGCAGGCCTTCGGCGTAGCTGACATATTCGCCGAGCCGGATGCCGTAGAGCATGCCCGGCTCCACCGGCGGCATGCCGGGCAGGGGATAGGGGGCGGCCACCCCGACCAACCCCTGGACGGGCGCCAGGGCGCGGGTGCCGGCGGGCAGGGCCAGCGTCGCCTCGCCATCGGCGGCACCGATCAGCGCCACCACGTCGCCCTTGCGCAGGGTGAAGCTACGCCGCTTGCGGTTGGCCAGGATCTCGGTCGCGGAGATCGGGGCGGCGACGACGACATAGCCTTCCGCCGGAGTCTGGGCCGCCTTGTCCCACGCGGCGCGCGGCACCACGGCGGCGCTGCGGTGCGGCGGCGGGGCGTCCGCCGGCTGGTTGGCGGCGGGCTTGGGCGGCCGCGGTCCCTCGCCGCCCAGTGCGCCGCCCACCGCCGGCCGGCCGGTGACCATCAGGGCCGGGTCCAGCGAATCGGCGGGGACATAGCCGATGGGCTGGCCGCCGATGGCGATCTCCGTCCAATAGGTGCCGCGCGGCGTGCCCAGCGCGTTCAGCGCCTTGCCCTGCTTGAGGGTCATGACGATGCGGGCATCCTCGCTGGGGCCGATCCGCACCTCGATGTCGCGGTTCAGCACCACCTCGCCGGTCAGCGGGGCGCCGATGGCGACCGGGCTCTGCGCCCGCGCCGGCGGCGTTGCCGCAACGCCGCCGATACAGGCGAGGAGCAGGGCGAGCGCCATAAGACGGAGGCGGGGCGGCAGGGCGATCATGGTATGGCACTCATGGCGCGGCACTCATGGCACGGCAGTCATTGGGCGGCTCCCCTGGCGGCCGGGCAATTGGCCGCCGACGAGATCGTGGATGGCGTCGGCCAGCAGCCGCACCGGCTTGGGTGCCGTGCCGCGGGCGCGGTGCAGTGCGATGTCGACGTCCGGCAGGTCGGGAAACCCCTCCGCCGCACCGATGCGGCGCAGGCTGGACGGCACGGTGCAGGCCTCCATCGCCGTCACCCCCAGCCCCCCCATCACCGCGCCATGGACGGCGACGACACTCTTGCTGGTGAAGGCGACGCGCCAGTCGCGTCCCATCCCGTCAAGGGCGGCGACCGCGATGTCGCGCACGACGCAGCCCTTGGGGAACAGCGCCAGCGGCAGCGGATCGAGGCTTTCGACCGGCCGGTGGCCCGCCGGCGGCACCGGATCCTGCGGCGGGGCGACCCAGGACACCGGCTCCTGCCGCACCAGCTCGCCGCCGGTCTCGCCAGCCTTGCGGGTGATCAGCGCCAGGTCGTAGCGGCCCTTGTCGATCTCCGCCACCAGATCGGGGCTGTTGTCGCAGACGACCTCCACCATCACGTCGGGATAGGCGGCGTTGAAGCGGGCCAGGATCTCCGGCAGCAGCATGGTGGCGTAATCGTCGGGCGTGCCGATGCGCACGCTCGCCACCGTCGGGCTGCGGTGCATCAGGGCCAGCACCTCGTCGTTCAGGGTCAGCATGCGGCGGGCGTAGGCCAGCAGCACCTCGCCGTCGCGGGTCATGCGCACGCCGTGGGTGTCGCGCTCGAACACGCGCTTGCCCACCGTGTCTTCCAGCCGGCGCACCTGCTGGCTGACCGCCGCCTGGGTGCGGCCCAGCCGTTCGCCGGCGCGGGTGAAGCTGGCGCTGTCGGCCACGGCGACGAAGGCACGCAGCAGATCGGTATCGAGATTGGCGGGCATGACGGGAACCGGAAGTTGCCTCCCATTCAAGCAGAGCACCGCCCCGTCCGCAACGCCGCGGTCATCACGGATCGTGATGACGGCATAATGCCTATTCGTTTCCAAGGGATTGGCGCGCGCCCCATTGTCGGTCTCCAATCCTTATGGAGTGTCCGATCATGTCGCTGTTCGCCGCCTGGACCAGCGTGGTTCTCGGGGCCGCCCGCATCGACCTGCCCGCGGTTCTGACCCCGACGGTGCCGGAACCGCGGGGCTTCCGCCTTGCCTACAACCCGGTGCCGCCGGCCGCGCCGGCCCCCGCCCCCGCTCCTGCCCGCCGCCTCGTGGCGGAACCGGCTCCGGTCTCGACCCGCACACCGTTGCCCATAGCCGCGGGGCGGCTGTGTCTTGAGAAGTAGGCGGGCGTCCGCCTATCCTGCCGCCGATGAAATGCCGGGAGGAGCGGGCGATGGCGCGGGTCTATGTTCTGTACACCGGGGGCACCATCGGGTGCGTGACCAATCCCGAGGGCGCGCTGGCGCCGGTTCCGGGTGCCGAGTTCGAGCGGCTCGTCCTGTCGGTGCCGGGCCTGTCCGGCCATGGCGTGCAGGGCTATGACGGGCTGGGCTGGACCATGGGCTGGTTCGACCGCACGCTCGACAGTTCCAACATGAAGCCGGCCGACTGGATCGCCATCGCCCGGCGGCTGTTGTCGGTCTATGACCAGTATGACGGCTTCGTCGTGCTGCATGGCACCGACAGCATGGCCTACAGCGCGTCGGCCCTGTCCTTCCTGCTGCCCGGCCTGTCGAAGCCGGTGGTGTTCAGCGGATCGCAGGTGCCGCTGTCCTTCACGCTGAGCGACGCCCCGGCCAATCTGGTCGGCGCCATCGTGGCGGCCGGAACCCTGCCGGTGCCGGAGGTCTGCGTCTATTTCGACACCAAGCTGCTGCGCGGCAACCGATCGTCCAAGGTCGACGCCAACCGCTTCGCCGGCTTCGATTCGCCGAACTTCCCGCCGCTCGCCACCGTCGGCAGCGTCGTTGCCCGCAACGAGCCCTATTGGCTGCCGATGCCGGACAGGGGCGTTTCGCTGGCCGAGCCGGACAACCGGACCAAGCGGCTGGCGGCACTCGACGCCCTGCCGGTGGCGCTGGAGACTTTTTCCGTCGTCATGCTGTGGCTCTATCCCGGCATCCGGGCGAGCACGGTGTCGGCGATGCTGACCCAGACCAGCCCGGCGGCGAAGGGGGCGGTGCTGCTGGCCTTCGGCGAGGGCAATGGGCCGACCGATGCCGACTTCCTCGGCGCGCTGTCGGCGGCGGTGAAGGCCGGCATCGTGCTGATGGACAACACCCAGGTGCAGCGGGGGGCGGTGCTGCCCGGCGCCTATGCCACCGGGCTGGGCGCCATCGGGGCCGTCGGCGCCTATGACATGACGCCGGAGGCCAGCTACGCCAAGCTGGTCTGCCTGCTGGCCGGCGGGCTGGACGCCGCGGCGGTCAAGGCGGCGATGCCGGTGCCGCAGGCGGGCGAACTGACGGTGATCGCGGGCTGACGCGCCTGCCCGGAGGCGGGGGCCGCTGGGCCGTCCGCCTCCGGCATGGCTTGCCGCCCCGGCTTACTGTCCCATGCCGGGCTGGGCCGGCGCCATGGTGCCGCGGTTCATCGTTCCGCTGCCCATCGTACCGGCGCCCATGGAGCCGTTGCCCATCGTGCCCTGGTTCATGGTGCCGGAGCCCATGCTCCCCATCGAACCACTTCCCATCTGGCCGCCCATGGCGCCGCCGGTCGAGCTGCCGTAGCCGGTGTTGGCCTGGCTGCTGTATTGGGCGAGCTGCTGAAGCTCCATCTGGTCCTGCATGACGACCACTTGGCGGCCGCGCCGCTCGAAGGAGGCCGGGGGCAGCATGACGGTCTGGCCGGACTTGGCGAGCTTCAGCTCGACCATCGTCTGGCCGTCGGCGCCGGTGGTGACGTTCTGGATGGTGCCGGCGACCGGGCCGCCGTGGCGGTGGACCACCCGCTTGCCGATCATGTCGCGGCTGGCCTGGACGTCGCGGGCGCCGGTGTCCATCGTGCCGTTGGCGACCGCGTTGGACTTGGCCGATCCACTGGTCTGGGCGTGCCCCGGAGCGGCGGCGGCCATCAGCAGCAGGGCCGGAACCGCGGCGGCGAGAAACTTGCGCATGTCATCCTCCCGGATTGAACCATAACGGGGGAGGCGCCGCGCGGGCGCGGCACCGTCCTCTGCCGTGATGACACCCGGGCGGCCGGTTTGTTTCGCAGGTTGTACGGAATTGCCACGTTGTACAAAAGGCGGGCAGCCGTCCGCGGTGAAGGCCAGTGCGACGTGCGGGCGGACCGATGGTGATCGAAAGAAGGTTCAGGCCGTCATCGGTTGGCGGAGAAGGCCGTTGCGCGAGGCGTAGATGAATTCCGCGTCCTCCGGCGGTTTCGGGCCATGGCCGCCTTTCCAGCAGACCGCGAAGCCGTGTCGGCGCAACTCGTCGATGATGGTGGCCGGATTTCCCGCATCCCGGTGCACCTCCATGGCGATGTTGTCAACGCGCTGGAGCCAGTCGTTGCGGACCATCAGGATGCCGAACTCCGCCCCTTCCACGTCGAGCTTCATGAAGTCGGCGCGTCCCCCGTCGAAGCGTTGGAGCAGGGCGTCCATTTCGACGACCTCCGCCCCGTCCGCGGTCCAGCCTGTGGGAAGCGGGCCGATGTAGGCCCTGCGGAACTCGATCGGGTGTTCGCCGGCGATCTGCCTGCGCATGGCCATCTGCGAGAAGTCGTCGCAATCCACCGCGACCACATGATTGCGCCGACCGCCGAGGATGCTCAGGACGCGCGCCACTTCGCCCTGGTTGCAGCCGATATCGAGACAGCGGTCGTAGCGGAACCCCTTTTCCAGGAAGGGGCCCAGATAGCAGTCCCGCACATAGAATTCCCTCAGCCAGGCGAAGTAGGGGGCGTTGCCGGGAGCGGGGGGCGGCACGTCGATCGCCACGCGATGGCCGCGGTAAAGGAACTCCACCGGCCCGGACATCGCATTGTCGGCCGGGTAGAATTTCCTCTGCCGCATCACGGTGGGCGCATTCAGCAGAACATGGCCGTACCAGCGCAAAGCCTGTCCGGCCGGCATGGCGCGAAGAATTCCTGTCAGATCCCTGAAGGCTTGCGACAGCATGCGCCTGCGTCCAATGGAATCGCCCGCCCGTTCCTCACTCGTCGCCCATCTTGAGCGCGGCGATGAAGGCGCTCTGCGGGATTTCGACCTGGCCGAACTGGCGCATGCGCTTCTTGCCTTCCTTCTGCTTGTCCAGCAGCTTGCGCTTGCGGCTGATGTCGCCGCCGTAGCACTTGGCGGTCACATCCTTGCGCATGGCGCTGATGCTCTCGCGGGCGATGATCTTGCCGCCGATGGCGGCCTGCACCGCGATCTTGAACAGCTGGCGCGGGATCAGCTCCTTCAGACGTTCGCAGAGCTGGCGGCCGCGGCGTTCGGACTGGCTGCGGTGGACGATCATCGACAGGGCGTCGACCGGCTCGGCATTCACCAGGATCGACAGCTTCACGAGGTCGCCTTCCTCGTAACTGTCCATCTGGTAGTCGAAGCTGGCATAGCCGCGGCTGATCGACTTCAGCCGGTCGTAGAAGTCGAACACCACCTCGTTCAGCGGCAGGCGGTAGACCAGCATGGCGCGGGCGCCGGCATAGGTCAGCTCGATCTGCTGGCCGCGCCGCTCGGTGCACAGCTGGAGGACGCCGCCGAGATACTCGTCGGGCAGCATGATGGTGGCCTTGATCCACGGCTCGTCGATGTGGTCGATCCGCATCACGTCGGGCATGTCGGCCGGGTTGTGCAGGTCGCGCACCGTCCCGTCGGTCATCGTCAGCTTGTAGACCACCGACGGCGCGGTGGTGATGAGGTCGAGGTTGAACTCGCGCTCCAGCCGCTCCTGGATGATCTCCAGATGCAGCAGGCCGAGGAAGCCGCAGCGGAAGCCGAAGCCCAGCGCCGCCGACGTCTCCGCCTCGTAATGGAAGCTGGCGTCGTTCAGCTTCAGCTTGCCCAAGCTGTCGCGCAGCCGCTCGAAATCGGCGGCGTCGACCGGGAACAGGCCGCACCACACCACGGGGATGGACGGCTTGAAGCCGGCCAGGGCCTCGGAGGCCGGCTTGCGCTCGTCGGTGATGGTGTCACCGACCTTGGTCTGGGTGATGTCCTTGATCGCGGCGGTGATGAAGCCCATCTCGCCCGGCCGCAGCTCGCCGGTCAGCAGCGCCTTCGGCGTGAAGACGCCGACGCGGTCGACGTCATGGGCCGAGCCGGCGGCCATGAAGCGCACCTTCTGCCCGACCTTCAGCACGCCGTCGACGATGCGCACCAGGATGACGACGCCGAGATAGGGGTCGTACCAGCTGTCGACCAGCAGCGCCTTCAGCGGCGCGTCGGCATCGCCCTTGGGCGGCGGCAGCCGCTTGACCACCGCCTCCAGCACCGCGCCGATGTTGAGGCCGGACTTGGCCGAGATCTCCACCGCGTCCGAAGCGTCGAGCCCGATCACGTCCTCGATCTGCTGCTTGATCCGCTCCGGCTCGGCGGCGGGCAGGTCGATCTTGTTGAGGACCGGGATGATCTCGTGGTTGTTGTCGATCGCCTGATAGACGTTGGCGAGCGTCTGCGCCTCGACCCCCTGGGAGGCGTCGACCACCAGGATCGAGCCCTCGCAGGCGGCCAGGGAGCGGCTGACCTCATAGGCGAAGTCGACGTGGCCGGGGGTGTCCATCAGGTTCAGCGTGTACTGCTTGCCGTCTTCCGCCTTGTAGAGCAGGCGGACGGTCTGGGCCTTGATGGTGATGCCGCGCTCGCGCTCGATGTCCATGCTGTCGAGCACCTGCTCGCGCATCTCGCGCGCGTCGAGGCCGCCGCACTGCTGGATCAACCGGTCGGCAAGGGTCGACTTGCCATGGTCGATGTGGGCGATGATCGAGAAATTGCGGATGTGCGAGAGGTCAGTCATCGGGGCCCAAACAAGCGAGAGTTTGCCGGGAACATAGGGCGGACGGGGGATGGGCGCAATGATGGTGTGTCGGCGGGCGCGGCGGAGGGCGTAGGGGCGGTTGCGGAGGGGCGCGGGCGTGGGGCGGGTGGAACGGGATGGAACGTTTTTCGGCGGGTTTGTGGATCGCTGGACTGCCCCGAAGCGCAGTGCGGTCCCCCCGCTGCCGGCACTCGCTCCTGCCAATGCCGACAAAAGCCAGCCCTGCTCACGCCGGCCAATTGGCACATCCGGTCCACCAAAAGTTTGCCTTGCCGCTGCATCAGCGCCTGGATGGTAGCGTAGGCGCTGTATTGCCAGCCTCGCTCTTCGGTCGGCCCGAGTCCTTCCGGCTCTTCCATCGCTACTCTCCATCAGAGAGCCGCAACGCTTTAACAGTGTCTCAGATGCGGATGCATTCCAGCCGTCTTAGCTTCAAGGGCGTTCCAAGCTGGTTGTGTTCTCATCGGGTGCAAGCGGTTTGAGAGGCGAACTTACGAAGGAGTTGCGAGTCGTAGGACGGCTTCTACAAAATATGCGGAGGTGATTGGTCGTGATTTCTGCGAAATGCTGAGCCCGCCTTGATTGTCAGCAGGGCTCAGCATGGCCTATTATTTTAATTGCATGTGGTATCGGCTAAGTTTACGTGTCAGTCATTTTAATAAAGTCTTGCTGTCTTATGTTTTCCTGCTGAGGATGTCGTTTATATCGGCATATTTAAATTTTCTTGCCCCAAGCACGTTGTTTATGCACATAGATTTGAAGTTGTGCGATATTGATATTGGGATGCTATTGCTCTTCAATATCTCTTTGTTGGTCGAGTTCATTATTTCTATATTTGCTGACGCTCCTATAATATTCCTGTTGCTTTCTACAATATCCCACGTTTGTTTCATTTCTTCTTTCTTTGGGCTGGTAAATATTACTTCTTTTGTTATGGACGGCGGTATAACGATAACATCTCCCTCTTCAATGCACTCCAAAGGAATAAGGACATCGCTATTATCTATGGTAAATAGAGCATGCTTGGTGATGGACACAGGGATTTGCCCCGTGTTTGTTATCATTACGGGAATTTCGTAACATACTCCCATGGATTTTCGTCTCTCGGCTTCTGATATTTTTGATCTAAATATGGTTAATATTTTGCTGTACTCATCCATAATAGGGGAAGAGTTTGATCCATAAAAATGATTGACAAAATTCTCTATATGATCTTTCGGAACCTCGAACATGTGCTCTCCAAATATATGGAAAGCTTCCCCGACGCTGTGATCGATTTCTTTGATTGCGTCCACAATTTCTTTGTAACCTTGCTTATTCTTAATAGCATCCATTATGGCTGCGTGTTTCTTTGCTCGTTCAGCTTGGTCCTGTCCAGATCTGTGAGCCGCAAAATCTTTAGAAGGAGAATCTTGGATAAGTCTAAGAGTTTCTAATGCGTCTTCCAAAGATATACGATATAAATCGCTTTTGTCATCATCTAGATGCAAAGCAAGCTTTATGCTTTTTGAGAAATCCCTTGATCCAGAAAATCTGGTTTGTTTTTCAGCAAATTTTCTTCTTATTGAGGCGGATGTCTTTTTTAATTCTTCAGGAAGATTTTCTCTGGTCATATTATCAAGGCAAATTATCTCGTTCTCTTCTAATAAAATGGAAGTGTCAGGAACTGAGCAGCGTAATCCGGTTGCCGACACAATAATACTAGGTACCCTTCTAAAGCGACTTCCCCACCATGCTGAACCAAAGCCACTAAATGCTCCCGCTACAATAGAAGTAATCAAAGGAATTGGATCCATATTAGAAGTTCCCTCTAGATTGTTTTGTGATGGGTTCTAACCAAGTGGCAAAACATGTTAATACAATCCAGTCTTTCTGGAATTTCACTGGAAGAAAAATAATTTTATTGGAGTCATCATGAAAAATTACTCCGATTGCTGATATTTAATATAAATAGAATTTCGCAGAGATCTTCATTTCAATCGGCATATTCCGTCATGGCATTTCTCTTTTTACGCTTGTATTAACGCTATAATGCTCTTATATGGATTGTAAAACAGGTATAAGCATAATTTCAATTGTCTTCGCTGGGATGAGCCAGATTTTTTTAGCATTGTATCGCTCTCACCGCCCCCTCGGCTTTGCCCTTGCGGTCGGTTCGGCCTCCAGCGGGTTGTCGGGCCAGTAGTGTTTCGGGTACTGGCCCTTCAAATCCGCCTTAACCGCCTTGTAGGCGTTGGCCCAGAAGCTCGCGAGGTCGCGGGTGACCTGGACCGGGCGGCGGGCAGGGGACAGCAGGTGCAGCAGCACGGGCACCCGGCCGCCGGCGATGCGCGGGGTCTCGGCCAGGCCGAACATCTCCTGCAACCGCACCGCCAGCACCGGCTCCTCGCCGTCATAGTCGATGGGGATGCGGGAGCCGCTCGGCACCTCGACATGGGTCGGGGCCTCGGCGTCCAGGCGGGTCTTCAATTCCCAGGGCAGCAGGGCGCGGAGCGCGCTCGACAGGTCGATGCGCTCCAGATGGGCGCGGCGCGACACGCCGTCGAGGAAGGGGGCCAGCCACTCCTCCAAACCGTCCATCAGGGCGGCGTCGGACAGGTCGGGCCAGCCGTGGACGTCGCCCTCGCGGGCGCGCAGGAACATCACGCGGGTGCGCCATTTGCGCAGCTCGTCGGTCCAGGGCAGGCAGGCGGGGCCGAGCGCGCGGATGCCCTCGATCATCGCGGCAACCATCGCGTCGGCCGGCGGCTTGGCCAGCTTCTCGTCCTTCAGGATCAGGGCGAACAGCATGCGCCGCCGCCGCGCCAGCACCATCTGCTCGCGCGCGTCCCAGGCGACAATGGTCTCCGTGCGGATGTCGTCGGCGAAGCTCTCCTCCAGATCGGCCAGCGTCACCGGGGCGGCCAGGAAGATGCGCGATTCGCGGGCGGCGCCGTCGAGGTCGGCGATGGCGAGCCACTCCTCGGCCGACAGCGGCTCGGCCTGCTGGAAATAGGCGCCGCGCCCGCCCGACAGGCGGTACTGCGCCGCGACTCCGCCCGGTTGGCCGCCGGGACGGCGCTGGCCGATGCGGTCGGGATAGGCCAGCGCCAGCAGGATGCCGACGGCGTTGGAGTCCATCGCGTCGTCGTCGCGCACGCCGAGCTGGCGGCGCCACTGCCGGGCCTGCTTCACCGCCTGCTGTGCCCCGCCGCGGTCGACGCTGAGGCCGCGCGCGGCACCCTGGCCGCCACGCTCCTCGCCGCGCAGCAGGTCGACGCGCAGGCGCAGGTCGGCGTCGCGGAAGCCGGGCTGGCTGCGGACGATGTCGCGTTCGCCTAGGAGGGCGGCGACCAGACAGGCGAGCGCGCCCTGGCCCATCGCCTTGCCGGCCAGCATCATGTGGGCCAGACGCGGATGCACGCCGAAGCCGGCCATGCGTCGGCCGTGCGGGGTGATCGCGCCTTTGCGGTCGAGAGCGCCGAGGCCGGTCAGCAGCTCGCGCGCCTGGGCTATCGCCGCAGGCGGCGGCTGGTCGAGCCAGGACAGGCCGGCGGGGTCGGAGACACCCCACACCGCAAGCTCCAGCGCCAGCGGGGCTAGGTCGGCGTCGGCGATCTCCGGCGTGGTGAAGGGGGCCAGCGCCTTGTGCGTCGCCTCCGGCCACAGGCGGTAGCAGACGCCGGGCTCCAGACGGCCGGCGCGGCCGCGGCGCTGCTCGGCAGAGGCCTGGCTGACCTTCACCGTCGCCAGACGGGTCATGCCGCCGCGCGGGTCGAAACGCGGAACCCGCATCAGGCCGCTGTCGACCACGATGCGGATGCCCTCGATGGTCAGGCTGGTCTCGGCGATCGAGGTGGCCAGCACGATCTTGCGCTGGCCGGGCGGGGTGGGGGCGATGGCCCGGTCCTGCGCCTCGGCCGACAGGTCGCCATAGAGCGGGGCGATGACGGTGTTCGGCCCCAGGTCGGACTGGTCGAGCAGCGACTGGACGCGGCGGATCTCGCCGACGCCGGGCAGGAAGACCAGGGCGTTGCCGGGCTCCTCGCGCAGCGCGCGGCGGACGGCGGCGGCAACGGCGTCCTCGATGCGGGTGCCGTCCATTCTTCCTGTGGGCGCCGGGGCGTCGAGGTGGCGGGTCTCGACCGGGTAGGCGCGGCCCTCGCTGGTCACCATTGCGGCGGGGCCTTGCGTGTCCGCGAGAAGGGTGGCGACCGGGGCGGCGTCCAGCGTCGCCGACATCACGACGAGGCGCAGGTCGTCGCGCAGCGCCCCGCGCGCCTCCTGCACCAGGGCAAGGGCGAGGTCGCTGTCGATGCCGCGCTCGTGGAACTCGTCGAACAGGACGGCACCGACGGCGGGAAGCTCCGGATCCTCCTGAAGCTGGCGCAGGAACAGGCCGTCGGTCACCACCTCGATCCGGGTCTTCGGGCCGATCTTGGTGTCGAGGCGGACGCGGTAGCCGACGGTCTCGCCCACCGCCTCCCCCAGCATCGACGCCATCCGGCGGGCGGCGGCGCGGGCGGCGAGGCGCCGTGGCTCCAGAACCAGGATCTTGCGGCCCTTCAGCCAACCGGCCTCCAGCAGGGCCAGCGGCACGCGGGTTGTCTTGCCGGCACCGGGCGGGGCCTGGAGTACGGCGGTGCCGCGGCTGTCCAGCGCCTCCAAGAGGGCGGGCAGGACGGGATCTATTGGAAGGGGGGGCAGGGCGGGGAAGGCGGGCTTGCTCATGAGGGGGAGTCTGCTGCCGCGAACCGGCGGGAAAGGCAATGGTTTTCGGGAGGCGGGCAGGACGGCGCGCGCCAAAAGGTCGCAGGGGCGGGGCGGGGGGAGAGCGGCCGCGACCGATGACCGCAAAAACTGTATGGTTTTGGGGTCGTCGGGCTTCTTCGCACTTCACAGGGATCCATGACCGATATCCACGATGCCGCCCTGTTCCTCGCCCATGCCTGCGCGCTGGAGGAGGACGCCGCCACCCGCTTCTCCGACCTGTCGGAGGCGATGAAGACCTATGGCAACCAGGAGGTCGCGGCCTTCTTCGGCCAGATGGCGAAATTCTCGCGTCTGCATCTGGCCGAGGCGCGGGAACGGTCGGGCTTCCGCAAGATCCCCGATCTGGCGCCGGAAGACTTCCAGTGGCCGGACGGCGACAGCCCGGAAGCGGCCTCGATGGAGGGGTCGCACTATCTGATGACGGTGGAATACGCGCTGGAGCTGGCGCTCGACAGCGAACGGCGCGGGCAGGCCTTCTACGCCGAGGTGGCGAAGACCACCACCGACGCCGAGGTCCGCATGATGGCCGAGGAGTTCGCCGCCGAAGAGGCCGAGCATGTCGCCCAGCTGGAGGTGTGGGCCAAGCGCTATCCGGCGCTGCAGCAGTAAGCGGGCATGTGAGGAAGGGGGCGTTGGCGGCCCCCTTCCCTGGTTACTTTGACAGGGCGGACCAGTCGATCTCGTACACCTTGTCGGCCGGCTGGTAGGTCTTGAAGGCGGCGATCACGTCGTCGACGCTGACGCCGCCCGGCACGTTCTGGATTTCGTAAACGACCGAGCTGCCGCTGGTCGGGCCGACGTCGGCGTTGCGGTGGGCCTGCGAGACCAGCCCTTCGCCGGCCTTCTTGATCATGATGGAAGCCATGCATCCGTCTCCTGTTGCGACTCGCCCGACCACAAAACCATAAACAAAAAGTGGTTTAACCGGAAGGCGGAAAGAACGGGAGATGGTTGCAGTGCGGCATTACGGCAGCGATGCGGCCTCCGTCACCACGGCGCGGCCGGGCATGCGATCCGGCTGGGCGCCGGCCACAGCGCCGGCGATGCCGCCGCTCAGCCAGGCGGAGAAGGCGTTGCGGCCGTTGGCGCTGGCCTGATCGCAGGCGGCGGTGGGAGCGGCGTCCTCATAATCGTCCGGCTCCGCGGCGGCGCTGCCGTAGTTCCACAGCGGCAGGCTGGCGGTCGAGGGCTGGGCGGCCGGTTCGGCGGCCGACGCGGTGGCGATCAGGCTGGGGGCCTGCCGGGCCGGGCGGCTGGAGACTTCGATCAGGGCGACGCGGATGCCGGCGGCCCAGGCGCGGTCGATGAAGGCGCGCACCTGCCGCTCGGTGGCGGTCGAGCCGGTGACGGCGCCCGGCGACCCGCCGGTCAGCCAGGCCGACGGGGTCGGGCCGCAGCCGCGCCGGTATTGCAGCGCCACCTGATCCTGGACGTAGGTCTGGCCGCGATAGAGCCGCAGCAGGCCGTTGCCGTAGCGTTGCAGCTCGTCCACCGGGTTGCGGCTGGCGGTCAGCAGGTTGCGGTCGAGCAGGATCAGCGTCGGCTTCACCGCGATCAGCCGGTCGAGCAGCGGCTCGAAGTCGGCGAACTGGGCCTGCCGGTGGACGATGCGCAGGAACTCCAGTCTGGGCACCCCGCGCTCGGCGGCGATCTTCGCCATGCCGGGCTCGTCCAGCGTGGCGTCGCGCAGGGCAGTGTCGCCCAGCGCCACCACCAGCACCGAATCGGGGGTGCGCGCCGCCCGCTCGGCAACCGCATTGATGCGGTTCAGGTTGTACCAGGCGAAGGGCTGGTCGTAGAGCAGGGAGCCGGTCCACAGCACTCCGAGCGCCGCCAGCCCGGCCAGAGCCAGCGGCACCAGCAGCACTCCGGTTGCCGCCATCCACCAGCGCCGCCGGCCCTGTCGCGGTGTCGCGGCGGTGGCGGTATCCGCGGCATGGGCAGGGAGGGAGTGCGGTTCCGGCTGGGGCTGTGGCTGGGGCTGTGGCTCCTGCGGGGCGAGATCGGACATCGGGCGTCTCCGGGCGTGCTGCGGCTACTCCCACAACGCGCGGGGGAGGCGAATCGACACACGGTAATTGGGGGTATCCCCAAGGTCCCGGAGCACCTCCGTCGCAGGGTCCCGGTTTGCCGAACGCGCCATTTCTGTGTAGGCTCCGACCACGGAGGACGGCCTTACAGCAGGGTTGGCCCCTTACAAAAGGGTTGGGCGATGAGCACCGAGATCCGCACCTTCACCATTCCCGATGCCGCCGCCGACGAGGCGCAGGCGCAGCTGTCCGCCTTCCTGCGGACGGTCGAGGTCCAGCGCATCGAAACCGCCTATGCCGACGGGGCGTGGCGCGTGCTGGTGCTGTTCACCGATCTCCGCCGCAAGGAGGAGTCGCAGCAGATCGAGGCGGCCATCGCCGCCGCGCTGAACGGCTGGCGCGACAAGGCCGCCACCCAGGCCGGGGTGACCCGCGACGCCATCCTGGCTGACGATCTGGTGCAGGAGATCGCCCGCTTCGCCCCGACGACGGAGCATGAGCTGTCGATCATCGTCAACGCCCGTGGCCAGACGACATCCTCCTTCGGCGGCGAGATCGTGCAGGTGGTGCGCTCGACGCTGGACCTGCTGATCGACTGACCCTGCTGATCGACTGGCGGGACTTCCACCGGGAGGCGGCCTATCCGATTCGGCAAGGCCGGCCACAGCCAAAGGCTGTGCTGTTGCTGCCGTAAGCGTTGGTTGGTTCGGGCGGACTGGTATGCCAGGATGCACCCTTCACTGGCACCGGTGGGTGGGGTGGTTGTGGCTTCCAAGGATCATCCGAAACGACGTGGCGCAGGGCCGGTCATTGCCGGGGCGGATGCGGCCGAGCCGGACATCACTTGGACCACGGTCCCGGATTATCGGAAGATGGCGCACGAACTCGCCCAGCTGGGGGCGGAGGCCGCGCAGCGTGCCCGCATGACCGGCGACGGCCATTACGACCGGCTGGCGCGGACGCTGACCAACCGGGCGGGCGAGATCCTGAACGATCTGGAGCGCAGCGGGAAGATTTGATGGCCGGGGCATCGGCCGGGGTGGCGGATGCGGAAATGGAAACGGCGCCCTTGTGGGGCGCCGTTTCGTGCTTTCGGGGGGGGCTGATTGCCCCCACCCCACCCTCCTCCGCTGGGCAAAGGAGGGTCAGGATGGGACGGGGATCAGACCACCTTGGCGTCGTGCATGGCGGCGATCTGGTCCTTGTTGTAGCCGAGCTGGGCCAGAACCTCGTCGGTGTGCTCGCCGAGCAGCGGGGAGCCGGTGACCTCGACCGTCATGTCGGAGAACTTGATCGGGCTGCCCACCGTCAGGTACTTGCCGCGCACCTTGTGGTCGACCTCCACCACCGTGCCGCTGGCGCGCAGCGACGGGTCGTTGGCGATCTCCTTCATCGACAGCACCGGCGAGCACGGGATGTCGTACTTGCGCAGGATGTCGACGGCCTCGAACTTGGTCTTGTCCTTCAGCCAATCCTCGATGATCGCGAAGATGTCGAAGATCTTGTCCTGACGCGCCTCGGCGGTGTTGTAGGCCGGGTCGTCGATCCACTCCTCGCGGCCCAGCGCCTTGCAGATCGGCGCCCAGGCGTGGCCCTGGATGGTGAAGTAGATGTAGGCGTTGGGATCGGTCTCCCAGCCCTTGCACTTCAGCACCCAACCCGGCTGGCCGCCGCCGCCGGCATTGCCGCCGCGCGGAACCACGTCGGTGAACTTGCCGTGCGGGTACTGCGGGTATTCCTCCAGGTAGCCGACGCGGTCCAGGCGCTGCTGGTCGCGCAGCTTGACGCGGCAGAGGTTCAGGACGCTGTCCTGCATCGACACGGCGACCTTCTGGCCCTTGCCGGTCTTGGTGCGGGCCATCAGCGCGGTCAGGATGCCGATGGCGAGGTGCATGCCGGTGTTGCTGTCGCCGAGGGCGGCGGCGGACACGGTCGGCGGGCCGTCCCAGAAGCCGGTGGTCGAGGCGGCACCGCCGGCGCACTGGGCGACGTTCTCATAGACCTTCAGGTCCTGGTAATGGTGGCCGTCGCTGAAGCCCTTGACCGAGGCGACGATCATGCCGGGGTTCAGCTCGCGGATCTTGTCCCAGCTGAAGCCCATGCGGTCGAGCGCGCCGGGGCCGAAATTCTCGACCAGAACGTCGGATTCCTTGATCAGACGGGTCAGGACCTCCTTGCCCTCGGCCGTCTTGGTGTCCAGCGTCAGGGAGCGCTTGTTGCTGTTCAGCATGGTGAAATAGAGCGCGTCGGCGCCCGGGATGTCACGCAGCTGGCTGCGGGTGACGTCGCCGGCACCCGGACGTTCGACCTTGATCACGTCCGCGCCGTACCAGGCCAGAAGCTGGGTGCAGGCGGGGCCGGCCTGCACATGGGTGAAGTCGATGATCTTGATGCCTTCGAGCGGCTTGGTCATGACTGCAACACTCCCTTATTTCGCGTTGTTTCAGTTCGTCTCTTGGATTTGCTCAAAAGTCCGCGCGGCACTCAGCCGGCCGCCGCCACGCCTGCTTGGGTGGCGGCTTGGGCGGCGGCTTCCAGTTCGCTGAGGCGGCGGCGCAATGTCCGTTCTTCGGTCCAGCGGGCGGTTTCGTCCCGCACCACGGCGACGATCCCGGTCACCGCACCGTCGGTCCCGCGCAAAAGCGCGACGGTGAAGGCGATCGACAGGCTGTGCCCATCCTTGTGGACCGCCGGAACCCGAAGCAGGTCATGGCCGTAGCGGGTCTCGCCGGTGGCCATGGTCTTTTCATACCCATCCCAATGACGCTGGCGCTGGCGTTCCGGAATGATGATGTCGAGCGACTTGCCCATCGCCTCGTCGGCGGTGAAGCCGAACATCCGCTCCGCCGCCGCGTTCCACAGGGTGATGGCCCCGGCCGCATCGGACACGATGACGGCATCGCCGATCACCGCCACCAGCTGCCCGCAATCCACAACCGCGGGCGAACCCGCTGCTGCTTTCTCGTCCATGTCGATCTCCTTGGCGTCCGCCCCCTCTTGGATTGGGCGCCGGGGGAGCCGGTGCGGCGATGGCCCGTAAACCGCCGTCGCACTGACATTATCGATACGGTATACCAGATACCGTATCTCTGGCAAGAGGATTTGAGCGGGCTGCGGACTGTTGTTTGCGCGAACCTTTTGGGGGCAGGTATCCCCTCTCCCGGGGGGAGAGGGAGATTCTTCGGGGGAGTGCGTGCCAAAAGAAAAAGGGCGCCTTGCGGCGCCCCTTCAGGGTTCCAAGGGCAGTGCCCTTGGCGGCCGGGTCAAGGGAGGGGCGGAGCCCTCCCTTGCCTCGTTAAGCCCGTTATCTCGGATCAGACGTCCAGCAGCAGGCGGCGCGGATCCTCGATCAGCTCCTTGATGCGGACGAGGAAGGTGACCGCCTCCTTGCCGTCGATGATGCGGTGGTCGTAGGACAGCGCCAGATACATCATCGGGCGGACCTCGATCTTGCCGCCGACAACGACCGCGCGGTCCATCGTCTTGTGCATGCCAAGGATGGCCGACTGCGGCGGGTTGATGATCGGGGTCGACATCAGCGAGCCGTAGACACCACCGTTGGAGATGGTGAAGGTGCCACCGGTCAGTTCGTCCATCGACAGCTTGCCGTCGCGGCCCTTCTTGCCGAGGGCGGCGATGGTGCCCTCGACGCCGGCGAAGTCCAGCTTGTCGGCGTCGCGCACCACCGGAACCACCAGACCCTGCGGCGTGCCGACGGCGACGCCGATGTCATAGTAGTTCTTGTAAACGATGTCGGTCCCGTCGATCTCGGCGTTGACGGCCGGGATCTCCTTGAGGGCCTGGACGGCGGCCTTGACGAAGAAGGACATGAAGCCGAGCCGCACCTTGTGGCGCTTCTCGAAATAGTCCTTGTACTCGGCGCGCAGAGCGATCGCGGCCGACATGTCCACCTCGTTGAAGGTGGTCAGCATGGCGGCGCTGTTCTGGGCCTCCTTCAGGCGCTCGGCGATGCGCTGGCGCAGGCGGGTCATGCGGACGCGCTCTTCCTGGGCGGCGCGGGGACGGTCGCCCTGGGTGCCGGCGGCCCACACCATCTTCGGCGCCGGGGCCGGAGCGGCCGGCTTGGCGGCCGGGGCGGGGGCGGCCAGAACGTCGCCCTTGGTCACGCGGCCATCCTTGCCCGAACCGGCGATGGACGAGCCGTCGATGCCCTTCTCATCGGCCAGCTTGCGGGCGGCCGGGCCGGAAGCGGCCAGGTTGCCCGGGGTGGCGGCAGCCGGGGCAGCGGCCGGGGCCGGTGCGGCTGCCGGAGCCGGAGCGGCGGCGGGCGCCGGAGCAGCCGCCGGGGCGGCGCCGGCGCTGGCACCCTCGTTGATGACGCCCAGCAGGGCGCCGACCTCGACGTTCGCCCCTTCCGGAGCGACGATCTCGGCCAGCACGCCGGCGGCCGACGCATTCACCTCAAGCGTGACCTTGTCGGTCTCCAGCTCGACCAGCGCCTCGTCCATGGCGACGGCCTCGCCGGCCTTCTTCAGCCAGCGGGCGACCGTCGCTTCGGAGACGGACTCACCCAGCGTGGGGACCTTGATTTCGGTAGCCATTTCTTATCCTCGTTCGTCTTCTTGTTCGCTTGGGTGAGGGTCAGCGGACCGTCAGGGCTTCGTCCAGGAGCTTGGCCTGCTCCTTGTTGTGGCGCTTCAGCAGGCCGGTCGCCGGCGAGGCGGTGGCCGGACGGCCGACGTAGGAGGGACGGCCGGCCTTGTGGCCGAGATCCTTCAGCACGGCTTCCAGACGGCGGTCGGCGAAGAACCAGCCACCCTGGTTTTCCGGCTCTTCCTGGCACCAGACCAGTTCGGCGTTCGGATACTTGGCGAACTCGGCCGCCAGGGCATCCGCCGGGAACGGGTAGAGCTGCTCCAGGCGGATCAGCACCACGTCCTTGATGCCGCGGCTCATGCGCTCCTGCAGCAGGTCGTAATAGACCTTGCCGGAGCTGACGACGATGCGACGGATCTTGTCGTTGGCGGCCAGATCGTTGGCGGTCTCGCCCAGCACGCGGTGGAAGCTGGTGCCCGGGCCCATCTCCGACAGGTCGGAGATGCAGAGCTTGTGGCGCAGCAGCGACTTCGGCGTGAACAGGACCAGCGGCTTGCGGAAGCTGCGGCGGATCTGGCGGCGGAAGACGTGGAACAGGTTGGCCGGCGTCGTCACATTGCAGATCTGCCAGTTGTCCTCGGCGCACATCTGCAGGAAGCGTTCCGGACGGGCCGACGAGTGTTCCGGACCCTGGCCCTCGTAGCCGTGCGGCAGCAGCATCACCAGGCCGGACATGCGCAGCCACTTGGACTCGCCCGACGAGATGAACTGGTCGATGATGGTCTGCGCGGTGTTGGCGAAATCGCCGAACTGCGCTTCCCACAGGACCAGATTGTGCGGCTCGGCCAGCGAATAGCCGTACTCGTAGCCGACGACCGCGGCCTCCGACAGCGGGCTGTCATGGACCTCGAAGGTCGCCTGATCCTTGCTGACGTGGCAGAGCGGGATGTACTTCTCTTCGGTGTTCTGGTCGTACATCACCGCGTGGCGATGCGAGAAGGTGCCGCGGCCGGAATCCTGGCCCGACAGGCGGACACCGGTGCCCTCGGCGACCAGCGTGCCGTAGGCCAGCGCCTCGGCGGTCGCCCAGTCGATGCCTTCGCCGGTCTCCAGCGTCTTCTTCTTGGCTTCCAGCTGGCGCGCGATCTTGGAGTTGATCGCGAAGTCCTTCGGGTACTCGCAGAGCTTGAAGCCGATCTGCTTCAGCGTGTCGATCTCCACGCCGGTCTCGCCGCGGTGGGCGGTGTTGGCGCCCTGCGCCTCCAGCCCGGCCCACTTGCCTTCCAGCCAGTCGGCCTTGTTCGGCTTGTAGGTGCTGGACGCCTCGAACTCACCCTCCAGCTTCTTCATGAAGTCCTGGGTGATCTGGTCGCCCTCGGCCTGGGTGATGACGTTCTCGCTCACCAGCTGCTTGGCATACAGCTCGCGCGTGGTCGCGTGGGCGCGGATCTTCTTGTACATCAGCGGCTGGGTGAAGCCCGGCTCGTCGCCCTCGTTGTGACCGTGGCGGCGGTAGCAGACCATGTCGATCACGACGTCCCGCTTGAACTTCTGGCGGAACTCGATGGCGATGCGGCTGACATGGACGACGGCTTCGGGATCGTCGCCGTTCACGTGGAAGATCGGCGCCTGCACCATCTTGGCCATGTCGGAGCAGTACACGCCCGACCGCGAATAGGTCGGGTTGGTGGTGAAGCCGATCTGGTTGTTGATGATGAAGTGCATGGTGCCGCCGGTGCGGTAGCCGCGCAGCTCCGACAGGCCCAGCGTCTCGGCCACGATGCCCTGGCCGGCGAAGGCGGCGTCGCCGTGGATCAGCACGCCCATCACCTGCTCGCGCTCCAGGTCGCGGCGCTGCTGCTGCTTGGCGCGCACCTTGCCCAGCACGACCGGGTTGACCCATTCCAGGTGGGACGGGTTGGCGGTCAGCGACAGGTGGACGATGTTGCCGTTGAAGTCGCGGTCCGACGAGGTGCCGAGGTGGTACTTCACGTCGCCGGAGCCCTGGACGTCCTCCGGGCTCGACGGGTTGCCCTGGAACTCCGAGAAGACGGCGGAGAAGGGCTTGCCCATGAAGTTGGTCAGCACGTTCAGACGGCCGCGGTGGGCCATGCCGACCACCACTTCCTTGAGGCCGAGCTGGCCGCCGCGCTTCAGGATCTGCTCCAGCGCGGGGATCATCGACTCGCCGCCCTCAAGGCCGAAGCGCTTGGTGCCGGTGTATTTCAGCTGCAGGAACTTCTCGAAGCCCTCGGCGGCGGTCAGACGCTCCAGGATGGCGCGCTTGCCGTTCACCGTGAAGTCGGTGTGGTTGCGGCCGCCCTCGATGCGCTCCTGGATCCAGGCCTTCTCTTCCGGATCCTGGATGTGCATGAACTCGACGCCGATCGTCCCGCAATAGGTCTTGTGCAGGATGTCGAGGATCTGGCGCAGCGTCGCCGTTTCCAGGCCGAGCGAGTAGTTCAGGAAGATCGGCCGGTCGAGGTCGTCCGGGCCGAAGCCGTAGGTCGCCGGATCCAGTTCCGGGTGCGGTTCGCGCTTCTCAAGACCCAGCGGGTCGAAATGCGCGTTCATGTGGCCGCGGACGCGGAAGACGCGGATCAGCATCAGGGCGCGGATGCTGTCCAGCGTGGCGGCGCGCAGCTGCTGGTGGCTGATGCCGCCATAGACCTGCTGGGTGTGGGCCAGCATGGCGCCGTTGCCGGGGCCGTTCAGCGCGGCGGCGGCACCGTTGGCCGCACCGTTGGGGGCGCTGACGATGAAGCTCTCGGCGACCGGGTCGCGCTTGGCCTTGGGGTCCTCCAGATCGGACACGGTCCAGGACGCGCCGCGCAGCTCGTCCAGGACGGCGCGCGAATCCTCGTCCAGATCCTGGAAGAAGCTGTTCCAGCTGGGATCGACGGCGGCCGGGTTGGACAGGTAGCTGGCGTAGAGTTCGGCGACGTAACCGGCGTTCGAGCCGAAGAGGAACGAGGTCTGTTCCAGATTTGCCGACATGGTTTCACCTCGGGCCGTGCGCCCGATTCCCTGTGGGAGATGATCGCGAGTGATGAAGGGGGCGGGGGATCGTTGGATACCCATGTGCAAGAACCGGCGAGGGGGGCCGGTGGGGTGCGGACTGGGATGCGAGGAGCACCGCCGACGCTTGCATATGGGTTCCCAGGATCATCCGTCCAAGAGGATGGGTCCGAAGGGGCGGCGGGCGGGGCACCGCAGCGTCCCGCCCGTCAACCTCTTCAAGAGGCGTCCTCTTTTCAAAGGCAGCCGGCCGCGGGCGTCACCGGTCGAGGTGACGCCCGCAGGCGATCAGCCCTTGAACACCTTCAGCATGGTGGAGCCCAGGCTGGCGGGGCTGTCGGCGACGGCGATGCCGACCGACTTCATGAAGTCGATCTTGAAGTCGGCGGTGTCGTTGCCGCCGGAGATCACCGCACCGGCATGGCCCATGCGGCGGCCCGGAGGCGCCGTGCGGCCGGCGATGAAGCCGACGACCGGCTTCTTCGTGCCCGACGCCTTGATGAACTCGGCGCCGCGGACTTCGGCGTCGCCGCCGATCTCGCCGATCATGATGATGCCCTCGGTCTCCGGGTCCTTCACGAACAGCTCCAGGCTGTCGACGAAGTTGGTGCCGTTGACCGGATCGCCGCCGATGCCGATGCAGGTGGTCTGGCCGAGACCGGCCGCCGTGGTCTGCGCCACCGCCTCATAGGTCAGCGTGCCGGAGCGCGAGACGATGCCGATCTTGCCGCGCTTGTGGATGTGGCCCGGCATGATGCCGATCTTGCACTCGTCCGGCGTGATGATGCCGGGGCAGTTCGGGCCGATCAGGCGGGTCTTGGAGCCGTCGAGCGCGCGCTTGACGCGGACCATGTCCAGCACCGGGATGCCTTCGGTGATGCAGACCACCAGCGGGATCCCGGCGTCGATCGCTTCCAGGATCGCGTCGGCCGCAAACGGCGGCGGCACGTAGATCACGGAGGCGTTGGCGCCGGTCTTCTCGACCGCCTCGGCGACGGTGTCGAAGATCGGCAGGTCGAGGTGCTTGGCGCCGCCCTTACCCGGCGTGACGCCGCCGACCATCTTGGTGCCGTAGGCGATCGCCTGCTCGGAGTGGAAGGTGCCCTGGGCTCCGGTGAAGCCCTGGCAGATCACCTTCGTGTTCTTGTCGACGAGAACAGCCATGTTACGCGGCCTCCTTCACGGCCTTGACCACCTTCTCGGCGGCATCGGCGAGGTTGTCGGCCGAGAGGATCGGCAGGCCGGATTCGGCCAGGATCTTCTTGCCCAGATCGACGTTGGTGCCTTCCAGGCGCACCACCAGCGGAACGTGCAGGTGCACTTCGCGCGCCGCGGCGACCACGCCCTCGGCGATCACGTCGCAGCGCATGATGCCGCCGAAGATGTTGACCAGGATGCCTTCGACGTTGCTGTCGGACAGGATCAGCTTGAAGGCCGCGGTGACGCGCTCCTTCGTGGCGCCGCCGCCGACGTCGAGGAAGTTGGCCGGCTCGCCGCCATACAGCTTGATGATGTCCATGGTGGCCATCGCCAGACCGGCGCCGTTCACCATGCAGCCGATGTTGCCGTCGAGCTTGACGTAGTTGAGGCTGTGCTTGGCCGCCTCGATCTCCGCCGGATCCTCTTCGGCCTCGTCGCGCAGCTCTTCGACGTCCTTGTGGCGGAACAGCGCGTTGTCGTCGAAGTTCATCTTGGCGTCGAGCGCCAGGATGTCGCCCGCGCCGGTGACGATCAGCGGGTTGATCTCGACGATGGCGCAGTCCAGATCCACGAAGGCCTTGTAGGCGGCCTGGATGAACTTGGCGGCGGCACCGACCTGCTTGCCTTCCAGGCCCAGCGCGAAGGCCACCTTGCGGGTGTGGTAGCCCTGGATGCCGGTGGCCGGGTCGACGGCGACCTTGACGATCTTCTCGGGCGTGTTGTGGGCGACCTCCTCGATCTCCATGCCGCCTTCGGTCGAGGCCATGATCGTCACGCGGCCGGTGGCGCGGTCGATCAGCATGCCGAGATACAGCTCGCGCTTGATGTCGGCGCCTTCCTCGATGTAGAGGCGCTTCACCTCGCGGCCTTCCGCGCCGGTCTGCTTCGTCACGAGGACGCTGTTCAGCATCTCGGCGGCGTTCTTGCCGACGTCCTCGATGGACTTGACGACGCGGACGCCGCCCTTGCCCTCGGGGTTGTTCTTGAAGCGGCCGGCGCCGCGGCCGCCGGCATGGATCTGGGACTTCACGACCCAGACCGGACCGCCCAGCTCGCGGGCGACCGTCTCGGCCTCCTGCGGGGTGTAGGCAACGCCGCCGCGGGGAACCGCGACGCCGTACTTCTTCAGCAGGCTTTTCGCCTGGTACTCATGGATGTTCATCGGGCGTCCATCTGTTTTTTGTTTCGGCTGACGAGAACGGGTCGACTGAAGGACAAGACGGGCGCACCACCGGCGTCCACCCGGCCCGGATATGGACCGGGTGGACGCCGGGGACCGCGCGATCCGTTTCTTAGGAAGCGGCCTTCTCGGCGTCCAGCTTCTTGACGACGTCGACCAGCGTCTTCACCGCATCGACGGAGTTCTGGAACATCGCCTTCTCTTCGTCGTTCAGCTCGATCTCGATGATCTTCTCGACGCCGCCGGCGCCGATGATCGTCGGGACGCCGACGTAGAGGTCGTCCTGGCCATACTGGCCGCTCAGGTGGGCGGCGACCGGCAGGACGCGCTTCTGGTCCTTGAGGTAGGACTCGGCCATCTGGATGGCGGAGGCGGCCGGGGCGTAGAAGGCCGAGCCGGTCTTCAGCAGCTTGACGATCTCGGCACCGCCGTCACGGGTGCGCTGAACGATGGCGTCCAGCTTCTCCTGCGTGGTCCAGCCCATCTTGACCAGATCGGGCAGCGGGATGCCGGCGACGGTGGAGTAGCGCACCAGCGGGACCATCGTGTCGCCGTGGCCGCCCAGCACGAAGGCGGTGACGTCCTCGACCGAGACGTTGAACTCCTCGGCCAGGAAGTAGCGGAAGCGGGCCGAGTCGAGCACGCCGGCCATGCCGACCACGCGCTCCGGCGGCAGGCCGGAGGCCTGCTGCAGCACCCACACCATCACGTCGAGCGGGTTGGTGATGACGATGACGAAGGCGTTCGGGGCATACTTGCCGATGGCTTCGCCGACGGTCTTGCAGACGCCGCTGTTGATGCCGATCAGGTCGTCGCGGCTCATGCCCGGCTTGCGCGGGATGCCGGCGGTGACGATGACGACGTCGGCGCCCTCGATGACCGAATAGTCGTTGCCGCCGGTCAGGCTGGCGTTGAAGCCCTCGACCGGGGAGGTTTCGGCGAGATCCAGCGCCTTGCCGGCCGGCATGCCTTCGGCGATGTCGAACAGGACGACGTCGCCCAGTTCCTTCTGAGCAGCGAGCAGAGCCAGCGTGCCGCCAATCTGGCCGGCGCCGACGAGCGCAATCTTCTTGCGAGCCATGGAGCGTTCCCTAAAACGTTTGAGCGTCCCCCATTCAGCGGGAGACTAGAACCGTTGGTCATTCTAACGTCTTAGGGATCCAGCGCCCCGAGATTTCGGAAGCGTAGGTAGCGCGTTTTGTCGCGGAGGGCAAGCATGACCGCAAGCGGAGCATTGCAGCGTTGCGTCGCACCCCCGATGATCCTTTCCAAACGCCGGAGCGTTCGGCTTTATACGTATGGTTCGCGTCCGGTCCCTACCTTGTTCAAAGATGGTCGAAGGAGAGCGCAGATGGCCAAGCTCGTGGCCCGTTTCATTCCCGGTCTGACCATGTCCCTGGCGCTTGCTGCCGGCATCGCCGGTGCCCTGTCCGCCGGTGGTGCCCAGGCCCAGACGGTCGGCGACTACACCGCCGCCATCGCCGCCGCCCCGATCACCGACGCGGTGGCGGCCCCCAGCGTCGCCTATTGCCAGACGCTGACCAACTACGTCTACACCTCGATCCCCGACAACCAGCGCGCCAGCTGGGTGCTGCCGCTGGTGACGCTGGACGGCTCGCAGTCGGCGGAACTGACCGCCAAGCGCGACGCCTGCCTGAAGGTGCGCCAGCAGGCGCTGATCGCCTTCGACGCCGGCACCGGCGAGCAGATCGTCACCCCGGCCGAGGCGATGGAAGGCCCGACCGACCGCGGCCCCTATTACAAGGAGGTCTCGCCCGACACCCCGGTTCCGCACACCGGCCGCGCCACGCCGCGCCAGCCGATGCCGCGCGGCGGCGTGCAGTAAGGCTCAACGGCAAGGCTGAGCAGTCAGGGCCCGATGCCGTAGCGTTCCAGGTGGCGGGCCATCTCGGCGGAGGACAGCGGGAAGCCGCTGCCCTGCCGGGCGTTCAGCATGGCGCGCGGGTGGATGCCGGCGGCGCGCGCCTGGATCTGCATGGCGCAGCGCATCGACAGGCCGGCGCGCCAGACCAGGGCGGTGACCGCCTGCGGATCGTGGGCGTCGAGGATGAGCTCCACCACCTCCGGCGCCACGCGGGCGCGCAACGTCAGCGCGGCCCGCACGAAGCCCGTCTCGTTCCATGACATCGCGTCGCTGAGCGCCGTCTCGTCCAGCTTGCCCTGCCGGTGCAGGCGGACGGCGCGGCGTTCCGGCGATTCGGCTGCTTCCGGCGCCTCGGCCCAGTCGATGCGGCGGCGGGTGGTGGCGGCGATCTCCGCCACCGTGGCGTCGTCGAGATCGGCACGGCGGCGCAGCGCCTCGACCACCGCCAGATCGACGAAATCGGCCAGCCGCAGCGCCAGCCGGCGGGGCAGGGCGGGGCGGCGGGCCAGCTTCTCCCGCCAGTCGGGATGGTGGGCGGACTGTTCCACCAGCCTGTCGAGCGTCGGTTCGGCGATCACCGCCCCGCTGTTGTCGAGCAGGATGCCGGTCGCCTCGGCATGGCCGCTGCCGGCGATGGCGTCGGACAGGGCGGCGCCGATGCTGTGGCGCCGGGCGATGGCCGACAGCGCCCAGCCGGCCGGCGCCGCGGCGACGATGTCGAGCAGTTCCTCGTCGCCGAGCGCAACACAGCAGCGCAGCACCGGCTCCGCCACCGACCGTTCGACGTCGCGCGCCAGCGTCGCCACCACCGATGGCGGGGCGCAGGCGATGTCCTTGATCGCCGTCGCCAGCGCCTCGCGCACGCGGACGATGTGGTCGCGGGCCAACTGCTCCAGCGCGCGCACGGCGACCGTGCTGACGGTGTCGGCGCCGCCCGGCGGAAGGTCGGGCAGCAGCCGGCACAGCTTGCGGGCCAGTGTGGAGCGCACGTTGGCATCGCCCATGCCGGCCAGCCGCGATTCGACCAGCACGTCGCCGACCTGTCGGGCGATGCCGCGGCCTGGGTGGGGGCGGCCTGGCTGGGGAGCGGGAGTTGGTTCAGGCGGGGGCGACTCGGCGAACAGATAGTCCATCAACTCGGGCGCGACGCCGCACTCCGACTCCGGCGGGAGACGGGGAGAGGGGCGGGACGGGGAGCGCCGGGCTGTCACCGGACCTGAAGCCTTGTGGTTGTGCCGCATCCGGGATGGGGCAGCGGTGGTGGGATCATGCGGTCCATCGAAACGCCCCCCTGGTTAACGGCCTCCTAATTCGACAGCAGCCCCGCCTGTGACATCCTGTCTGGTTGCGGTCAGCGCCGCTTGGCCGCCGGGGTGCTGCCCAGCATGCTGCGCTGCGCAAGCATCGGGCGCGGCATCTGCCGGCCGCCCAGCACGCGGACTGGCATGGATTGTTCCTGCCGGTGCTTGTCGAACTGGTCGAAGATGCGCAGCAGCGCCTCCGCCGTGCCCTCGCCATACTGGATGTCGGTGCGGGCACGGCCCAGTTCGGTGCGCAGCCCGTCGCGCAGCCGGCCGAACAGCGCGTCGAACAATGCCTGGAAATGCTCCTCGGCGAAGACGAAATGGCGATCGCGCAGCTGGTCGGTCATCCGCCGGATGAAGGTCTGGCGCTGCTGGTGGAACTGGCGGAAGCGCAGCATCACCCGGATGAAGGGCGTGTCGGCCAGCACCGCCAGCGTTTCCTCATGCGCCAGCCGGTTCCAGACCTCGGCGTCGCGGTCGGTGCCGAGGCGGTTGAACAGGGCGATGACGCTGGCGTTCATCGCCTCCCATTCCTTCTCGTAGAAGAGCGCGGTCAGGGTCGATTGCAGGCCGGGAACGATCACCTGGGGAAAGCTGGCGCCGGTGATCGGATCCATGCGGTCGGGCAGGCTGGCGCGCAGCGCCGACACCATCAGGCGGGTGACGAAATCGCGCCGGCGTCCGCCGGCCTCGATCTGCGGGGGTTCCTCCCCCCCGGTCCCGCAACCGTTGCCGCAGCCGCCGCAGGAACCCGCCGTACAGGATTGGCAGATCGAGGCGAACAGCGGCAGCACGGCCGGCCAATGCGCCATCATCAGCCCCATCGCGCGGGTGAACTCCTCGCGCGAAAGGGCGCCCTTGGCGGTGAATTGCGGCTCCAGCGCCTCCTGAAAGGTGCTGACCAGAGCCTGCGCCGTGCGATGATGACGTTCGAACGGCGGCGGATCGGCGGTCATCCCACGCCCTCCCTCCCGATGCATCCCAGCCCGCCGGCCACTCCGGCCGGTCGCGATTACCGGAACAATTTGTCCGGTATTTTATCGATCTTGGCTGTGATGGCCGTCACAGTGAGGCGATGGCAGTGCCGCAGGGCAAAAAAAGGGCCGCGACCCAAGCGGGCGCGGCCTTTAGTCTAGGGAGGAAACGCACTGCAAAATGCAGTAACGAGGCGGAGTTTAAGCCTGCTGTCGTGTTAGCGGTACCACCCTTTTCGAATTGGTGCGGTGCGACGACCGCATAACGCGGTATGGAATATCGTTTGGTCTGCCCAACAGGTGGGCGGAAAGGCAGTTTTCTGCCTTTTTCAAGGGCAACAGCTCGGTCGCGGGTCAGACGGACGATCGAATGCGAAAATCGTCGCGCCCTTGAATGTTCGCAAACGAAAAAGGGGGGCGTCTCGCGACGGCCCCCTTTGCTCGTTCCAATTCGGTCAAATGAGGAAAGGCGCGTCAGGCCGTCAGCTTCCCGCGGATCAGCGCCTTGGTCTCGTCGATGCCGTAGAGCTGGATGAAGGAGCCCATGCGCGGACCGGTGGTCTGGCCCAGCAGCACCTCGTACAGCGCCTGGAACCACGCCCTCAGCTCGGTGAAGCCGTGGGCCTTGCCCACCTCGAACACCTCGTTCTGGATGGTGTCGGCGCGGGAGTCGGCCGGCAGGCCGTCCAGCTTGGCAAGCAGATCCTGCAAGGCGGCGCGCTCGGCGTCGGTGGGGGCGCGGAACCGCTTGGTCGGCTTCACCTGATCCTGATAGTAGCGCACGGCATAGCCGACCATGCTGTCGAGGAAGGGGCTGTTCTCCGGCGTCGCCTCGGGGGCGTAGCGGCG
Organism: Azospirillum sp. TSH100; assembly: GCF_004923295.1. Classification (NCBI taxonomy): domain Bacteria; kingdom Pseudomonadati; phylum Pseudomonadota; class Alphaproteobacteria; order Rhodospirillales; family Azospirillaceae; genus Azospirillum; species Azospirillum sp. TSH100. The sequence goes on from NZ_CP039634.1 coordinate 1,228,141, forward strand.
GATGAAGCCCCACATGGCGTCCTTGGTCTCGGCATTGGCCGCGCCGGCCAGATTGAGCAGCAGGTTGAACGACACGTCGGAGCGCACCGCCGGCGGCTCTCCGTTGTGGATGTGCCAGGCGGGGTTCTCCAGCTTCTTCGCCGGCTCCTCGCCATGGACCTTGTCGACGAAGGTCAGATACTCGTCGACGGCGCGCGGGATGACATCGAAATACAGGCGCTTGGCCGACTTCGGCTTCTGGAACATGTAGAGGGCGAGGCTTTCCTGCGGCGCATAGGCCAGCCACTCCTCCATCGTCAGGCCGTTGCCCTTCGACTTGGAGATCTTCTGGCCCTTGTCGTCGAGGAACAGTTCATAGTTGAACCCCTCCGGCGGGGTGCCGCCGAGGATCCTGCAGATCTTGCCGGCCAGCTCGGCCGACGGGATCAGGTCCTTGCCGTACATCTCGTAATCGACGCCGAGGCCGAACCAGCGCATGCCCCAGTCGGGTTTCCACTGCAGTTTCACGTGGCCGCCGGTGACCGGCAGCTCGACCTTCTTCCCGTCCTCGTCCTCGAAGACGATGGTGCCGGCATCGACGTCGCGCTCCAGCATCGGCACCTGGAGAACCCGGCCGGTCGAGGGGGAGATCGGCAGGAAGGGGCTGTAGGTCGCCTGACGCTCGGCGCCGAGGGTGGGCAGCATCACCGCCATCACCTCGTCGTAATGGCGCAGGATGCCGAGCAGCGCCTCGTCGAAGCGGCCGGACTTGTACCAGTCGGTGGAGGACTGGAACTCGTACTCGAAGCCGAAGCTGTCGAGGAAGGCGCGCAGCCGGGCGTTGTTGTGGGCGCCGAAGCTGTCGTGGGTGCCGAAGGGATCGGGCACCTGGGTCAGCGGCTTGCCCAGGTTGGCCGCCACCATCTCCTTGTTGGGGATGTTGTCGGGGACCTTGCGCAGCCCGTCCATGTCGTCCGAGAAGCAGAACAGCTTGGTCGGAATGTCGCTCATGGTCTGGAAGGCGTGGCGCACCATGCTGGTGCGCGCCACCTCGCCGAAGGTGCCGAGATGCGGCAGGCCCGACGGGCCATAGCCGGTCTCGAACAGGACATAGCCTTTGGCGGGCGGCGCTTTCGCGAAGCGCGCGACCAGTTTGCGCGCCTCCTCGAACGGCCATGCCTTCGCCTGCAACGCCAGATCCCGTTCGCCGGTCATCGTCGGACCCTTTCGAAACCACAAGGATAAAGTTGGGAATGAGGGCAAAGACCCTAGGGCCGGCTGGGCGTGGCGTCAACCTTGGGTGTCCGGCGTGGATGTCCAGTGTGGGTATTTGGCGTGGGTCTCTCCGGCGTGGCCGCCTGGCGGGGGAGGTCTTTGGTGGGGCTTGCGGCACCCGTTCGCCCGGTCCATCCTGCGCGCCCCGCGGGATCGGCCTTGCGGGGGTTGGCGGGGTTTGGGGCGATGAGCTGGCTGTATCTGGTGGTGGCGATCCTGTTCGAGGTCGTCGGCACGTCGGCGATGAAGATGTCGGACGGCATGACGCGGCTGGGTCCGGCGGCGGTCGTGGTGCTGTGCTACGGCATCGCCTTCCTTCTGCTGGCCAAGGCGCTGCGCACCATCGAGGTCGGCATCGCCTATGCCATCTGGTCGGCGGCCGGCACGGCGGCCATCGCCGCCATCGGCGTGTTCGTGTTCGGCGAATCGCTGACGGTGGCGAAGGTGGTCGGCATCGCCCTGATCGTCGCCGGGGTGGTCAGCCTGCATATGGCGAGCGGGGCGGCCTGACGGCGATAGTTAGGTGTTGACCTAAGTGTTTTTCCCCGATAGGGTGCCGTCATGGATGCGGCACTCGATTTGACGTTCCGTGCGCTGGCGGATCCCACGCGGCGGGCGGTTGTCCAGGCGCTCGGGCGTGGCCCGGCGTCGGTCGGCGATCTTGCGAAACCCTTCGACATGGCTCTGCCCAGTTTTCTCCAGCACCTGAAGATGCTGGAGGAGAGCGGCCTCGTCGAAACGCGGAAGGTCGGCCGGGTGCGCACCTGCACGCTGAAGCCGGAGGCGCTGGCGGCTGCCGAAAGCTGGCTGGAAGCCCAGCGGAGCCTCTGGAGCAAGCGGCTCGACCAACTGGACAGCCTCGTGCTGGACCTGAACCGACGGGAGGACGGGACACCATGACCGCTTACCGCGCAGCGGCTTTCAATCCGCAACTCGACCTTGAACTGAAGCGCGAGGTCGGGGTTCCGCCACATCTGGTCTGGCGGGCCTGGACCGAACCGGAGCTGCTGATGAAGTGGTTCACGCCGGCTCCCTGGCGGACCACGGCCTGCGAGATCAACCTGCGGCCCGGCGGCAAGTTCCGCACGGTGATGGAGGGGCCGAACGGCGAAAGGAACGACAGCACCGGCTGCGTCCTGGCCGTGGAGCCGGAACGGCTGCTGGTCTTCACCGACGCGCTGGGGCCGGACTACCGCCCCACCGGCGGCGGATTCATGACCGCATCGGTCACCATCGAGCCGACGGCGGCCGGTACGCTCTACACCGCCATCGCCTTCCACAAGGACGAGGCGGCGAAGACGCAGCACGAGGAGATGGGCTTCCACCATGGCTGGGGCGCCGCTCTCGACCAGCTGGTCGCCCTGGTGAAGGGGCTGTAGGGCCTAAACACCCACCCTGAACGGGTTCACCTGCCGGGCGGCGCGCTCCACCGCCTCGGCAGGGCCGGGGCGGCCGAGATAATAGCCCTGGGCGACATCGCAGTTCAGCGCGCGCAGGGCCTCCAGCGTCTCGGCGTCCTCCACCCCTTCCGCCACAGCGGTCAGGTTCAGGCTGTGCGCCATCTGGATGACGGCGGCGGTGATCTTGGCACTGTCGTGGCTGCGGGTCAGGTCGGCGACGAAGCCGCGGTCGATCTTCAGCTTGTCCACCGCCAGACGGCCGATGTAGGACAGGTTGGAATAGCCGGTGCCGAAATCGTCGATCGACACCTGTACGCCCATCGCCTTGATCCGGCGCAGATTGTCCATCACCACTTCGGTGTTCTGGATCAGCATCGATTCGGTCAGCTCCAGCTCCAGCAGCAGCGGGTCCAGCCCGCTTTCGGCCAGCGCCCGCGTCACCGTGCGGACGAGGTCGCTGCGCTGGAGTTGCAGGGCCGACAGGTTGACCGCCACCGACAGCGACAGCCCTTCGGCGCGCCACTGCGCCGCCTGCCGGCAGGCCTCCGTCAGCACCCAGGCGCCGATCGGCACGATCAGGCCGCTGTCCTCGGCGATCGGGATGAAGTCGCCGGGCGGCACCATGCCCTTTTCCGGGTGGTTCCAGCGCACCAGCGCCTCCGCACCGGTCACGGCACCGGTCTCCAGGCTGACCTGCGGCTGGTAATGGATCAGGAACTCCCCCCGTTCCAGCGCGCGGCGCAGGCCGCTGCGGGTGGACAGGTGGGCCACCGCCTCGGCGTTCATCGCCTCGGCATAGAAGCGGTGGGTGTCGCGGCCGGCCGTCTTGGCATGGTGGAGGGCGGTGTCGGCGTTCTTCAGCAGGGTGGCGAAATCCTTGCCGTCGGCGGGGGCCAGCGCCACGCCCGACGACAGGGTCAGGGTCAGCTCATGCCCGTCGACCTGGAAGGGCTCGGCCATCGCCTCGTGCAGGGAGGCGACGGTTTCCACCACCGAATCGATGTCCGGCTGGCCGGACAGCAGCAGGATGAACTCGTCGCCGCCGCCCCGGCTGACCGTATCGGTTTCACGCACCGCCGCCTTCAGCCGGTCCGCCACCGCGCGCAGCAGGGCGTCGCCGACGGCGTGGCCGAGGCTGTCGTTAACCGTCTTGAAGCGGTCCAGGCCGCAGGCGACCAGCGCCACCAATCGGCCGTTGCGCTCCGACCGGGCCAGCGCCTGTTCGGTGCGGTCCTGCACCAGCACACGGTTCGGCAGCAGGGTCAGCGCGTCGTGGCGCGACAGATACTCCATGCGCTCCTGCGCCGCCTTGCGTTCGGTGATGTCGCGAATGAGAACCAGCACCCGGCGGTCGTTGCCGTCGATGATGGCCCGCCGCATGCTGACCTCCGCCCAGAACAGTGAGCCATCCAGCCGCCGGGCATGCCATTCGATCAGCTGCGGCTCCCCGCCGCCGGCCTTGCGGCGCCAGTCCGCCGCCACCTCCGCCGTGTAGGGCGGGTCGCCCGAACTGAGCATGCCGACATCGATGTCCGACAGCGGCACATCGCCCACCCGGTACATCTCCTTCATCCGGCGGTTCACCTCCAGGATGGCGCCGCTGTCCAGATCATGGATGACGATGGCGTCGTTGACGCTGTCGAAGATGGTGCGGACGCGCTCCTCGCTGGCGGTCAGTGCCGCGACCGCGGTGCGCAGGCTCTCGGTCTTGCTTTCCACCTGCCGGCGCAGCAGCAGGCCCCAGACCAGCGCGCCGATCCCCAGCACGGTCAGGCCGGCGAGCAGCTTGATCAGCAGGTCCATCACCTGGGGGCTGACCATGCCGGTCAGGCGGCGGCCGACCCAGCGTTCCTCGATCGCCTTGCGTTCTTCGGGCGTGATGCGGGCGAAGCCGTCGGCGATCTGGCGAAACAGCGCGGTGTTGCCCTTGTGGACCGCCCAGTGCAGTTCGCCGGTGTAAAGCGGCTCGGTGTAGCGGAAACGCCCCTGCACCCCGCGCTTGGTCATGTAATAGCGGGCAGAGGGGTCGTCCATGCAGAAGACCCGCGTGTCCTGGCGGGCGGCGGCGTCGACCATCGCCTCGAAGCCGGGATAGCGCTGGAAGGCGGTGATGCCCTGGTCGGTCAGCCATTCGATGCAGAAATCGCCGTCCTTCACCCCGACCGTGAAGGCGCGCAGCGAGTCCACCCCGGTGATGCCGCTGAGGTCGGCGCTGAACCAGATCGGCACGTCGACGCGGGCATAGGGCTTGGAGAAGTCGTAGAGCAGGTCGCGGGCGCTGTTGCGGAAGATGGTCTCGATGACGTCGGCACCGCCGTTGTCCATGGTCTGCCGGGCGAGCCCCCAGTCGAGGGGAATCAGGCGGACCGGGACGCCGGTCTTCTGCGACCACAGCGCCCACAGATCCTTCACGATGCCGACATGGCTGCCGTCGGGCATGTGGAAGCTGTAGGGCGGGTAATTGTTGTCGAGCGTCACCCGGATTTCGGTCGGACGCGGTCCGCCGTCCGGAACGGCGGCCGGCGCTGGGGTGTTGATCGCCGCCGCCGGATCGCCGGTCAGAAGCGCCAGCAGCAGGATCGTCAGCATCCGCGAGATCGCGGTCCGCGCGGTGCGGATCGCGGTGCGGATCATCGGGGCGCTCATGGGGGCGCCCCGGCGGGGACGGTCGGGGGACGGCGCGTGGCGGACATGGACATGGCCCTTGCCGAGGTCATGGACAGCGCAGGCGTGTGAGGCCATCACTCCGCCATCGCCAGCTTGCCCAAGAGGGTAACCCGTTCGACGCGCAGCGGCAACGAAGGGTTCTTACGAGCCTGTGACAAGCTCCCGCGTTGATGGAAAATGGTCAGCGGGTACGGTTGATGGGCGGGTGTCCGGCCTGAGCGCGCAGGGCGTCGCGGATTTCCTCCAGCAGCTGTTCCTGCCGCGGCGGGGTCTTGGGCGTTTCCCTGTGCAGGATGTGCAGCCGGTTGACCTGCCGGACGATCAGGAACAGCGCGCCCGAGACGATCAGGAAATTGATGCAGGCGTTGATGAAGCGGCCGTAATTGACGGTGGCCGCCCCCGCCGCCTCGGCCGCCTGGAGCGAGTCGTAATGGCCGCCGGACAGGCTGAGGAAATAGTTTGAGAAGTCGATGCCGCCCATGATCCAGCCGATCGGCGGCATCAGGATGTCCTTGACCAGGGAATTGACGATCCCGGTGAAGGCGGCGCCAATGATGATGCCGACCGCCAGTTCCACGACATTGCCGCGGCTGATGAACTTCTTGAATTCTTCAAGCATGACGTCCCGCTTCTCCGTGGTGATGGATGGGAAACGGGACGGGAAGAGGTTGGTTTCACTGCAAGGGTGGGGACGCCGGCAGGCGTCCCCACTGACCGATCCTTAGGCCATGCGCCCGTGGCAGTGTTTGAACTTCTTGCCCGACCCGCAGGGGCAGGCGGCGTTGCGCGGGGTGTTCTCCATCACCTCGGCCGGCAGGGGCTGGTCCTCCGGCGTGCCGGCGAGCGTGGATGCGCGGACCATGCCGTCCGGCAGGGCTTCGCCATCGCCAGCCCCCATGGCGGCCATCGCCAGCGCCGGGTCCATGCGGCCCTCGTGCATCTCCTGCATCTGGCGGGCGAACAGCTCCTCCTGCGACGGCGCCATGCGGATTTCGACATGCATCAGGATGGTGGTGACCTGCTCGCGCAGGGCCATCAGCATGCTGTCGAACAGCTCGAAGGCCTCGCGCTTGTATTCGTTCAGCGGATCCTTCTGGGCGTAGGCGCGCAGGTTGATGCCCTGGCGCAGATGGTCGAGCTGGAGGAGGTGGTCCTTCCATTCCTGGTCCAGGATCTGGAGCAGGATGCTCTTCTCGACATGCCGCATCGTCTCGGCGCCGTAGGCCTCCTCCTTGTCCGCATATTTGCGGTCGGCGGCCTCGCGCACGCGCTCCTCGATCTCCGGCTCGGCGATGCCCTCTTCCTTGGCCCACTCATGGACCGGCAGATCCATGCCGAGCACGCGGTTGACCGCCTCGTGCAGGCCGTCGATGTCCCACTGCTCGGAGTAGCTGTTGGCCGGAATCGCGGTCGACACCATGTTGGCGATGATCTGGTGGCGCATCTCGCGGATTTCCTCCGCGATGTCCTCGCTCTCCATCACCTCGTGGCGCTGCTCATAGACGACCTTGCGCTGGTCATTCATGACGTTGTCGAACTTCAGCAGGTTCTTGCGGACCTCGAAATGGTGCGCCTCGACCTTCTGCTGCGCCTTTTCCAACGCCTTGTTGATCCAGGGATGGATGATCGCCTCGCCCTCCTTCAGGCCGAGACGCTGGAGCATGCTGTCCATCCGTTCCGACCCGAAGATGCGCATCAGGTCGTCTTCCAGCGACAGGAAGAACTTCGAGGTGCCGGGATCGCCCTGGCGGCCGGAGCGGCCGCGCAGCTGGTTGTCGATGCGGCGGCTCTCGTGCCGCTCGGTGCCGATGACGTAAAGGCCGCCGGCCTGCTTGACCTTCTCGCGCGCCTCGGCGATCTCGGCCTCGATCTGGGCAATGCGGGCGTCGCGCTCCGGACCTTCCGGAACGTCGGCCAGCTCGACCTCGATCCGCATCTGGAGATTGCCGCCGAGCTGGATGTCGGTGCCGCGGCCCGCCATGTTGGTGGCGACCGTCACCGCGCCGGCGCGGCCGGCCTGCGCCACGATGTAGGCTTCCTGCTCGTGGTGGCGGGCGTTCAGGACGTTGTGCGGGATGCCGCGCTTCGTCAGCAGCTCCGACAGCAGTTCCGACTTCTCGATCGAGGTGGTGCCGACCAGCACCGGCTGGCCGCGCTTGCGCGCGTCCTCGATCAGGTCGGTCATAGCGTGGTACTTCTCCGCCGCGGTGCGATAGACCTCGTCGTCATGGTCGATGCGCTTGACCGGGACGTTGGTCGGCATGTCGACCACTTCCAGCCCGTAAATCTCGCCGAACTCAGCCGCTTCGGTCAGGGCGGTGCCGGTCATGCCGGCCAGCTTCGGATAGATGCGGAAATAATTCTGGAAGGTGATGGAGGCCAGCGTCTGGTTCTCGCGCTGGATCGTCACCTTCTCCTTGGCTTCCAGCGCCTGGTGCAGGCCTTCGGAGAAGCGGCGGCCTTCCATCATGCGGCCGGTGAACTCGTCGATGATGACGACCTTGTCGTCCTTGACGATGTAGTCCTTGTCGCGCTGGAACAGCATGTGGGCGCGCAGCGCCTGCTGCGAATGGTGGACCAGCGCCACATTCTGGATGTCGTAGAGACCGCCCGACTTCAGCAGCCCGGCTTCGCTGAGCAGCTGCTCCATATGCTCCTGACCGGCCTCGGTGAAGCTGACGGAGCGGTGCTTCTCGTCCTTCTCGTAATCCTCAGGAACCAGCATCGGGATCAGCCGGTCGACCTGGACATACATCTCCGACGAATCGGTCGACGGGCCGGAGATGATCAGCGGCGTGCGCGCCTCGTCGATCAGGATCGAGTCGACCTCGTCGACGATGGCGAAGTTGAAGGGCCGCTGGACCAGCTCCTCCAGCCGGAACTTCATGTTGTCGCGCAGATAGTCGAAGCCGAACTCGTTGTTCGTGCCGTAGGTGATGTCGGCGGCATAGGCGGCGCGCCGCTCGTCGTCGTCCAGCCCATGGACGATGCAGCCGGTCGACAGCCCGAGGAAGCCGTAGACCCGCGCCATCCAGCCGCTGTCGCGCGAGGCGAGGTAGTCGTTCACGGTGACGACATGGACGCCCTTGCCTTCCAGCGCGTTCAGGTAGACGGCCAGCGTGGCGACCAGGGTCTTGCCTTCGCCGGTGCGCATCTCGGCGATCTTGCCGCTGTGCAGCACCATGCCGCCCATCAGCTGCACGTCGAAATGGCGCTGGCCCAGCACGCGCTTGGCCGCCTCGCGCACGGTGGCGAAGGCATCCGGCAGGATGTCGTCCAGCGTCTCGCCCTTGGCCAGCCGCTCGCGCAGCCAGTCGGTGCGACCCTTCAGCTGGTCGTCCGACAGCGCGGCGACCGACGGCTCCAGCGCGTTGATCTGAGCGACGGTCTTGTGCAGCGCCTTGACCGCGCGCGTGTTGGCGGTGCCGAAAATCTTGCGGGCGAGAGCGCCGAACATGAAAACCTCGGGAGTAAAGCGGAATGTGGGCCAGCCTATCGACGGGTCTCACATAGGACTATGGCAAGGCCCTGTCAACGAGACCGGGCCGGCGGGGGCATCGTTGCGGCATTTGCGCAGGCGGCTGGATGGGGTCTGCCATGACCGTTTGATGAATTCGCGTCCAGAAAGCGCCGTGGCGGTTGGCTGGCGCCGGTGAGGGCTGGTATCCCCTGCGCAGGTGCACAGCTATAGGGCGGTTGCCGCAGCACGGGACAATGGGGACCCTTGCCCCGCGCGGCTCAGCCATGCTTAATCCCCTGCGGAATCGGGCGCGGAGCGGCGGATGGCTCCGATGCCGCAGACCATGCGAAACGGGCGCCGGCCCATCGGCCGCCCATTTGTTGCGAAGCATCCGCCGGAAGGAAACAGACACGCCATGGTTCAACGAGTGTTCCGCACCGCGCTCCTGTCGGTTGCCGCCTGTGGCATCGCGCTGGCCGCCCATGCCCAGACGACGGCTCCCGCTACCCCGGCGCCGGCCGCTCCGGCTCCGGCTGCCGCCGCTGCTCCGGCCCCGGCCGCCCCGGCCGATCCGGTCGTCGCCCGCGTCAACGGCGAGGAGCTGCACAAGTCGGACGTCACCCGCATGGTCTCGCAGCTGCCGCCCCAGGTGCAGCAGATGCCGATCGAGATGATCTATCCGGCTGTGATCGACCAGCTGGTCAGCGGCAAGCTGGTCTCCTCGGCCGGCTACAAGGCCGGTCTGGCCGATTCGGCCGAGGTGAAGGACGAGATCAAGCGCGCCGAGGAGCGCGCGGTCCAGCGCGCCTTCATCCAGAAGGAGATCAAGGCCCGCGTCACGCCCGAGGCGCTGAACAAGGCCTATCAGGATTACCTGAAGGAGAACCCGGCGCAGGAGGAGGTCAAGGCCGCCCACATCCTGGTCGAGAAGGAGGACGAGGCCAAGGCCATCATCGCCCAGCTGAAGAAGGGCGGCGATTTCGCCAAGCTGGCCAAGGAGAAGTCCAAGGACGCCGCCGCCGCGGCCCAGGGCGGCGACCTCGGCTACTTCACCAAGGACGCGATGGTCGAGCCCTTCGCCAACGCCGCCTTCGCCATGAAGCCGGGCGAGATCAGCAAGGAGCCGGTCAAGACCCAGTTCGGCTACCACATCATCAAGGTCGAGGACCGGCGCACCCAGCCGCAGCCGACGCTTGACGAGGTGAAGCCGCAGCTGGAGCAGACGCTGTCGAAGGACATCGTCACCGCGCTGGTCGAGGAGCTGCGCGGCAAGGCGAAGATCGAGACCTTCCAGCTCGACGGCTCGCCGATGCCGAAGGAAGAGCCGGCCGCCGCTCCGGCCACCCCGGCTGAGCCGGCGAAGAAGTAAGACGGCGGCGGACGGCCGCCCCTTCCCTGCAAGACGGGGAGGGGGCGGCCGTCCGCATCTTCTCTCCACCCTTACGCCACCACCACTCCCCCACCACGGGAATTCCCTCCATGGCCACGACCCTCTCCCCCTTGGCTCCCGCCAGCTTCCCGACGTTGCCGCCCATCGCGGGCGTGCGCATCGCCACGGCGAACAGCGGCATCCGATACAAGGGCCGCGACGATCTGCTGCTGGCCGTGCTGGATCCCGGCACCAGCGTGGCGGGCGTGCTGACCCGGTCGCTGACCTGCTCGGCCCCGGTGATCTGGTGCCGCGACAGCCTGCCCAAGGGCTCGGCCCGCGCCGTGGTGGTGAATGCCGGCAATGCCAACGCCTTCACCGGCAAGGCGGGCGACGCCACCGTGCAGGCGACCGTCAGCGCCGCCGCCGAGCTGGCCGGCTGCGCTCCGGACGAGGTCTATATCGCGTCGACCGGCGTGATCGGCATCCCGCTGGCCGCCGACGCCATCGGCAAGTGCCTGGCACCGATGGCGCCGAGCCTCGCCGCCGATTCCGCCGCGTGGGAGAAGGCCGCCCGCGCCATCATGACCACCGACACCTTCCCGAAGGGGGCGGTGCGCACCGCCAGGATCGGCGGGACGACGGTGACCATCGCCGGCTTCGCCAAGGGTTCCGGCATGATCGCGCCGGACATGGCGACGATGCTGGGCTTCGTCTTCACCGACGCCGCCATCGCCGCCACCGCCTTGCAGGACATGCTGTCGGAATTCACCGAGCGCACCTTCAACGCCATCACGGTGGACGGCGACACCTCGACCAGCGACACGCTGCTGCTGTTCGCCACCGGCAAGGCCGGCAACGCCCCGGTGTCGAGCGCCGATGCCGCCGAACTGGCGGAGTTCCGCGCCGCGCTGGAGGATCTGCTGCTCGATCTGGCGCTGCAGGTGGTGCGTGACGGCGAGGGGGCGACCAAGTTCATCGCCATCACCGTGCGCGGTGCCGACAGCGACGCCGCCGCCAAGCGGATCGGCATGACGGTGGCGAACTCGCCGCTGGTCAAGACCGCGGTGGCCGGCGAGGACGCCAACTGGGGCCGCATCGTCGCCGCCATCGGCCGCGCCGGCGAGCGCGCCGACCGCGACCTCATCAAGATCACCGTCGGCGGCACCCTGATCTGCGCCGACGGGATGGAAGTCCCCGGTTACGACGAGGCGCCGGTCACTGCCCACATGAAGGGCAAGGAGGTCGACATCGACATCGACCTCGGCCTGGGCAAGGGGACGGCGAAGGTGTGGACCTGCGACCTGACGCACGGCTATATCGACATCAACGGCAGCTACCGGAGCTGATCGGCCGTGAGCGCCTGTTTCGATCCCAGTTCCACCCCCGCGCCCGGCTCGCTGCCGGTGCTGCTGGTCGTCGCGGTGGCGCTCGTCGATGCCGACGGGCGCGTGCTGCTCGCCCAGCGCCCGGCCGGCAAGTCGCTGGCGGGATTGTGGGAATTCCCCGGTGGCAAGGTCGATGCCGGGGAAACGCCCGAGGCCGCGCTGGTGCGGGAGCTGAAGGAGGAGCTGGGCATCGACACGGCGGCCAGCTGCCTCGCCCCCTTCACCTTCGCGTCGCACAGCTATGAGCGCTTCCATCTGCTGATGCCGCTCTATGTCTGCCGGGTGTGGGAGGGCGAGGTGATGGCGCGGGAGGGGCAGAAACTCGCCTGGGTCTACCCGAACCGGATGGGCGACTACCCGATGCCGCCGGCCGACGTGCCGCTGGTGGCGATGCTGCGGGATCTGCTGTAGGTGTAGATACCGCGCGTTGAGAATCGAGCCGCGCGGCTGTATATTTTTCGGAGGTGGCCGGCGGGTGTTCCCGCACCCGCCGGCACGCTTCCAGTGCTTAGCGCCGGATCAGGCGGATCTCGATCCGCCATCTCCGCCACTGGAGCACCAGGAAGAACGGCATTTTGCTCATGCCACCTTCCTCCTTCTGAAACGGCGGATGGACCACCCATCCGCCGTTTTCAGTTTGCACGCGGACGATGAGCAGGCGCTGCCTTTTCACGCCAATGTGTGGTGACGCCGGTGCGGGTCCGACCTTTGTTTCCAGGCGTGACCCTTTGCGGCTTTGCCCTGCGGGCGATCTGTGCGACATGATGGGGCGTTGAGACGACAAGCCGGATCTCCGGCACCACTTTCCTGAACCGCATCGGCGTGGATTCGTTGTTTTCCTACAGCAACCTGGGGGCGTCGGACGATGCCTCCGGTCAACGGCCGGCCACGGCGCTCGACGCGCTGCGGACGGTTTTCGGCTACGACTCCTTCCGTGGCCAGCAGGCCGACATCATCGACCATGTGGTGCGCGGCGGCGACGCGCTGGTGCTGATGCCGACCGGCGGCGGCAAGTCGCTGTGCTACCAGATCCCGGCGCTGGTGCGCGACGGTGTGACGGTGGTGGTCTCCCCGCTGATCGCCCTGATGCGCGATCAGGTGACGGCCTTGCGGGAGCTGGGCGTGCGCGCCGCCTTCCTCAACTCGTCCCTCGGCCCGGCCGAGGCGCGGGAGGTGGAGCGGGCGATGGTGCAGGGCGAGATCGAGCTTGTCTATGTGGCGCCCGAACGGCTGGTGACGCCCCGCTTCCTCGACCTGCTCGACCGCACCCGGCTGGCGCTGTTCGCGCTGGACGAGGCGCATTGCGTGTCGCAGTGGGGGCATGACTTCCGCCCGGAATATCTCCAGCTGTCGATCCTGCACGAGCGCCACCCGATGGTGCCGCGCATCGCGCTGACCGCCACCGCCGACGTGCAGACCCGCGCCGAGATCAAGGACAAGCTGGGGCTGTCCGAGGCCCGCGTCTTCCTGTCCAGCTTCGACCGGCCCAACATCACCTACCGCGTGGTGCCGAAGAAGAGCGAGCGCCAGCAGATGCTGGCCTTCCTGCGCGAGAACCATCCGGAAGACGCCGGCATCGTCTATTGCATGTCGCGCAACAAGGTGGAGGAGGTCGCGGCCTGGCTGAACCAACAGGGCCGCGAGGCTCTGCCCTACCATGCCGGGCTGCCCGCCGAGACGCGCGAGGCCAACCAGGACCGCTTCATCAAGAGCGAAGGTCTGGTGATGGTCGCCACTGTCGCCTTCGGCATGGGCATCGACAAGCCGAACGTCCGCTTCGTCTGCCATCTCGACCCGCCCAAGAGCCTGGAAGCCTATTATCAGGAGACCGGCCGCGCCGGCCGCGACGGCCTGCCCGCCAACGCCTGGATGGCCTACGGCATGGCCGACGTGGTGATGCTGCGCCAGATGCTGGAGCAGTCGGAGGCCGGCGACAGCCACCGCCGGGTGGAGCGCGGCAAGCTGGAGGCCTTGCTGGGCTTCTGCGAGACGCCGGACTGCCGCCGCCAGGTGCTGCTGAACTATTTCAACGAGACTCTGCCGGAGCCCTGCGGCAACTGCGACACCTGCCTCGACCCGGTCGAGACCTGGGACGGCACCGTCGCCGCGCAGAAGGCGCTGTCGGCGGTCTACCGCACCGGCCAGCGCTATGGCGCCGGCCACCTGATCGACGTGCTGGTCGGCAACGCCACCGAGAAGGTGGTGCAGCAGAACCATGACCAGTTGAAGACCTTCGGCGTCGGCAAGGATCTGACCAAGGTCGAATGGCAGTCGGTCTACCGCCAGCTGGTGGCGACCGGCCTCTTGACCGTCGATCTGGAAGGCTATGGCGGCTTCCGCCTGACCGATGCCGGCGTTGCCGTCATCAAGGGGCAGCGGGTGGTGAAGCTGCGCAAGGACCCGGTGCTGGAACGCCGTCGTGGCGTCCACGACGCCCTGCGCCGCCACACGGCGCGTGGCGGATCGGTCGGCGGTGGTCTGAGTGGAGAGGGCGTATCGCGCTCCGGTGCCCGCGGGGCGCTGTCTGCGGCGGACGACGCGCTGTGGCATGCGCTGAAGGACTGCCGGACGGCGCTGGCGAAGGCGCAGAGCGTGCCGCCCTATGTGATCTTCCACGACAGCACCTTGCTGGAGATGGTGGCCCAGCGCCCCCGCGACCACGCCAGCTTCGCCCATCTGCCGGGAGTCGGTGGCCGCAAGTTGGAACGCTACGCCGACGCCTTCCTGGAGGTGATCCGGCAACACGGATGAGGTGTTCGGGTGCATGGCTGGGATGAGAGCGGGCGGCCGATTTTTCCGAAATTCACCGCTTGCATCCCAGCAAGCACCTCGCTATGTTCCGCGCCACAACGACGCCGCAGTAGCTCAGGGGTAGAGCAACTGATTCGTAATCAGTAGGTCCGGGGTTCAAATCCCTGTTGCGGCACCAGTTTCTTCAAGGGCTCGGCAAGCAATTGCCGGGCCCTTGATCGTTTTGGGGCTGTTGCGCTGCTGTCCTGTGCGGCGCTGGTCAATCGAGTGCTTGGCGGTTGCCGAAAACAACTCGGGCGCCGCATCTTTCCGACACGGCGCCCGCCACTCACCCCTCGATACCCGCCCGCCTCACTCCACCGCGTAGGGCGGCTTGGTGAAGCCCGCCGGCGACAGGGTGAAGATCTCCGCCCCGTCGGCGGTGACGCCGATGGAATGCTCGAACTGGGCGGACAGCGACTTGTCCTTGGTCACCGCGGTCCAGCCGTCGCCCAGGATCTTCACGTCGGGGCGGCCGGTGTTGATCATCGGTTCGATGGTGAAGATCATGCCCTCCCGCAGGACCAGACCCTCGCCCGGCTTGCCATAATGCAGGACCGACGGCGGCTCGTGGAAGACGCGGCCGACGCCGTGGCCGCAGAAGTCGCGGACCACCGAAAAGCGGTGGGATTCGGCGAAGGTCTGGATGGCATGGCCGATGTCGCCCAGCGTGGCGCCCGGCTTCACCGCGGCGATGCCGATCATCAGCGCGTCATAGGTGACATCGACCAGCTTGCGCGCCTTCACGCCGACGTCGCCGCACAGATACATGCGGCTGCTGTCGCCGTACCAGCCGTTGACGATCGGCGTGACGTCGATGTTCAGGATGTCGCCGTCGGCCAGCCGCTTGTCGCCGGGGATGCCGTGGCAGACGACATGGTTGACCGAGATGCAGTTGGCGCGCGGGAAACCGCGATAGCCCAGCGGGGCGGGGATGCCGCCATGGTCGCGGATGAACTGCTCCAGCAGGCGGTCGAGCTCGCCGGTGGTGACGCCCGGCTGCACATAGGGGACGATGTAGTCCAGTGCCAGCGCGGCCAGATGGCCGGCCTTGCGCATGCCTTCGAATCCCTCCGGACCATGAAGGCGGACGCGGTTGGAGTCGACGTGATCCTGTTCCAAGACGAAAGCCCCTATGCCAGGTAACCAGATGCCGGATGACGAAGCCCGCCGCAGCGTTAAAGCCGGATCGGCAGCGGCCGGTCCAATTCAATCGATTCGGGTGTGATCGCGCAAGACCAACACAGTGCCTCCACCCCCGAATCCAGCGCGCGGCGCAGGCCGTCATGATAGGCCGGGTCGAGGTCGGCCGCCGTGCGGAAATGGGAACAGTCGCCGCGCTGGACAAGGTAGAGCATGACCGCGCGGCAGCCCTGGGCCACCATCGCCGCCATCTCCTCCAGATGCTTGGCGCCGCGGGCGGTGACGCAGTCCGGGAACTCGGCGGCGTCGGCGTGCGGGCCGTCGGGGCGGCGCAGATGGACGTTCTTGACCTCGACATAGGTGGCAGGCCTCATAGAGAGGCGATTGGCGCCGGGCCGGGCCGGGTCGTCCTCCAGCAGCACGTCGATGCGGCTGTTGCGTCCGTACCTCACCTCGCGCCGCAGCCGGTCGTAGCCGGCCAGCTCGGGGATGGTGCCGGCGGAGATAGCGGCGGCGACCAGCGCGTTGGGATGGCCGGTGTTGACGCCGACCAGACCTTCGCCCCACGGGGCGGCGGCCTCCACCAGTTCCAGCGTGTAGGCGAGCTTGCGTTTCGGATTGTCGGAGCGCGACAACCAGACGGCCGAGCCGGGGATGTCCAGTCCGATCATGCTCCCGGAATTGGGGACATGCGCCGTCACCTCCGCCCCGTCCAGCAGGACATCGGCGAGAAACCGCTTGTAGCGGCGGATCAGGCGACCTTGAAGAAGGGGGGTGGGAAAGCGCATCTTGCGGGCGACGCTACCCTTGGCCTTCCCGCTCGACAAGAGCGTTCCGATGGAGACCCCCGCCAGATGACGTCCGAGACCATAGAAAGCCGGACCGCCACAAATCCGACCGCCGCCGTGCTGGTGATCGGCAATGAGATCCTGTCGGGCCGGACCAAGGATGCCAACCTGGGCCACATCGCCGAGAAGCTGACGGAGATCGGCGTGCGGCTGCGCGAGGCCCGCGTGGTGCCGGACGTCGAGGAGGAGATCGTCACCGCCGTCAACGCCCTGCGCGCCCGCTACAGCTACGTCTTCACCACCGGCGGCATCGGGCCGACCCACGACGACATCACCGCCGCCTGCGTCGCCAAGGCCTTCGGTGTTGCGCTGGAGCGCAATGCGGAAGCGGTCGCCCGGCTGGAGCGCCATTATGCCGCCGGCCAGCTGAACGAGGCGCGGCTGCGCATGGCCAATGTCCCGGCCGGCGGCATCCTGATCGACAACCCGATCAGCCAGGCGCCGGGCTTCCAGATCGGCAACGTCTTCGTGATGGCCGGCGTCCCCAACATCATGCGGGCGATGCTCGACGGCGTCCTGCCGCGTCTGGCCGGTGGTCCGGCGCTGCATGCCCGCACCGTGGCCTGCGAACTGGCGGAGGGGATGATCGCCGAGGAGCTTTCGGCCCTTCAGGACCGCCATCCGGCGTTGGAGATCGGCAGCTATCCTTACTTCCGCAGCGGAGCCTTCGGCGTCAGCCTGGTTCTGCGCGGCACCGACGAAGCGGAAGTGAGCGCCGCGGCCGACGAGCTGGCGGGGATCGTCCGCCGCCTGGGAGGCACGCCGACCGTCACGGTTGGTACGAAAGGGTAATGACGGCTGTGACCGTGGCCCAAAAGGAGTCTATCTCGGCGGATCGATTGTCGCGGACCGATTCGGTTCTACGTTAATGTCCTGTCATCCGCATCAGGTCTGCCGCGGGAGCCCCGCCATGAAGAGCTTCGAGAAAGCAGCATTGCTGTTTCTTATCCGCCATCTGTTCGCCGGCATCGTCGGCGCCGTGGTGCTGGCGACCGGGCTGCTGTGGTTCGACGTCGCCAAGCTGGCGACGCTGATCGGCAACAGCGAATATGGCATCACCGCCACCGTGATGCTGTATGCCGGCCTGATGCTGACCTTCGGCAGCGTGTCGATGGGGATCGGCATCATGACGATGAACGAGGACACGCGTCCCTAACCGATCGCCCTGATCGGTTGTCCCGGTCGGTCGCCGCAGTCAGTTGCCGAACGGCCCGAAACGGTCATAGACCCAGACGAGGGCGACGATCAGCGCCAGCCACAGCGCGGCATTGCGCAGTACGACCCCGCGGTTTCGGCGCAGTGCCGCCGGCACCACCAGGACCGCGATCATCAGCAGCGCCGCCAGCGACATCCAATCCGTCTCTCTCACGCTGCCTCCGTCACGTCTCCGCCTCTGTCGGGGCCAGTTCCACAGTTGCGCATCCTTCGATATGGGAATGCCTGCGGTTTTGCGAAGGCCCCTTGACCCACGCCCCCGCGATTGTCTAAGTCATAACCACGGAACGGTGCGTTGCATATTTGTGTATGCAATTTCTGCGCGCAGCGTGGGACCGTTCATGGACATGGACTTTGCCATCGTCGATCCGGTCGTCCGGACCGGATGACACCGGCAGGGTCCGGGGCGCGGGCGTGGCGAAATTGGTAGACGCAAGGGACTTAAAATCCCTCACCCTTAGGTATGCGGGTTCGAGTCCCGCCGCCCGCACCACTTTGAAAATGCTGGAGAAATTCCGGCGTGGCTGCCGATAGGCATTCAGCGGCAAAGCCTTCAGCAATCACGGGGATCAGTTTCGCGCCACCATGGTTGATCCGCTGTAGATCGCGGATATAGCGAATTTTGGCGAGCAGACTTCAACCCTGCCGTCGTGGTTGCCAACCTCAACATCAGTCCTGCCGTATGGAGAGCGGAAGGGCGGTGGATATAGGCGGCGCGACCAATACGGTAAGGCAGCTATGGTAAGACAGCCGCGGAAGAGACACCGTCTGAAAGCCTCAGCACCCGATTATCCGGAGCTGGGGGCTTTTTGTGATCCGGCCCTTTGCCGGAGGACAGCATGCATTCCGCATCCTCCACCGACCGTATCTTTCCGCCCTCCGGAGAGTCAGCCCCAGGCGCTCTGCATTCACCATGTGCCGATCTCGCGGCACCGGTTCGAATCCATGCGTACCGAAGCCTGCTCCATCCATAGCAACAGGATTTCGAGATCCGGGACCTCGACCGTGAAACAAGGGTGTGTCCGGAGGGCGTTTATGGTCTGCTGGCTTCGTTATTCTTCTTCGCTCGATCCTTCTTCGCTTGATCGTGATGCCACTTGATGGCGAAGAACATCCCGGTGCCTAAAACGATAATCTTGAACGGAAAGAAGACCATGGGGAACCAATCATACATTTTGAATATCTCCAAGCTGTGACGCTAGATGTCGTAAGGGAAACCTGGGCAGTCAGGTCGAACTCTGGTCTTTGTCAGCGGGCGGGGCCAGCAGCCGGAGCGTCATAGGAATGGTCCAGGCCACGGACCTCGCAGTGGGAGCGCGGCTTTAGCAGGCCGCTGAACAGATGACCCTGGCCGCAGCGTATGCAGCGACCATGCGGACCGGTGCCGAGAGGAGGAAGAGGCCTCCACTCTTGTTCGGATGACATCGCGCATTCCTTCACGAGGCAAAAGCAAGCAATGCCTACATTCAATGCGTGATCGTATGCCTCAATACCGCATACAATGTCAACATGAATGCATGCAATATGCCGGCGGAATTCATACAATCATGGAAAACATGGCAGGTGCCTCAGCCATGGCGCAGACATTCCAGCGAGTGTGGCGTCCGCCTGCGCATTCCTGCGCGGCGCGGGCAACCTTAAGCGCACAGGGGCGTGCTGGAGAGGGGAGGAGTCGGCCGGTGGGGGCGAGGTAGCGCGGCTTGCATGCAGGCGCCGGAACGAAACCTGATCGATATGGGTGAAGCCATGCCTTGCGGTGGGGTATAACTGCCATATGGATAATGACGATGGCATCGGACGAGATTCAGAACGGTTCTGGTATGGTAAACAAAGCATGTTCATTCAGACCGACCCGTATTGCCGTCATCGGCAGTTGCGTCACCCAGCAGTCATTGCACAGGTTGGGCGTTCGTCCTGGCCAGATCGTACTCCATGGGCTCAGAACCTCCTTTGCTGGATTGCTCCCGCCCACACCATCAGTTCAGGGAACATAGCCGTACGCCGGCGGCGCGGACGATTGCGCGCTTGCTCACCATCGGACGGGAGGTTCTGACCAAAGCGGAGACGGTGACGGTAGCGGCAATTGAAGGCGGAGTGCCGCTTCTGGTCGAGGCGCGTGAAATCGTTGCGGCGTTCCAGTCGATGATCCGGAAGAAAAGTGCCGAGGAACTTGAGCCCTGGCTGCAGCGGGCCAAGGCGAGCTTGGTGGCATCCTTCGCCAATGGAGTGGCCAAGGACCGGAATGCCGTCATCGCGGCAATCACTCTGCCGTGATCCAACGGCCAGACAGAGGGGCAGATCACCAAGCTCAAGCTGGTGAAGCGGCAAATGTATGGCCGCGGCAAACTCGACACCCTTCAGGCACGCGTCATCGGCCCCGGATGAGGTCCGCACCATCAAATCTGCGACAGAGCCCTTATTCCATGCCGATTCACAACAAATGTGCCGAGTGTGTGGAGGCTCTTGGAAAGAATCGATGTCCGACAGCGGACAGCGGGGAAATGCGACACCTGCTTCATCCAGGTCATGACGGCGCCGCGGGCAGAGCATCTCGTGCACTGCGCAGCAACTGGCCCGCGCGGGCTCCCCGGGGTTCCAGCCGACATTGGGGCGCGGCCGGCGAAAAAAGTCTCACGGCTCGGGGAGCCATGGGCGTCGACGACGTGGCCCGCTGGTCAAGGGGCCAGCCCCCAGGATCATAGCCAATGTGCTTGAGGTGAGGATCATCGGATAATCCACACACCATCGGCAGTGTCCCCGTTCGCATGTTAACGCTCTGGCAATGGCCTTCCGCGCATTCTTTTGTGGTGCAAGACAGCAAGCCCACGCGGATGGGGGGCATGATGCCGACGGTGCTCGTGATAGATGACGAGGACATGGTGCGCCTTGTTCTGCGCCAGTTTCTGGAGCGCCAATCGATGACCGTCATCGAGGCGGAGGATGGCGAAGAGGGCTTGCGTCAGTTGCGGACCAGTGCCGTCGATCTGGTCATCTGCGACCTGATCATGCCACGGGCGGACGGGATCGGCACGATCATGCACATCCGTCGCTCAATGCCGGCCATGAAGATCATCGCCATCTCCGGTGGCGGACGCAGTCATGCCATGGAATTGCTGAAGGTTGCCGAACAGATGGGCGCCGATCACGTCCTCAGCAAACCCTTTACCCGGGATCAACTGCTGGCCGTGGTCTCCCGTTGCCTGCCCGACCATCCCATCGTCCATCCCATCGTCCATCCCGCCCGTCCCAGGTGACGTCGACTCTGAAAAGGATCCGGTCATGCTCGGACTGTCGTTGGGGAAAAGCTCCGGAACTGGTTCGTCGAGGAGGAGCCCGCCGCATCCGCCCCTTCGCCGCGGAGCGGAGTGGTAAACGATGCCGATATCGAGCGGATGAAGACCTTGGAGCGTCGGCTGAAAGTGCTGCTGGCCCAGCCGCAACTGCTCTCTGCCGGCCGTATCCATATGCTGAACCTCGACACCTTGCGTGCAAGCCTCGGCCCAGCTTGGGATGAGTTGCGCGACCGCGTCCACAGCTCTGCGGATCGCATCATCAACCGTCACATTGCCGAGAAGGACGTCCAGTTCCGCAGCAGTGACGGCGAATACATCATCGTCTTTGCAACGTTGAGCCGGCCAGCCGCGTCACTCGTCTGCGCCAAGATCGCCGAGGAACTGTACCGGCTTTTCCTCGGTGATCCCAAACTCGCTGACATCACCGTTTCCACGGCCGTTGGCGTGGTCGATGGAAAGTTGATGTTTGAACATGCCTCCGTCGCGGACCTTCTTTCGGCGGTCGAGCTGACGGTTGAGGCGGATGGCTCCGTGAAACGAGCTGCGGTTCCGGCGGCGCCCTCGACAGCACCCCCGGCGGCGTCTGCCGCGGCCGGTGCGGAGGAGCCGCGCAGGCTGAAGCTTTCGCAGCTGGAAATGGCGCAGATCGGCACCATGTACCGCCCACTGTGGGACGTCGGCCGGCAGGTGATTTCCACCTACATGTGCACGCCGGTCCGCCGCTTTCCCGATGGAACCTCTGTCGAAGGAATGGCGGCGCTGTCGGCGATCGGCGAACCGCAGCAATTGGCCAAGGTCGACATCGAAACCCTCGCCGACACGGTTGAAATTCTGGACGAATTGTTCCGCAACAAGTTCCGGCTGATGGTGTCTGTGCCTGTCTGTTTCGAGACGCTGGCGGCACGCCGGACCCGCCAGGACTATCTCGCGATCTGCCACTCGGTGCCGGACTATCTGCGCCCCTTCCTGGTCTTTGAATTCCTGCGGTTCCCTGCCGGTGTGCCCAACGGCCGGATGAGTGAGCTGGTCAACGAGGTGCGGCCATTTTGCCGCTGGACATTCCTGCGCGTTGAATGCCGCCAGCAGAGTTTTGCGAGCCTGTCGGGAACCGGTTTGACCGGCCTCACCACCATGATCGCCTCCGACCGCGGCACCGAGGCCAGGATCATGGAGGATATGAACAGCTTCGTCGCGGCTGCGGAGCGGGCGAACCTGAAGACCTGCATCGTCGGCATCACATCGACCAGCCTCGCGGTCGCGGCGCGGGCGGCCGGGGCCACGCTGATCGCCGGCGACCGGATCGGCCGCGCCGGAGAAATCCCCCAGCACATGCTGCGCTTCGGCTGGCAGGACCTGTTCCTGCGAGAGGCCGTGCGCTGACCGACGGCGGGCCGCTCCGACGACCGGCCGGACCCTGATCATTTCGTGGTGAGCTCTCATTGCAAGAGGTTCCGCCATGCCAAGTGCCATCGGGCGTTCGAATGCGTTCGTAAGAATCCTTGCCGTCGATGCCATCGGCCTCGGCGACGTTCCGGGGCTGCTTGATTTCGGTGACGGCCCACCGGCTTTCGTCCTCGGCTTCGTGTCGCCGGAACTTCCCTTCGCGGAGATCGCAGAGGGCCTGCGATCGGCTATCGATCCGCAATGCAGGCTGGTGCTGGTGTCGACGGCGGGTGAGCTGTGTTCGGGAGTACCCGGAGGGCTCTACCATCCCGGCGAGCGACGGGACGGCATCGTCCTTCAGGCTTTCAGCCGCTCCCTGTTCGCCGATGTGAGCGTCCACAGCGTGCCCTTGCACAGCGAAGACATCCGGGAGGGACATATTCGCCTCTCCCATGAGCAGCGCATCGATGCGATCCGTCAGTCGCTGGAGACGGTGGACCCCGCATTCCCGCTTGATTGTCACGATACCGTGGCGCTGCTCTTCATCGACGGGTTGTCCGCCAGTGAGAGCTTCCTGATGGAGGCGATCTATGCGTCCGGCCGTTTCCCCGTGCTGTTCGTCGGCGGCTCCGCCGGCGGAACCCTGGATTTCCGGAACACATGGGTTCACGATGGCGACCGGGTGCTGGACAATCATGCGGTCATCGCCTTCGTGCGGATGGCTCCAGGCAAACGCTATGGGGTCTTCAAGTCACAGAATTTCCGCAAGGCGGGACCATCCTTCACGATTCTGGACTGCGACCCGATCCGGCGGACTGTGACGAGCGTCATCGATCCGGACAGCCTGGAGGTCACCGGCTTTATCGAGGCCCTGTCCCGGAGCCTCCGGTGCCATCCCGACGAGCTTGGGCGCCTGCTGGTCTCCCATACCTTTGCCGTCGAGCTCGACAGCGGGCTTTTCGTGCGCTCTGTGGCGGGAATCGACCATGCGAAGGGACGGGTCTCCTTCTTCTGCGACGTCAACGCCGGTGACGAGCTGTTCCTGCTCGAGGCCACCGATTTCATCGAGCAGACGAGGAACGATTTCGCAGCCTTTCTTCACGACAAGCCCGAACCTATCGGCGGTCTTCTCAATGATTGCGTCCTGCGGCGGATCAACAACGGTCCGCATCTGGCGGGAATGACCGTTTTCGACGATCTTCCCGTGGCCGGTTTTTCGACCTTCGGTGAAATTCTGGGGATTAACGTCAACCAGACGATTTCTGCGCTCTTTTTCTTCTCCGACGAAGGAGCGAGAGAGCTGCCGGTACGCGGCGGCTTCCGTGACGATTACATTGCCCGCTTTCCGATCCACTACGGGCATTTCCAGAACTATTTCCATAGCGCCCGCAACACCCGGCTGCGCATGCTGAACCGCCTGCGGCAGACCCTGCTCCACGATCTGGTCGGTCGCAGCGATGCCCCCGTCACGCTCTATGGACGCTTCAAGCAGATCGGCGCTTATACCGAGCAGATCGCCACGCAAGCCTCGGATCCGCTCAGCTCCGCGGTCGATGACCTGCTGGAGGCCGTGCGGCAGGTAACAGAGGAGCGGGAGGCCGTGGCCGAAGTGCTGAGTCTGCGGGAGGCGGAACTGCGCCTTGCCGAAGAGCGCCGCAGCGCGGCCGAAACCCGCATGGAACTGGAGGCCCAACTGCGGCAGGCCCAGAAGCTGGAGGCTCTAGGCTGTCTGGCGGGCGGTCTGGCGCATGAGATCAACAACATGCTGCAACCGATCATCGGCTTGACGGAATTGGTCATGGAGGATGTGCCGCCGGATTGCCAGACACAGAAAAACCTGGCCAAGGTTATCGACGCCGCACAGCGCGCCAAGCGCATCACCCAACAGGTGCTGGCCTTCAGCCATTCCGATGCGGCGGGGGCCGGCCCGCTGCAGTTGGGATCGGCACTGCGCAACATGGTCGAGATGATCAATGTGCTCATCCCCCCGAATGTCGAACTCGTCTGGCGGATTGCCGCACTGCCCCTCCTGGTCCGTGCTGACGAGACGCAGATGGCGCAAGTGCTGATAAACCTGATCAGGAACGCGACCGACGCCATTGGGCCATTGGAAGGAGTAATAGAGATCACGCTGGACGCGGTGCAGCTTGATGAGGAGACGGAAGGGGCCTGGCCGCATCCGGCCGGTCGTTATGCCGCGCTGACAGTCCGCGACAGCGGGTGCGGAATGGACGCAGCAACGTTGGCGCGCATTTTCGATCCATTCTTCACCACCAAGGCAGTGGGCCACGGCACAGGGCTGGGGTTGCCGGTGGTGCATGGCATCATTGCCGGCTGGGGGGGGAATATCTTCGCCGACAGCAGCATGGGGCGGGGAACCAGGATGCACATCCTGATTCCGACCATTTTTGCAGAGCCTGCCGATGCGTTATCCTCAACCGGAAATCAGTCCGAGTCTTCGCGCAGAAGGCGTGGCTCTCGTCATTGAGCCGGCATCGCCAAGATATCTGCGGGGTACGAAAGCGCCCTCACGCCTCCATGAACCCGGCCAGCCGGTTGAGCCAGCCGGTGGCGTTGAGCGGGTCGTCCTCAACCCGGCCATGCTTCCAGGCGTCTTCACGTCGACTGCGCTTCGAGGTAGCGCCTGCACAGCTCGCGCACCCTGTAGGCTTGGGCGCGCAGCGACCCTCACCGCACCTCCACGGTCCCGCAACTGCGCCGGCGCGCCAGCAGGCAATCCTCGGTCCTGGATTGCTGCATCAGGGCGCCCATCAGCCAATAGCCGAGGCCAAGGACGATCATGATGGCGACGGCCGCGCCCAAGTTGGCGGCCATGCGGGTGCGGTCGTCGTCCGGCATCTTGTCGGCCATCACTTCTTGCCCGGCTTCCGTTTGGTCCGGCCGCTGGCGGCTTCGCCCTCCTTGCGCTGAAGGAACAGGCGGCCGGCCTGCATCGCCGCGGCGCGGCTGATGTAGCTGCCGCAGTCGAACCGCTGGCCCTCGAACGTCACGGTGAGGGTGAAGCTCTGCGGACCGGCTTCGTCGACGACGATCGGTGCGGGAGCCGGAGAGGAGGCCGGGGAGGGAGCGGGCTTCATTCGACGGTCCGTGCATCTGTCAGAGACGGACAGACACATACGTCCGCGACGGCGCGCAGGCCAGCGGCTTCCACACTGGCCATTCCCATGCCCGCCGTTCCCGCACTGGCTGTTCCCGCACTGGCCGCTCCGACAGATCCGGTCAGCGTTCCACCGGACCGCCGGCATTGGCCCAGGCGGCGAAGCCGCCGCGCAGGCGATTGATCGTGCCGGTGTAGCCGGCGGCCATCATGCGCTCGGCAGCTGGGCCGCAACGCATGCCGCCCTGGCAATGAAAGACCAGATGCTTGCCGGGTTCGGTTGGAACGCGCGACGGGTCGAACCGCGACAGCGAATTCAGGATGGCTCCGGGGATATGGCCGGCGGCGTGTTCATGCGGTTCACGGACGTCGACGATCACCACCTCGCCGCCGGCCTGCCATTGGATGGCGGTTTGCGGGTCGACCTGCAGAATCCGGTCAGCACCGCCCTGCGTCTCGGGCTGGGCGGTCGGGAACAGGCGGCGCATCAGAGAACACAGGTACATCGGCATCGGTCCTTGCTGGCGGTGACGGGGCAAGCGGTGAACGGCACTTGATTTATAAATTAGTATATACTAATGTTAAGTCAATGGGGCGGTGACCGGTGCAGTCCGGCCGCCCGGCCCTCCGGCGAGCGCATCTTTGAAAACAGGAGACGACCATGCACAAGAACTGGCCGCAGATGACCGGCGAGCTGTCCGGCGCCATCCGCGAGCTGCGGGGCGGCGCCCCCGACGTCATGAAGGCCTTTTCCGGGATGGCCCAGGCGGCGTTGAAGGCGAATGCGCTGGACACCAAGACCAAGGAACTGATCGCGCTCGGCATCGCCGTGGCGATCCGCTGCGACGGCTGCGTCGGATTTCATGCCGAAGCGGCGATGAAGCAGGGGGCGACCCGCGACGAGGTGATGGAGACGATGGGAATGGCGGTCTATATGGGCGCCGGGCCGTCGGTGATGTACGCCGCCCAGGCGGTCGAGGCGTTCGACCAGTTCGCCGAGAAGGCGATTGCCTGACTTGAGATCAGGTGGTGCGGGCGGTCGGACTCGAACCGACACTCCTTGCGGAACCGGATTTTGAGTCCGGCGCGTCTACCAATTTCACCACGCCCGCAGCGACGCTTCTTCTAACGCAACAGTCCGGAAACGGAAAGCGCAAAAGAACGTGGCGTCGGGGCTCCTTCGCTCGCACCGCGCCGGCCCCGCCGTAACTCCTCGGGCGACGCCGCCGCGGTGCCGCTTATTCCCCCTCGATGCCGCGGCCCCTGTCATGCCGTCGCAGCCGTGCGGCGGGCTTCGCGGACGACTGGCCGAACCGCCTCGCACGCGCTACCTTGTCGGCCATGACGACCAAGCCCTTATCCGACCGTGTCCTGGACGATCCCCGCATCGCCGCCCTGCTGCTGGCCCTGGCCAGCGCCGGGGTGCTGCTGTCGGCCCTGTTCTTCCAGTTCGTGCTGAACTACCAGCCCTGCGTGCTGTGCATCATGCAGCGCTGGCCCTATGTGGCGGTGATGGTGCTGGGGCTGGTGACCTGGCTGTTCCGCCGCTGGAAGGGGCTGGGCGACGCCCTGCTGGTGGTGAGCGGGCTGGCCCTGCTGGCCGGTGCCGGCATCGCCGCCTATCATGTCGGGGTGGAGCAGCATTGGTGGGCCGGCACCTCGTCCTGTGGCGGCTCGGCCCCGGCCAATTCGCTGGAGGCGTTGCGCGCCCAGGTGCTGGCCGCCCCGGTCACCCGCTGTGACGAGGTGGCGTGGTCGCTGTTCGGGATTTCCATGGCGGGCTACAATGTGGCGATCTCGCTGGCGCTGGCGGCCTACGCCTTCGTCGCGGCGCGCATCGCCTACACCCGCACCCCGGTGTCGAGGACCGCATTGTGAGTGAAACGACGTCTCCCGCCGCTGTCGCCCGCTCCGATTCGAGCAGGGGGGCTCTGCCCGGCTCCATGCCCGGCGATCTGCCGCGGCGCGACCGGCTGGCCCGCATCGTCCGCGTCGACCATGCCGGCGAATATGGCGCCAAGCGCATCTATGAGGGCCAGATCGCCGTGATGGGCAAGGGCCGGCACGGCAGGACCCTGCGCCATATGGCGGAGCAGGAGCTGGTCCATCTGGAATATTTCGAAAAGCAGCTGAACCGGCGCCGGGTGCGGCCGACCCTGCTGCAACCGCTCTGGCATGTCACCGGCTTCCTGCTGGGCGCCGGCACCGCGATCCTCGGCGAACGGGCGGCGATGGCCTGCACCGTGGCGGTCGAAGAGGTGATCGAGGAGCATTACGAGTCGCAACTGAAGCATCTCGGCCCCGAGGAGCAGGAGCTGTCCGACAGCATCCGCAAATTCCAGGCGGAAGAGGTCGAGCACCGCGACATCGGCTTGCAGAACGAGGCGGAACGGGCGGCGGGCTATCCGCTGCTGTCGGCGGCGATCAAGGCCGGCACCCGGGCGGTGATCTGGGTGGCCGAAAGGGTATGAGGGGACGGGCGCGGGGGACGGACTTGCCCCCGACCCGGAGTTCGCCGCCTTGGCCCTACATCGGGTCCAATTCCGAGTCCCAATAAAGAAAATCCCGCCAACTTTCATGGAGGAAGTTTGGCGGGAAGGCGCGTCCGTTCTCTTGCAGCTCGTAGGCACTGGGCTGGAAGGGCGGACTGAGGGGGATCATGCCGCAGACATGGGGAAGGCGGTCGCCCTTCGCCAGATTGCAGGCCGAACAGGATGTGATGACGTTCTCCCATGTCGTCCGACCGCCGCGGGACCGCGGAATCACATGGTCGAAGGTGAGATCGTGGGTGGGGAAGGGGCGGCCGCAATACTGGCAGGTGAAGCGGTCGCGCAGGAAGACATTGAAACGGGTGAAGGCCGGGCGGCGCGTGGCCGGAATGAATTCTTTCAGCGAGATGACGCTGGGCAGCCGGACTTCAAAACTTGGGGATCTTACGACCCGGTCATAGTGCGATACGATGTTGACCCGTTCGAGAAAGACCGCCTTGACCGCTTCCTGCCAGGACCATAGCGACAAGGGGAAGTAACTGAGCGGGCGGAAATCCGCGTTCAGCACCAGAGCCGGACAGTGATCGGGTGGTGGAGCCAATGGCCACTCCCTTGTCTGTAACCGTTGCCTGAAACCGTGTCTGGATCCCGGCACGCGACACTGCTGCGGCTTCGTGCGCGGGGTGGCGTCTGCTCTGCCCCGGCGGGGAAACATCCTCCGGGACAACCAAATACATAGTGGATCAGGGCTCGGGACTCAATATCTTGACCCGGTATGCCCGAATTTCTTCACCGTTGTGTAACCTTTTCCGCGCTGTGGGCATGTCCGCCGGGGCCTTGAAGCGGCCGTTCGCCACCACGCGCGCAGGCTGTGACATCGACAGAAAGACCCGCAACTTCCCTTGCGCGGTTACCCCTCGTTAACCATGACGGCGCCATGGTGGACCTCGTTGATCCAAGCAGACCCCGCCGGTTGTCCCGGCCGGACGCGACCCCGAGGATAGCCCGCCATGACCGCCGTCATCATCGACCTCGCCCAGAAGCGCCGTGAACGCGAGGAGCGTGAGCGCCAGCTCCGCATCGACGCCTTCGACCGCGAACTGCGCCGCCGTCTGGCGCTCTATCTGGAAGGCGAGGAGATCCCGGTCGAGCCGATCCGCGACAATCCTTACATCTGACCCCTGCCCGTAAATCCGGCGCCCCAATCCGGCGCCCGATCCGCTATAAGGCGGTGATGAGCGACCTCGTCACCCGCTTCGCCCCCAGCCCGACCGGGCATCTGCATCTGGGCCATGCCCATTCCGCGCTGTTCGGCTGGACCAGCGCCCGCAGCGCCGCCGGCCGCTTCCTGTTGCGGATCGAGGATATCGATCCCAACCGCTGCCGCCCGGAGTATGAGCGCGACCTGATCGAGGATCTGGCGTGGCTCGGGATCGACTGGGACGGCCCGGTCCGGCGCCAGTCCGACCATTTCGACGATTTCCGCGCCGCATCGGCCCGGCTCGAGTCGCTGGGCCTGCTCTATCCCTGTTTCTGCACCCGCAAGGACATTGCCGCCGAGATCGCGCGGGCCGGGGCCGCTCCGCATGGTCCCGACGGTCCGCTCTATCCCGGCACCTGCCGCCATCGCCCGGTGGAGGACCGCGCCGAGCGGATCGCGCGGGGCGATGCCTGGGCGTTGCGGCTCGACGTGGAGGCCGCCCGCCGGCTGACCGGCCCGTTGCGCTGGCACGACCGGGCGCGCGGCTGGCAGGACGCGACGCCGGAACTGCTGGGCGATGTGGTGCTGGCGCGCAAGGACACGCCGACCAGCTATCACCTCAGCGTCACCGTCGATGACCATCTGCAAGGGGTCACTCTGGTCACCCGTGGCGAGGACCTGTTCTTCGCCACCCACCTGCACCGGTTGTTGCAGGCTCTGCTCGGTTACGATCCGCCCGACTATCACCACCATGGCCTGCTGCGGAACGCGGCCGGCGATCGGCTGGCCAAGCGCGACCGCGCCCAGTCGCTGCGCTCGCTCCGCGACGAGGGCCGCAGTCCCGCCGAATTGCGGGCGATGGCCGGGTTCGCGGGCTAGGGTCAGCCCATCTGCGTCACCGGCAGGGCGGTGGAGCGGCCAGAGCCGGCGCGGCCGGCGCGGCCGGCGGTGCCGCGCAGGGCCTCGAACGTCAGGCTTTCCTTGCCCAGCAGCGCTTCGGCCGCCAGCCGGCCGGAGATGACGCAGGCCTCCACCCCCGGACCCGGGAAGACGCCGGCGCCGGTCAGGAACAGGCCGGGGATCGGGCTGCGGCGGGTCGGCCGCTGCTGATCGGGGGCGATGCCGTAGATGCTGCCGGCGCTGGTGTGGGCATAGCGGGCGAATGTGGCGGCGCTGGCCTCCTGCCGGGTGGTGATGTGGCGTTCCAGATCGGGGATCAGGCGGGCGGCGGCGGCGATCATCGCATCGCCTTCCTCCCGCTTGCGCGCCCTGTAATCCGGGTCGGCGCGGTTCCAGCCGGCATCGGCCGGGGCCAACCGGAGCAGCGTCATCGCGGCGTGCCCATCCGGGGCGAGGCTGCGGTCGTGGATCGAAGGGATGGCGATCGCCATGCCGAATCCGGCGCCGTCCCGTGGCAGGAAGGTCATCGTCGGCAGGTCGGGGACCATGTCGAGGCCCAACGTGACCATGAAGGCCGAGGTCGACGGCCGCAGCGCCGCGCAGCGGGCGGCATAGGGGGCTGGCAGATGCTGCGCGCCCACCAGTTCCAGCATGGTGCGCCGCAAATCGGCATTGGAGATCACGGCGGGGGCGCGAAGGAGGCGGCCATCCGCGGTCTCCACCCCGGCGGCGCGGCCCTTCTCGATCAGGATGCGGGTGACGCGGGTGCGCAGCCGCAACTCGCCGCCATCGGCGCGGATCGACCGGGCCAGCGCGTCGGCCAGCGCCTGCGACCCGCCGGCGGGATAGCGGCCGCCGTGGAACCAGTAGCCGAAGATCGGCGCCATCTGTCCCACGGTCAGCAGATCCGCCCGGTCGCTGAGATAGCCGGTCAGCAGGGTCAGCAGGCGCTGTCCGGCCGGATCTGGGATGTGATGGTCCAGCATCTCCTGGAACGGGCGGTCCATCCAGCGCATGGAGTGCGGGCAGTCGGTGGCGTAACGGCGCATCGCCGCCACCGAATCGGGGATGTTGGGCAGACCGCGCTCGGCACAGCCGCGGACCATCTCGTCATGGACCGCCCGCATCTCCGCCAGGAAGGCGGCGGCGCCGGCGGCGCTGGGCGGGTGGTCGGCGGCGATCTGGGTTGCCAGCCCGTCGGCATCGTCAGACAGTTGACGCACCCTGCCGTTCATCGCCACGCCACGGGTGACCGGCAGCCACTCCACCCGGTCCCGGAGGCCCAGCGTGCGCAGCAGATGGTCGACCGGGCCGCCGTGCTGGGCGCCGCTGATGTCGTGGACGCCGGCGTCGAAGACATAGCGGAAGGGCTCGGCTCCCGGTTCGCCGCGGTTGCGCGCCTTGACGGTCCAGCTGGTGCAGAAGCCGCCGGGACGGTCGTGCGCCTCCAGCACCGTCACCCGCGCTCCGGCCCGCGCCAGCAGCGCCGCCGCCGTCAGCCCGCCGATGCCGGAGCCGACAACCACCACGTCGCGCTCGTCGGATGCGGTCCCTGTGCGGTTCAGGATCGCTGGAGCAGGCCAGGGGTGCGGGTCGGACTGGGCCAGCCGGCGGCGCATCCCCATGGTGACGAGGGCGTCCGGCAGCAGCCGGTTGAGGAGCATGCCCAGACCGCCGGCGCCAAGGGAGACCGCGGCCTCCCAGCCGGGCAGGGCGGCGAAGCCGAGACCGCCGATCAGGAACAGCAGGCCCCAGACCGCCGTCATCAGCCGGTTGATGGCGATGAACTGCGGCAACTGCCAGAATTCGCGCGGCCAGTCGTCGCGGGCATATTGCAAGGTGAAGGGGCTGCCGGCAGCGATGCTGCCGAAGGCCATGGCGGACAGCGCCAGATGGATGGCGAGCCCGAGATTGCGCAGCGGCCAGTCCCAGCCCAGCGGACCGCAGAGCGGCAGGATGGCGAAGACGGCGACGGCGACCAGTTCCGGTGCCTTGAAGGAGCCGCGCAGCCTGTCGAACGCGCAGAGGCCGAGGCTGGCGGCCAGCGCTGCGGACGAGGCCGGCGGCAACCCGGCCAGCGGCAGGAGGGCCCCGAACAGCATCCAGGGGGAGAAGCCCAGCAGGATGCGGACCGTGGCCGGGAATTTGGCAATAGGGAGTTTGGTGACCGGAAGTTTGGCGGGCTTGCGCATCGGGACGGTGCCTTCGCGTGGGAGGATCGCGAAGGACCATCGACAGGATGCGGGTGTACGTGCCAGCGCGGCTGCGTGGGACGCCGCTGTGGTTTCGCGAACGGCGGCACAAGGCGGTTCGCGATGCGTGAAACGCGGGAACGTACGGGGGCTGTACCTGATGTGTACGTATCCCCCGTACGCCGGACCTCAATCCAGCTGCAGCACGATCGCCTTCAGATAGGCGGACTCCGGCAGATGCGGGTGGACCGGGTGGTCCGGCCCGGCGCCGGCGCTGCGCAGGATGCGGCCGGTGCGACCGGCGTCGTTCAGGCCGCGGGCGACCAGTTCGGCGAAGGTGGGCGGATCGACATTGTGGCTGCACGACCCGCACAGCAGATAGCCGCCGGGGGCGGTGATCTTCGCCGCCAGACGCGCCATCTTGCGGTAGGCGCGGCTGCCGGCCGCCAGATCCTTCTTCGACTTCACGAAGGCCGGCGGATCGGCGATCACCACCTGGAAGGTCTCGCCGGCCGTGCCCAGCCGCTCCATTTCCTGGAAGGCGTCGGCCTTGCGCGCCTCGAAGCGGTCGGCGACGCCGTTCGCCTCGGCGGCGCGGGTGGCGTTCTCCAGCGCCAGGGCGGAGCGGTCGACCGCGATCACCTGGGTGGCGCCAGCCACCGCGCACTGGATGCCGAAGCCGCCATTGTAGCTGTAGAAGTCGATGGCCCGGCCGCCCTTGGCGAGCGAGGCGATGAAGGCGCGGTTGTCGCGCTGGTCGTAGAACCAGCCGGTCTTCTGGCCGTCCAGCGGGTTGGCGAAGAAGGTGACGCCGTTCTCTTCAAGCCGGATCGGCCCGGCGATCTCGCCCTTGGCCAGCCGGGTCTCCTCCGCCAGTCCTTCCAGCGCGCGCTGGCTGCCGTCGTTGCGCAGGATGACCGCGCGCGGCGCCATCACCTCGTCGATGGCGGCCAGGATCTCGTCGATCCGGCGGTCCATGAAGACGGAGTTGGCCTGCACCGTCACCACATCGTCGAAGCGGTCGACGATCAGGCCGGGCAGCCCGTCCGCCTCGGCATGGACGACGCGGTAGAAGGGGCGGCTGAACAACCGGTCGCGCAGGTCCACCGCGCGACGCAGCCGGTCGGTGATGAAGGCGTGATCCACCACGGTCGCCGGGTCGCTCGACAGCTGCCGGGCGGCGATCAGCGTGTGCGGATTGAAGGTGTAGATGCCCAGCGGCGTCCCACCGGGGTCCAGAAGACGCACCGGGCTGCCGGGCGGCACCGCCTTGGCGGTGGTGTCCATCTGGACTTCGTTGGAATAGACCCAGGGATGTCCCTGCATCACGCGCCGCTGGCGGCCTGACTGCAGATGGATCGCCGGGTATTTCTTGACGGGTTTGGTGCCGGTGTCGCTCATGGGCCCGCATCCTAGCGGCAAATCGGCGGCGCGCAATGGCCGCGCGCTTCCCATTATTCCGTTTCGATGGCGTTTTCCGGCCCGCCGTCCGGTTCGCCGACATGGATCGCCAGCCACACCGTCGGCTCGCCGACGGCCGTGGCGGCGACGCGGTGGCGGGTGCGGGCGGGCAGCAGCGTCCAGTCGCCGGGGCCCAGCCTGCGGTCATCCTCTCCCTCCACCTGCAAGGTGGCGGTGCCGGCGACCAGCAGGACGAACTCGTCCCAGCCCTGGTCATACCAGAAGCCGTCCGGCGAGGTCTGGCCGGTGGAGACGATCCGTTCGATCCGTACGCCTGGCAATGGGGCGGGCAATGAGGCAGGCAGTGCCGCCAGGGTGGTGAAGATTTCGTCGGGCTGCGGGCTTGAGGGAAGCCCCTCCAGCAGGCTGCCGAATCGCGCTCCGCTCATCCAAAAGCTTCCAGGTCGGGTGGTTGCGGCGCGGCACCGTCGGGGAAGGGGCCGCGACCGTGATCCTGCATCAGCGGCGGCGGCCGGTCGAGACCGACGACGGGCTCCGCCGTCCGGCGGGTGCTATTCCGCGCCGCGCCGTTCGTCCGCCGCCGCGGGGGCGTTGTCGTTGACCACCGCCAGATCCTTGCAGAAGCGGACCGTCTCCTGCCGGTGCCCTTCGGTGCGGAAACAGTCGGGGATCGGGTCGCGGCGGGAACCGTGCCGGACGGTGCGATCGGGCAGGGTGGTGTGGATGGCCGCACAGCCCAGCCGCCGGGCAACCCCCTCCATCGCCCGCAGCAGGGCCTCCGCCACCCCGGCGACGTCGAACAGGTCGAGCACGACGAAGTTGTCGACGCACAGCGTCCGCCCGTGCAGCAGATGCGGTTCGGCCGCGTAGGAGAACAGGCCGTGCAGGTAGCCCTGCGCGTTCTGCACGGTCATGATGCCCCGGCTTGCCGGGGAGCCGTCCTTTTCGCTGCCGCCCATGGTTGCGCCGTCCAGCACCGCTGCGGCAAATGCGCGCCATTGGCCGACCCCGAGGCCCGGCGCGATGGCGCAGACCAGCGGATAAGCCTGGTCGATCTGGCGCCGACCAAGGGGTTTGGCGATAAAACCGTCGTCCATTTCAGTCCGGCCGATTGCAAGGACGCTGAACGATGGCAGGCCCGGGGCGGAAGGGTCGTTGACGTAGATCAATGTTGCTGAACCCCCCCATACACATAGTGGGCGCCATTGGAGACAGGCGCGCCCGGCGTCCCTCTCGGCATTTCCGAGTGCAACCTGTCCCGCTCCTTAACAGTACGTACCCAGTGGTGGTGCAACCCAGACGGCGCGGCCCCACGGCCGCCCGGGGCAAACGGGAGAGATTGTATGACATCAGCGACTCTGACTTCAGGGGCCACCCTGGGCAGCCAGCGGGTGTCGGAAGACGTGCGTTACCATGAGGACGCCATCCGACTCTTCGTTATCGCTGCAGTGTTCTGGGGCGTCGTCGGTTTCCTGGCCGGCACCTTCATCGCTCTGCAGCTGGCCTTCCCGGCGCTGAATCTCGGGCTGGAGTGGACGAGCTTCGGGCGCCTGCGCCCGGTCCACACCTCGGCCGTGATCTTCGCGTTCGGCGGCAATGTGCTGTTCGCCACTTCGCTTTATTCGGTCCAGCGGACTTGCCGCCAGTATCTCTTCGGGGGCGAAGGGCTGGCGAAGTTCATTTTCTGGAACTACAACGTCTTCATCGTGCTCGCGGCGCTGAGCTATGTCCTGGGCTTCACCCAGGGCAAGGAATACGCCGAGCCCGAGTGGATCCTCGACCTGTACCTGACGGTCACCTGGGTGCTCTATGCGGTCCAGTTCATCGGCACGGTGATGACGCGGCGCGAGTCGCACATCTATGTGGCCAACTGGTTCTTCATGGCCTTCATCCTGACCGTCGCGATCCTGCACATCGGCAACAACGTCAACATCCCGGTGTCGCTGTTCGGCATGAAGTCCTACACCTTCGTGTCGGGCGTGCAGAGCGCCATGGTGCAGTGGTGGTACGGCCACAACGCGGTCGGCTTCTTCCTGACCGCCGGCTTCCTGGGCATCATGTACTACTTCGTGCCCAAGCGCGCCGAGCGGCCGGTCTATTCCTACCGCCTGTCGATCGTCCATTTCTGGACCCTGATCTTCCTCTACATCTGGGCCGGCCCGCACCACCTGCACTACACCTCCCTGCCGGACTGGGCGCAGACGCTGGGCATGACCTTCTCCGTCATGCTGTGGATGCCGTCCTGGGGCGGCATGATCAACGGCATCATGACCCTGTCGGGCGCCTGGGATAAGCTGCGCACCGATCCGGTCCTGCGTTTCCTGGTCACCTCGGTCGCCTTCTACGGCATGTCGACCTTTGAAGGCCCGCTGATGTCGGTCAAGCCGGTCAACGCCCTGTCGCACTACACCGACTGGACCGTCGGCCACGTGCACTCCGGCGCTCTCGGCTGGGTCGCCTTCATCTCCTTCGGCGCGATCTACTATCTGGTCCCGGTCCTGTGGAAGCGCTCGCAGCTCTACAGCCTGCGTCTGGTCAGCTACCACTTCTGGACCGCCACCATCGGCATCGTGCTCTACATCACCGCCATGTGGGTGTCGGGCATCATGCAGGGCCTGATGTGGCGCGCCTACGACAACCTGGGCTTCCTGCAGTACTCCTTCGTGGAGACCGTCGCGGCGATGCACCCGTTCTACGTGATCCGCGCGATGGGCGGCGTCCTGTTCGTCACCGGCGCTCTCATCATGGTCTACAACCTGTGGCGCACGGCGAAGGGCGATGTCCGCATCGAGAAGCCCTATGTCACCACGCCGCACAAGGCGACGGTCGGCGCGGCCTGACGCTAGGGAAGGATGCGAGAAATGGCTCAGGATAAAAAGGGCTTCAGCCACGACCTGATCGAGCGGAACACCCTTCTGCTGATCGTGCTCGTGCTGATCACCGTGTCGATCGGCGGTCTGGTTCAGATCGTCCCGCTCTTCACGATCGAATCAACCATCGAGAAGGTGGAGGGGGTGCGTCCCTACTCCCCGCTCGAACTGGCCGGGCAGAACATCTACCTGCGCGAAGGCTGCTACAACTGCCACAGCCAGCAGATCCGTCCGTTCCGTGACGAGGTCGAGCGCTATGGCCACTACTCGCTGGCGGCGGAGTCGATGTACGACCATCCGTTCCAGTGGGGCTCCAAGCGTACCGGTCCCGATCTGGCCCGCGTCGGCGGCAAATACTCCAACGCCTGGCAGGTCGCCCATCTGGTGAACCCGCGCGCGGTCGTGCCGGAGTCGATCATGCCGACCTACGGCTGGATGAAGGACCGTCCGCTGAGCTACGGCGACATCGCCGATCACCTGAAGACGCTGAAGATCGTCGGCGTTCCCTACACCGACGAGCAGATCGCCAACGCCAAGGCCGACCTGGAAGCGCAGAAGAACCCCGACGGCGACACCGCCGGGCTGATGAAGCGCTATCCGAAGGCCGTGGTGGCGAACTTCACCGGCGAAAAGAACGTCACCGAAATGGACGCTCTCGTCGCCTACCTGCAAGTGCTGGGCACCATGGTGGACTTCACCAAGTACCAGTCCAAGCAGCTGCAGCAGTAATCGGGGGAGGAATCCATGGACTTGGATTCGATCACGGTGATGCTTCGGTCCTTCTGGACGGTGTGGTTGATGCTGCTGCTGACGGGCATCCTGGTTTACGCCATGTGGCCCGGCAACCGCCGCACCTTTGACGACGCCGCCCAGATCCCGCTCAAGGATGATGGTCAGGAGCTTTAGACCATGGCACAGAATTACAAGGACGAGCTGTCCGGCGTCGAGACCACCGGCCACGAGTGGGATGGACTGCGCGAGCTGAACAATCCGCTGCCCAAGTGGTGGCTGTATCTCTTCTATGTCTGCATCGCCTGGGCGATGGTGTACTACGTGTTCTACCCGGCCTGGCCGCTGGGCAAGACCTACACGAAGGGCATCCTCGGCTATTCCCAGCGCGAGGAACTGGACACCAAGCTGGCGGAGGCGAAGGCCGGCCAGGCCAAGTACCTGACCGCCATCGCCGCCAAGTCGGTCGACGAAATCCAGAAGGACAAGGACCTGCTGGGCTTCGCCATGGCCGGCGGCCGCTCCTACTTCAACGAGAACTGCGCCGCCTGCCACGGCGCCGGCGGCCAGGGTGCCAAGGGCTTCCCGACGCTGGCCGACGACGTGTGGCTGTGGGGCGGCACCTCGGCCGACATCTACAAGACCATCCAGCACGGTATCCGCTCGGATGACGGCGACACCCGCGGCACGCCGAACGTCGGCATGACCGCCTTCGGCAAGGACGGCATCCTCACCCGCGACCAGATCGATCAGGTCACGGACTATGTGCTGTCGCTGAACGGCAAGACCGCCGATGCGGGCAAGGTCGCCAAGGGCAAGACCGTCTATGACGAGAACTGCGCCGCCTGCCACGGCGACGCGGCCCAGGGTGCGGTCGCCGCCGGCATCGATGGTGTCGGCGCTCCGCCGCTGAAGCAGGCCAACTGGCTCTACGGCAGCGACAAGCAGACGCTGGTCGAGACGGTGACCAACGGCCGCGCCGGCGTCATGCCGGCCTGGTCCAAGCGCCTGGACGACGCGACGATCAAGTCGCTGGCCGTCTATGTCCACAATCTGGGCGGCGGCAAGTAAGCCGAAGCCCGGGCGGACCGTTTCGGAACCGGCCCAGGACACCAATGGACAAAGGGCGTCGGGGAGGTCACTCCCCGGCGCCTTTTTCTTTGCGGGACATGCGGCGGGCCGGCCGGTTCGTTAACTTCCTGTCATTTGATCCATCGCAATGTTCCTGCGGCAATCGGTCGCCATAGTTGCCGCGATCAGCGATGCACATCGCTGATCAGACGCCGCTTACCAGACGCCGCTTACCAGACGCCGCCGACCAGTCGAAGGGCAGCCAGCGACATGAGCATCAGCACCACCACCGGAAACCGCCCCCTCCCGCCGAAACGTCTGAAGGCACCGCGCCAGCCGGGGTGGTACATCCCCTGGATCTTCGTCGGCGTCTTCATGATCGTCCTGGCGGTGAATGGGGTGATGGTCCATTTCGCGGTGTCGAGCTGGACCGGGATCGAGACTGAGAACCACTTCATCAAGGGTCTCGGCTACAACAACGACCTCGCCGGCGCCCGCGCCCAGGCGGAGCGTGGCTGGCAGGTCCAGCCGGACTTCACCAGCACCGAGCCGCGCAAGGGCGTGATCGCCATCACCGTCCGCGACAAGCAGGGCCAGATCCTGAAGGACGCCGCCGTTACCGTGACGATGATCCGTCCGATCTCCGAAGGGCATGACAAGACCCTGTCGCTGCCCTATCTGGGCGAGGGCCGCTACGGCGCTCCGGTCGAGCTTGATCTGGAAGGCCAGTGGGACATGCGCTTCGTCATTACCCACGCCACCGGCGACTATCAGGACCAGAAGCGCGTCTGGGTGCAGTGAGGGCGCGCCGCGACCGGGACAGTCAGGGTGATGTTGAGATGACCGTCTGCCTCCATTGCGGACAAGAGCTGGGCGAGGGTGCCCAAGCGGCCTCCACGACCGTCGGCCTTACCGCCGGTGATGGCGCGGGGCCGTTCTGCTGCACCGGCTGCGCCGCCGCCTACGACCTCGTGCGCGGGCTGGGGCTGGAGCGCTATTACGAGCGCCGCAGCGTCGATCCCACCGCCCGTCCGCTGCGCCCCGACGACGCTCCGGCGGTCGATTACGAACCGCACGCCCGCGAGGAGCAGGACGGCAGCCGCAGTCTGCATCTGATGGTCGACGGCATGCAGTGCGCGGCCTGCGTCTGGCTGATCGAATCGGCGCTCAACCGGCAGCCGGGTGTCGCCCAGGCCCGCATGAACATGACCACGCGCCGGCTGACCGTGCGCTGGGACCCCAAGGCGACCGACGCCAACGCGGTGGTCGGCACCGTGGCCCAGCTGGGATACCGGGCCGTTCCCTTCGACCCCGACCGGCTGGGCGGCGCCCAGGCCAAGAGCGAGAAGGAACTGCTGCGCGCCATGGCGGTGGCGGGATTCGCCATGGGCAACGTCATGCTGCTGTCGGTTTCGGTGTGGGCCGGCCACAGCCAGGGCATGGGCACCGCCACCCGCGACCTGATGCACTGGATTTCGGCGCTGATCTGCATGCCCGCCATCGCCTATGCGCTGCGTCCCTTCGCGCGCTCGGCGCTGTCGGCGCTGCGCCATGGCCGCACCAACATGGATGTGCCGATCACCATCGGCGTGCTGCTCGCCACCGGCATGAGCCTGTTCGAGACCATCCACAGCGGCGAACATGCCTATTTCGACGGCGGCGTCATGCTGCTGTTCTTCCTGCTGGTCGGCCGCTATCTCGACCAGCGGGCGCGCGGCCGGGCGCGCTCGGCCGCGGAGCAGCTGCTGGGCCTGCGCGCCAACGCCGTCACCATCCTGAACGCCGACGGCACCAGCGCCGTGGTGGCGCCGGAGCAGGTCGTGCCCGGAACCACCATCCTGGTCGCGGCTGGCGAGCGCATTCCGGTCGACGGCCGGGTGTCCGAC
Organism: Azospirillum sp. TSH100; assembly: GCF_004923295.1. Lineage (NCBI taxonomy): Bacteria > Pseudomonadati > Pseudomonadota > Alphaproteobacteria > Rhodospirillales > Azospirillaceae > Azospirillum > Azospirillum sp. TSH100. Next base: position 1,268,229 of record NZ_CP039634.1, read on the forward strand.
GGTGTGTCCGACCTCGACACCGGCCTGATCACCGGCGAGACGGTGCCGGGCACCGCGCGGCCGGGCGATCAGGTCTTCGCCGGCACCCTGAACCTGACAGCGCCGCTGCGCCTGACCGTCACCGCGGTGGGCGAGGGCACGCTGCTGGCTGAGATCGTCCGGTTGATGGAGGTCGCGGAGCAAGGCCGCGCCAAGTACGTCGCCATCGCCGACCGGGTGTCGCGCCTCTACGCTCCCGTCGTGCATCTGACCGCCCTGACCACCTTCACCGCCTGGATGCTGCTGGGCGGGGTGGTGTGGCAGGACGCGCTGATGAACGCCATCGCCGTGCTGATCATCACCTGCCCCTGCGCGCTGGCGCTGGCCGTGCCGGTGGTGCAGGTGATCGCCAGCGGCCGGCTGATGCGCCAGGGCACGCTGCTGAAGAGCCCGACCGCGCTGGAACGGCTCGCCACGATCGACACGGTGGTGTTCGACAAGACCGGCACCCTGACCGAAGGGCGCCCGGTGCCGCAGATCGATGGGTTGCCGGCGGAGGATCTGGCGCTGGCCGCCTCGCTCGCCGCCGCCAGCCGCCATCCGCTGGCCCGCGCGCTGGCCGCTGCGGCGCCGGAGGTGCCGGTGGCGGCGGGAGTGCGCGAGATCGCCGGTGCCGGCCTGTCCTTGCAGACGGCGGATGGCGAGGTGCGGCTGGGCAGCCGCCGCTTCACCGGTGCGCCGCCGGAGGCGGAAGATGCCGCCGGGCCGGAACTGTGGCTGGCTCGTCCGGGCGAGGAGCCGCGGCGGATCGTCTTCCTCGACGCGCCGCGCCCCGATGCCGCCGCCGTGGTGGCGGAGCTGACGGCGCGCGGGCTGGAGGTGAGGCTGCTGTCGGGCGACCGCCGGGGCGCGGTGGCGGCGGTGGCGGAGCGGCTGGGCATCGCCGACTGGCGGGCCGAGCAGACACCGGCCGACAAGACCGCGGCGCTGGCCGAATTGGCGGCGCAGGGCCGCACCGTGCTGATGGTCGGCGACGGGCTGAACGACGCCCCGGCACTGGCCGCCGCCGCGGTGTCGATGTCGCCCTCCACCGCGGTGGATGTCAGCCAGACCGCGGCCGATGTGGTGTTCCAGGGCCGGCTGCTGCGCCCGATCGTCGAGACGGTGGAGGTTTCCCGCCGGTCCGGCCGTCTGGTGAGGCAGAATTTCGGCATCGCGTTGGTGTATAACCTGTGCGCGGTCCCGCTGGCGATGGGCGGCATGCTGACGCCGCTGCTGGCGGCGCTGGCGATGTCGTCGTCGTCGCTGATCGTCATTCTGAACGCGCTGCGGCTGGCCCGCGGCGCCGTCGTCAAGGATCTTCCCGTGCGGGACAGTGCCGTTCGGGAATTGCCGGGTAAGGATTCGGGTGATGGACGAGCTTCTCTATCTGATCGCGATCGCGCTGAGCCTGGGCGGCCTGGGGCTGGCCGCCTTTCTGTGGGCGCTGAAGTCCGGTCAGTTTGACGATCTGGACGGGGCTGCCCACCGCGTCCTCTTCGACGACGATCTGCCGGTGGCGCCCCGCGCGGGAGGTGAGTCGCCCAAACCGGCGGAAGCGGTTCGCGGACAATAGTGCCAAAGCCCGTATGGGCAAAGAAAAGGTTGTATGCGTGCGAGGTTGCGATTCTCAGCGATTGCCACCAATATGGCCCCATGCGGAATGACAGGCTGGGTTCGTCCATGCCACCTTTTGATATGGTTCGCGCGCGGGAAAAGAGCGCTGCGACGGAAATGAATCCCTGCGGGGCCTGTCCCGTGCGCAGCCTGACGGTGTGCGCCGCGCTGGAACCCGAGGAACTGCGCCGCCTTGCCGACATTCTGCAGAATGTGCGCATCGATGCCGGCCACACCCTGTTCGCCGAAGGCGACGCCGCCGACGCGCTCTACAACGTCACCTCCGGCACTGTGAAGCTGTACAAGCTGCTGCCCGATGGGCGCCGCCAGATCACCGGCTTCCTGGTGACGGGCGATTTCCTGGGTCTGGCGGTCAATGACAGCTATGCCTACACCGCCGAGTCGGTGACCAGCGCCTCGCTCTGCCGCTTCCCGCGCAAGAAGATCGACGCGCTGCTGGAGGAATTCCCCAAGATGCAGCGGCGCCTGTTCTCGATGGCGTCGAACGAGCTGGCCGCCGCCCAGGACCAGATGCTTCTGCTCGGCCGCAAGACGGCGAAGGAGAAGATCTGCTCCTTCCTGCTGATGCTGTCGCAGCGCGCCGCCCGCCGCGGCCACAAGGAAAACCCGGTCTTCGTGCCGATGAGCCGGGCCGACATCGCCGACTATCTGGGCCTGACCACCGAAACCGTCAGCCGCACCTTCACCCAGTTGAAGACCGCCGGTGTGATCTCGCTCCAGGAAGGCAACAAGGTCCTGATCGCCGACATCGACGCGATGTACGATCTGGCCGAAGGGGCGTAAGGCGGGGCGCTGCGGCTTCGCCGTGAGCGCTCCCCGTGATCGGTCGGAATGTGATCGGTCGCGCCTTGGATCGATCACTTCCGGCCGATCGGCCGCAGCTCGAACAGCAGCCACACCAGCATCGACACCACCAGAATGGCACCGGCCTGATGGGCGGCGGCGATGGGAACCCACACCACGGTCAGCAGCGTGGCGATTCCCATGGCGATCTGCAGCAGGATCATCGCGCCGGCCGCCAGCGCGGCGCGGCCGGCGCGGCCGGGCAGGCGGGCGTTCAGGACGCGGGCGGTCAGCACCAGAACCACGACGCCGGTCAGGATCGCCAGCGTTCGGTGGATCAGCTGAATCGCCGCGGTGTTCTCGACCGGGTTGAGCCACCACGGCGTCAGCGTGTCGATCTCCGGCGGGATCCAGTGGCCGTTCATCAGCGGGAAGGTGTTGTAGGCGAAGCCGGCGTCCGACCCGGCGACGAAGGCGCCCCAGACGATGGTGACGGCGACCAGCCCCAGCGCCCAACGGGCATGACGGCGGAAAGATGCCGCCTCCGGCCGCCAGCCGGCCAGGGGCAGCGGGTCGAGCAGGCCAAGCGCGGTGCGCAGCAGCAGGGCATAGATCAGGATGGCGGTGCTGAGATGCAGGGCCAGCCGGTAATGGCTGACGTTCGGCGAATCGACCAGCCCGCTCTTCACCATGAACCAGCCGATGCCGCCCTGAAGCCCGCCCAGCAGGAACAGGCCGGCGAGCTTCGGCCACAGCTCCGCCGAGATGCGGCCCTGCATCCAGAAACGCAGGAACGGAATCAGGAAGACGAAGCCGATCAGCTGGCCCCACAGCCGGTGGAACCACTCCCACCAGAAGATCGACTGGAACCCGGCAAGATCCATGTGGCTGTTGTAGATGCGGAACTCCGGCGTCGCCTTGTAGAGGTCGAACACCCGGTTCCATTCCGCCGAGGACAGCGGCGGCAGAATGCCGATCAGCGGTTTCCATTCCACCATCGACAGGCCGGATTCCGTCAGCCGGGTGATGGCGCCGATCACGGCCATGGCGAGCACCATGGCGGCACAGATCAGCAGCCAGACGGCGATGGGCCGATTCGGATTCGGGCGGGCGGCGGCGTCGAGGCTGTCGGAGGCAAAGGCGGTCAAGGCGGCATTCCGGAGCGCGGCGGTGGGATGTCCGCAAATGTGGGGCGAACATCCCGTCCCGTCAAACGGCTCTTGCCGGGAATGCCGGATCAGGCCCCGATCAGACGGTGCCGTCGGCGGTGGTGACGCCGGCCTGGGGCTGGGCGGTCTGGCTCTGGAACAGCGCCGCCTCCGCCGCACGGCGGGCGACGAGGCCCGGCAGCTGCGTCTTCTGTCCGTTCACCGTGGCATAGACCCAGCGGCCGAACTGGCCGGCGGCCCCGGCGTAATCACCGGCATTCAGCAGTTTCAGCAGGGTCGAGCTTTGCAGGCTGCCGGCACCGAGATTGAAGACGAAGGAGGACAGCGCGCCGCGCTGGTCCGCGTTCAGCGGCACCTTCACCAGGGCGTCGACGCGGCCGGCGGCCTCGGTCAGGTCGGAGGCGAGGAAGGCGTCCGCCTGATCGGCGGTGATGGTTTCGCCCATCGTCACACCGGCGGTATGGCCATAACCGATGGTGGGAACGCCGGCCGGGCACAGGTAGGCTTTCAGGTACAGGCCCTCGAAATGCTTCACGAGATCGACCGCGGCTTGGCAGACCGGCTTGGTGGTCATGGATGAAATCTCCCGGTTGGCGCGCCGGGCGGGGTGTGGCCGCCCGCATCGGGGGCGATCCTATGCGAGATACCCGCTGAACGGGAAGGCGGCGTTTAAAATTGTCGCGGATTGCGCAGACCCCGCCCGGAAAATGGTCTGCCGAGGATCTTTGGTTATCTGGTTCTCGCTTATCGGGGGCATCACGATCTCAGGGCGCCAGGGTCTGCGCGGCGCCGAACAGCACGAACAGGGCGAACAGCAGCGCGAACAGGCCAGCGATGGTGGTGACCTCCAGAAGAGCCTCCACCAGCCGGCTTTCCCGGTCCCGCCAGCGTGTCCGCTTGCCCGGGATCTGATCGGAAGCGGTATGGGCCGGCCGCTTTTCCCCCGGCGGCATTCTCCGGATGCGGCCGGCGGCGGGAACCCCGGTCCAGCGTCCGGCCTTCCGCTTCGCCATCATAGCGTCCTCCACCTCACCAACATCGGCATTAGATAAAATTTTAGCCAATACCGATGGATCGCGCTGTGATGGAAATCACAGGAGCGTGAGGCGGGGCGCGGATCGGTGCAGGCGGAAGTCGCGGAGTTGCGGGACGAGATTGGCCATGCGCGGTCTCCCGGTCGGGTAGGAGGGGCGGGTGGCGGAGTCCGGGCTGTCCTGAAGGGGGCGCGGGTCCCTGCCTGCTGCCCCGGCAACGGCTGTCCGGCGCCGGAACGGTCGGGTCCTTCGTGACCGTTTGAAGAAATCTTGACTGCGGCAGCCCATCGGCGAAATGAGAAATATCCAATAGAATCAGTATTTTGGCGACAGGTTTCGCCGAATGCCGCCGGCATTTTCGCCAAATTCCGAAACGAGCCTCTTGAATCCCCAAACCGCTTCGATTAGCTGTCTGGCACTCGCCGGGATGGAGTGCTAACAGCCCCGCCCGCGCCAATTATCGTCAGTCAGAACCAAGCCTTGATCCAAGGAGGCATTCCATGAAGTTCCGCCCGCTGCACGACCGCGTCGTCGTCAAGCGTCTGGAGTCCGACACCAAGACCAAGGGTGGGATCATCATCCCCGACACGGCCAAGGAAAAGCCGCAGGAAGGCGAGATCATCGCCGTCGGCCCGGGCGCCCGTGACGAGTCGGGCAAGGTCGTGGCGCTGGACGTCAAGGCCGGCGACCGCATCCTGTTCGGCAAGTGGTCGGGCACTGAAGTGAAGATCGAAGGTGTCGATTACCTGATCATGAAGGAATCCGACATCATGGGCGTCATCGAGGCCTAAGTCCTCCGCCCGTATCCTTCGAAATTTGCAAGTTAAAGGAATCGAGACATGGCTGCCAAAGACGTCAAGTTCGGCCCCACCGCGCGCGAGAAGCTGCTGCGTGGCGTTGACATCCTCGCCGACGCCGTGAAGGTCACGCTGGGCCCGAAGGGCCGCAACGTCGTGATCGAGAAGTCCTTCGGCGCTCCGCGCATCACGAAGGACGGCGTGTCGGTCGCCAAGGAAATCGAGCTGGCCGACAAGTTCGAGAACATGGGCGCCCAGATGGTCCGCGAGGTCGCCTCGAAGACCAACGATCTGGCCGGTGACGGCACCACCACCGCCACCGTGCTGGCCCAGGCCATCGTCCGCGAAGGCGTGACCAAGGTCGCCGCGGGCCTGAACCCGATGGACCTGAAGCGCGGCATCGACGTGGCCGTCGCCACCGTCGTCGCCGACATCCAGGCCCGCGCCAAGAAGGTCACGACCAACGACGAGATCGCCCAGGTCGGCACCATCTCCGCCAACGGCGAAGCCGAGATCGGCAAGATGATCGCCCAGGCGATGGAGAAGGTCGGCAACGAGGGCGTCATCACGGTGGAAGAGGCCAAGAGCCTGGACACCGAGCTGGACGTCGTCGAGGGCATGCAGTTCGACCGCGGCTACCTGTCGCCGTACTTCGTGACCAACGCCGACAAGATGGTCGCGGACCTCGAGAACCCCTACATCCTGCTGCACGAGAAGAAGCTGTCTGGCCTGCAGCCGCTGCTGCCGGTTCTGGAAGCCGTCGTCCAGTCCTCGCGTCCGCTGCTGATCATCGCCGAGGACATCGAGGGCGAGGCGCTGGCCACCCTGGTGGTCAACAAGCTGCGCGGCGGCCTGAAGATCGCCGCCGTCAAGGCCCCGGGCTTCGGTGATCGCCGCAAGGCGATGCTGGAGGACATGGCCATCCTGACCGGCGGCCAGGTCATCTCCGAAGATCTCGGCATCAAGCTCGAGAACGTCACCCTCGACATGCTGGGCACCGCCAAGAAGGTCGTGATCTCCAAGGAGACCACCACGATCGTCGACGGCGCCGGCGACAAGGCCGACATCGAAGCCCGTTGCGGCCAGATCCGCGCCCAGGTCGAGGAGACCACCTCGGACTACGACCGCGAGAAGCTCCAGGAGCGTCTGGCCAAGCTGGCCGGTGGCGTCGCCGTCATCCGCGTCGGTGGTGCGACCGAGGTCGAGGTGAAGGAGCGCAAGGATCGCGTTGACGACGCGATGCACGCCACCCGCGCCGCGGTGGAAGAGGGTGTGGTCGCCGGCGGCGGCACCGCCCTGCTGTACGCCTCCAAGGCCCTGGACAAGCTGACCCCGGCCAACGACGAGCAGCGCGTCGGCATCGACATCATCCGCCGCGCCCTTCAGGCTCCGGTCCGTCAGATCGCCTACAACGCCGGCACCGACGGTTCGATCGTGGTCGGCAAGCTGCTGGACCAGACCGACACCAACTTCGGCTTCGACGCCCAGAAGGGTGAGTTCACCGATCTGGTCGCCGCCGGCATCATCGATCCGGTGAAGGTGGTCCGCACCGCCCTGCAGGATGCGGCCTCGATCGCCGGCCTGCTGATCACCACCGAGGCGATGATCGCCGAGAAGCCGGAGAAGAAGGCTGCTCCGGCCGGCATGCCGGGCGGCATGGGCGGCATGGACGACATGGGCTTCTAATCGGCCCACCGTCCGATAGCCCGTCGTCTGACCGTTCTTCGGTTCGGAAAGGGGCGCCTCCGCAAGGGGGCGCCCTTTTCTTTTGGGCGGACTTCTTTCGGGTGGATGGGCAAGGTGTGGTCGCAGCACGCCGCGATCCTGAAATGTCAAGACGAAGTCCGTCTTGCTTTGCCGCGGTCGCCTCCCAATAATCCGCCCCTCTCTTGCCGGGCCCTCCAGCGTGGGGCGCCGGCCTCCTGACTTCCGTATTTTTCAACGAGGGCCTGTTCCATGCGCTCCTTCGAGGGCCAGCATTCCGACAACGTCGCCATCAAGCGCAGCCGCGAGGAGAAGCAGCGTCAGCTGGTTCAGCTCAAGGAGCAGTTGGCGACGCTGAAAGCCCACGCGGCCCCCGCCATCCGTGAAGCGTTGGTCAAGCGCATCGCCGAACTCGACGCCGAACTGCGTCAACCCGCCAAGCCGCCCCGCGAGGGCCGGGAAGGCCGCGAGGACGCTCCCCGTCATCCCCGCCGCGAAGCCCGCCCCAGCGTCTTTCGCGCCGAAGACGGCGGCGACCGCAGCGCCGCGGTGACCGCGGCGAGCGTCTTCGCCTCGCCCCGCCGCCGCAGCTGACGGTACGGGACAGCGCCATGCCCGCCGGCCGCACCGCCACCGTCAAAGGATCCCGTCTCGCCGATCAGGCCTGGCTGCTGATGATGCTGCCGCCCCTGTTCTGGGCGGGCAACGCGGTCCTGGGACGGGCGGTCGCCGGGACGGTGCCGCCCATCGGGCTGGCCTTCTGGCGCTGGTGCCTGGGCATGCTGATCGTGCTGCCCTTCGCCTGGCCGCACCTGCGCCACGACATCACGCCGATCCTGGCGCGGTGGAAGAGCGTGCTGCTGCTGGGCACGCTGGGCATCGGCATCTACAACACCTTCCAATACATCGCGCTGACCACGACGACCGCGCTGAATTGCGTGATGTTGCAGTCGTCGATGCCCGTGATGATCGTGCTGATGAGCCTCGTGCTGTTCCGCGACCGGATCGGGGCGATGCAGGGCGTCGGCATCGCCGTCTCGCTGGCCGGTGCGATGACCCTGATCTCGCACGGCGATCCGGGCACCCTGCTGGGGCTGGAACTGAATGCGGGCGACGTCTGGATGCTGGCGGCGGTGGTGATCTATGCCGCCTACACCACGCTGCTGCGCCGCCGGCCGGCCATCCACGGCCTGAGCTTCGTCGTCGTCACCTTCGCCATCGGCGCGGTGGAACTGCTGCCCTTCTATCTCTGGGAAAGCCTGAGCGGCCATCCGGTCCGGGCCAGCGGGATCACCCTGCTGGCGGTCGGCTATACCGTGCTGTTCCCGTCCATTGCCGCCTATCTCTGCTTCAACCGGGCGGTGGAGCTGCTCGGCCCCAACACCGCCGGCCTCGCCATCCATCTGGTTCCTGTCTTCGGCAGTCTGCTGGCCATCCTGTTCCTGGGCGAACAGCCGCACCTCTATCATGGCATCGGCATCGCCCTGATCGCCGCCGGTATCGTCCTGGCGACCCGCCGCCGGGCCTGACCACCGGCAGGGTTCCGGCCGGGAAGACAATGCGGAACGTTAAGATCCAAAGGCGGTTATTTTCAAACCCTGACAGTGCAATGAACGAAATGGGTGATGTTGTTTATCCTGTGATAAAGTTTGGGCAGCGTTGGGTTGGTGCGAATAGTTCTCATTTCGTTAGAGTTTGCGAAAATACTTGTGCAGTTCGCCATGTGGTTTTGTGGTGCCCCACCGGATAGCGCAATGATTGGCGTTCTTATTGGGAACTTCGCCGGTATAATATCCCCGATATCCTTTTAGACATCCCCGCTATCCCTCGCGCCTGCGGCGGTCAATAAGGGATGACCGCTAAAATGTCGGTCATGACGGCGGTTCGCTCACGGATCGACCGTCATGTGGAGCCGGCGCTGTTCGCCGGTCCGATGTGGTGGAGGTCCCAAGATGCCCCTGCAAATGTCCGCGCCCGTTTACCCGCAAACCACCTGCCTGGTTCACATCGTCGATGGCGACCTGCTGTCGCGCAGCACGCTTTCGCGGGCGCTCGGCGCCGTCGGCATCGCCTGCCGTGTCCACAGCACCGCCGCCGATGCGCTGGCCGTGCTTGGCACCGGGTCCTCCTGCATCGTCCTGCGCAGCGACCTGCCGGACATGAGCGCCATGGAGTTCATGGCCGAAGCCTCGCTGCACGGCCATGACCTGCCGGTCCTGGTCGTGACCGAGCAGGGGGATGTCGACGCCGCCGTCGCCGCGATGAAGGCCGGTGCGGTGGACTGCATCGCCCGCCCCTTCGCCATCCCCGCCTTCCTGGAGCGGCTGCGCGCCTGTCTGGCCTCCGGCAGCCCGCATGCCCAGCAGCGTGATCGCAGCCGCGATGCCGTCCGCCGCCTCGCCCTGCTGAGTCGCCGTGAGTCGGAGGTTCTGGAACTGATCGTCGACGGCAAGCAGAGCAAGACCATCGCCTGGGAGCTGGGCATCAGCATCAAGACGGTGGAGGTCCATCGCGCCCGCATCATGGAAAAGACCGGTTGCCGCTCCATCGTCGGGCTGGGCCGCCTGTGGGAAGCGGCGGAGATGCTGCGCGGGCGCGATCTGCCCCATGCGATTGCCATGCGCCAGCCGGCGCTGATGGAGGTGGCGGCATCCTGATGCCGCCATGCCCGGGTGCCGTGACTCCGTCGGCGCGGGTCGGTTGAAAATTGAAGGCGGACGAGTCCTTATCCGTGGGCTTGACCGGAAGAGGATTGTAAAGTTCTGGGGAACAGCAACCAGAACGCTGACAGGAGCGGTCCGATGTTCCCCGACCATGGTCACCGTCGCATCGCCGTGGCATCGCCCGACGATATAGCCACGGCGCGTCGGATCGCGGCAGAACGGGCTGACGGAGTGCTGCCGTCCGACGAGGCGGCCCGGCTCGACCGGCTGGTGATGGCTGTCGCCGGTTACGCTCTGGGCCGACCGGACGGCACCGTCCTGATCGCCCGGATGCGGAGCGGGGCCGGTGTCGAATGCCTTGCCTACGATCGCGATCCCGCCACGGTCTGCCTGCCGCCGCCACTGGCAGCGAATGCCGGGCTTCCCGCGCTCGATGCCGCGTTGGAAGCGGTGCGCGGCCAGGCCGACCGGTTCCACATCCATGCCACGCCGGGAATCGGGACGGCGCTTCTCACCCGCGTCCTGCGGCCCGGTGCGGACGATGCCCCCGCGGCCGATGCCCTGGCACAGGCCGGCGCGGTGATGGTCGAGCGCAGCGGCGGCGAGGCTGCGCGGGGGGGGCCCTTCATCGACCATTGGTTCGTCAGCTGTGCCCCCGCCCGCAGCGGCGACGGTCCCTGCGGAATCGCCCTGATGGTCGACGGCGATACGATCACCGAAGCGGGCTCCGCAACCGCCGTATCCGTTGAGGACGCCGGCAAGGGGCAGGGGTGTCCGCCGCAATCCCTTACGATGATGACACCCGCCGTGGTCGGGCAGATGGAGGCGGTGGTCGCCGCCACGGTGCCCGGCCTGCCGGCTCCGGTCGTGGTCAATGCGATCCGGCGCGACCTGAAGGGGCGGCCCGAACTCGGGCTGTCCCAGGACCGGGCCCTGACGCGGATCGGACGGTCGGCCGTCGCGGTTTTGCGCTTCGACGCCGACGCGGTGGATTACACGGCACTCGGCACCCTGGCCGGGGCTGTGGTGCGCCGGCAGGAGATCACGGCGCTCGGCGCCCGCTGGGCGATGATCGGCTTCAACCCGCTGGCTCCCGCCTCGGTCCATCTGCGTTGGGGACCGGGGGAGCATGTCGTGCTCTACAGCGGTGGCTGCGCCCGGCTGCCCGCCCTGTTCATCCACCGCGACCTGCATGGGGTCGAGCCGACGCTGGCGGCGCTGGTCCTGCTGCGCGACGGTGCGGTGAGCGACGACGACCATACCGTCCTGGTGCTGCGCAACCGTGCGGACTGCGTGGCGGACGCCGCCTGAACCCGCTCGGGCTCTGCGGATCAGCGCCAGCCGCGCGGTCCGCCCGGACCCCACCCGCGTCCCGGTCCATACCAGCCGCGATCGCCACGCCAATGGTCATGCCAGGGACGGCGGTAATAATAGCCCGGCCCCACCACCACCGGCGGTGGCACCGCATAGACGGTCGGCGGCGGAACGACCACCGGCTCACGGTATGTCGGATAATAGGGGTCGTAGGCGACGCAGCCGGACAGCGCAGCGGCACCCGCGGCGAGGAGCAGGGCGGTCAGGATCCTTGGACGGGTGGTGCGCATGGCCGTACTTCCTGTCTTACAAAGGACCGGGTTCGGCGATGAGGCCGGTCATCTGCATGAACACCCCAGCCCGCCCGGCTATTCCATATCCCTTCGGCGTTGCGATTTTCGAGGTGGGTTCCCCGAATGGTGGGGCATCGCCGGCCATTCATTGCGGTTTCGGATGGATGAAACAAGAACTATGAATTTCACCCATCGGCCGGATACCGCCATCCTGTGCTTCGACTTCCTCCCCTTCAGAAGACGAGGCCATCATGAAAGCCGTTGGTTTCCGTAAGTCCCTGCCCATCACCGATGCCGGCGCGCTGATCGACGTCGAGATCGCCCGCCCGACGCCCACCGGACGCGACCTGCTGGTCCGGGTTGAGGCGGTGTCGGTCAACCCGGTGGACACCAAGGTCCGCCGCAACGCCGCCCCGGCCGAGGGCGACCTGCGCATCCTGGGCTTCGATGCCGCCGGCACCGTTGAGGCGGTCGGGCCGGAGGTGACCCTGTTCCGTCCGGGCGACGCGGTGTTCTATGCCGGCTCAATCGACCGTCCCGGTACCAACAGCGAATATCATCTGGTCGACGAGCGCATCGTCGGCGCCCGCCCGGCCAGCCTGAGCGTCGCCGAAGCCGCCGCCCTGCCGCTGACCGCCATCACTGCCTGGGAGATGCTGTTCCACCGGCTGGGGCTGCCGCGTGACGGGGGTGCCCACAACAATGGTGAGGGCAAGTCGCTGCTGATCGTCGGTGGCGCCGGCGGTGTCGGCTCCATCGCCATCCAGCTGGCCCGCCGGTTGAGCAAGGTCCGGGTGCTGGCCACCGCGTCCCGTCCGGAGACGGCCGACTGGGTGCGCGAGCTTGGCGCCCATGACGTGATCGACCACAGCCGGCCGATGGCGGATCAGGTGAAGACGCTGGGGCTGGCCGGTGTCGACTATGTCTTTTCCACCAACGCCACCGACCGCCATTTCCAGGATCTGGTCGAACTGGTGGCGCCGCAGGGGCACATCGGCCTGATCGACGATCCCGAGCCGATCGACGTCCGCCTGTTGAAGCGCAAGAGCGTCTCGCTGCATTGGGAGCTGATGTTCACCCGGCCGCTGTTCCAGACCGACGACATGATCGCCCAGCATGAGCTGCTGACCGAGGTGGCGCGGCTGGTCGACGCCGGCACGCTGCGCACCACCCTGACGGAAACACTTGGCCGCATCGACGCCGCCACCCTGCGCAAGGCCCATGGCCTGATCGAATCGGGCAAGGCGCGCGGCAAGATCGTGCTGGAAGGCTTCTGACCGGCTGTTCCGGCGTCCCGGCTCGGCCAGCCCCCTCACCCGGCCAGCGCGAGCGGCGGGCGGGCCGGGCGCAGCGCCGACAGGCTCTCCAGGATGAAGCCCACCAGCGGTTCGGCGAGGCGGCGGTTGCGCGGCGTCTCGCCGAAGACAGCCATTTCGACGTTGCCCAGTTCGGGCAACCCGTCCTCCACCCCCAGCCGGCGCACGCCGTCGGGCACCGAGGACTCGCTGAGCACCGCCACCCCCAGCCCGGCGCGGACGGCGGCCTGCACCCCCATCACGCTGGCGCTGGTGTAGACCACCCGCCAAGGGCGCCCGGCTTCGCCCAGCGCCGCAAGCCCGCGGTTGCGAAAGACGCAGGGGGCCGGCAGCGCGCAGAAGGGCAGGGGGCCGTCGGTCGGGATCTCCAGCCCCGGTGCGGCGATCCAGCGCATCGGCTCGGTCCAGATGACGCGGCCGCGGCTGTCGCCGGCATCGCGCCGCGAGATGACGAGGTCCAGATCGCCGGTATCCAGCGCCGAAACCAGATCGCTGCACATGCCCACCCGCACGTCGATGTGCAGGCGCGGGTGCTGCTTGGCGAAGCGGCGCAGCACATGGGGCAGATGGTCGGACAGGAAATATTCGGCCACGCCCAGCCGCAGCTCGCCTTCCGCCGCCGGTTCGGCGAAGCGGCGCACCGTCTCGTCGTTCAGATCCAGCAGGCGGCGGGCATAGCCCATCAGCAGCTCGCCGTCATGGGTCAGCGCCAGCGAGCGGCTGGTGCGCTCGAACACCCGGCGGCCGAGCGTGTCCTCCAGCTTCCTGATCTTGACGCTGATCGCCGACTGGGTGCGGCCCAGCCGCTCCGCCGCCGCGGTGAAGCCGCCGGCCTCCGCCACGGTGACGAAGGCGCGCAGCGCGTCGATCTCCAGGTCGGGCAGGGGCATCGGGGATGAATTCCGGATAATGATGGTTTCTGCGCACTCTATTGCAGATGTTCATGGATGGCGAGCGGTGCGTTGGGGCAAGCCGTCGGACAGATGGGGCCCGGCCGTTTAAGCCGGCCCGTTGAAGTCGGGCCGGGGCGTTCTCATTGTCAGCCTCCAGGGTCTTGCCATCCGGATGCCTGACGATGCTTGAGGAGAGAGACGCCCGATGACCCGTTTTTCGGCGACGGCCGGCAAAGTTGCTTCCAAACAATTGCTCCTGGCACTCGCCGCTGCGGCCTTGCTCGCCGGCTGTCAGATGCCGGGCCTGACACCGCCGCCGCAACAGACCGCCGCCCTTCCGCCGCCGGCCGTGCCCAAGCCGCCGCCGGAAGCCCGCGGCATCTGGATCGTCGGCAGCCCGGCCCTGCGCGGCACGATCGATCAGGCCGCCGCCAAATATTCCGGCGGGCCGGACACCAAGCCGCATCTCGACGCCCGCGGCACCGCCACCGGTTTCCGCGCCTTCTGTGGCGGGGTCGGGCTGGACCATCCCGACATGGTGGCTTCCGACCGTCCGATCAGTGCGGCCGAGTATCAGCGCTGCCGCGCCGCCGGCATCACGCTGACCGAATATGGGTTCGGGCCGAAGCGCTTCGTCTACGTCAAGGATTCGCACATGATGGCGGTCCCCGGCGTGAACGACTTCGTCGCCAGCTGGGGCCAGACAGGCAAGCCGGTGAGCGCGCCGACGACAGGGAGTTGACCGGCGGGGAGCTGAGGACGCCTCACCCCGCCGCGAACAGTCCGCCTTCGTCGGACGCGTCGGCGGCATCGTCGGCGTTGGGGTCGCCCAGCGCGGTTTCCCAGCCCAGCGCCGGCAGGGCGATGGCGCGGGTGTTGCCCAGGCCGCTGCGGCTGGCGATGAAGCCTCGCTGTTCCATGTAGGTCAGCAGGCGGCGGCCGCGCCCCTTCGAGCGGCTGCCGCAGGCGCGCGCCACGTCGGCGTCCGACGGGCAGGGGGCATGGTCGAGCGCGGCGCGGGCCAGCAGCAGGAAGACCGGCTGGATGTCCTCCGCCAGGGTGGCGGCGACTTCCGTCGCGCGCTGCCAGGCGGGATCGTCGCCGCTGCCGGCCCCGGCGCGGGCGGTCGCCAGACGGCGGCGGAAGGCGGGCAGGGCCAGCCGGTCGCCATCCACCCCGCGGCCCCGGCAGCGCACCAGGAAATCCTGGTAGAGAACGGCGAGCGAGCGGTAGGGCGCCTCCGGGTCGGCCAGCACCTCGGCCAGCACGTCATCATACTGCGCTTCGCGCTCGGCGGCCTGTTCCGGGGTTTCCTCCGGCTCCAGCGGCAGCAGGGCGGGTTGCTCGGCCTCATCGTCGAGAGAGGGCGGCGGGGCGGCGGGGCGGCCGCGCGCCAGCTGCGCCATCAGGTCGGCGCTGGCCGAGGTGGAGGGGCGGCGGACGTAGCGCGGCGGCTCCGGCCCGGTGGTGGTGAAGATCAGGTCGCGGGCGTCCTCCACCGGGGTGGCGGGCGGCGGCATCAGGGTCGGGCTGCCGGTGCGGCCTTGGGTTTCCACCGCGCCGATGCGCAGCGGCAGCGGCCGACGCGACAAGGCGGGGCCGAGCGCGATGAAGTGCCCGCGCTCCAGATCGCGGAACATCTCCGCCTGCCGGCGCTCCATGCCCAAGAGGTCGGCGGCGCGCGCCATGTCGATGTCGAGGAAGGTGCGGCCCATCAGGAAGTTGGATGCCTCGGCCGCGACGTTCTTCGCCAGCTTCGCCAGGCGCTGGGTGGCGATCACCCCGGCCAGCCCGCGCTTGCGCCCGCGGCACATCAGGTTGGTCATGGCGCCGAGCGAGACCTTGCGCGCCTCGTCCGAGACCTCGCCGGCGGCCGAGGGGGCGAACAGCTGCGCCTCGTCCACCACCACCAGCATCGGATACCAGAAATCGCGGTCGGCATCGAACAGCCCGCCCAGGAAGGCGGCGGCGTGGCGCATCTGCATTTCCGCGTCCAGCCCTTCCAGGTTCAGGACGACGGAGACGCGGTGCTGGCGCACTCGGGCGGCGACCGATTGCAGTGCTGCCTCGCTGTGCTCGTCGGCCTCCACCACCACATGGCCGAAGCGTTCGGCCAGGGTGACGAAATCGCCCTCGGGGTCGATCACCGCCTGCTGCACCCACTGGGCGCTCTGTTCGATCAGGCGGCGCAGCAGGTGCGACTTGCCGGAGCCGGAATTGCCCTGGACCAGCAGACGGGTCGCCAGCAGCTCCTCCAGGTCGAGCGTCGCGGCGCCGCCCGCGTTCGTCGCCCCCATGTCGATGCCGACCTTCATTCCGCTCGCCTCCCGCTCACCCGAACCGCTCCCCTTGAAGACGGGGGCCTTCCTATAGCGCAGGCGGACGCGGCGATACGAGGATTCGATTCGGGACCTACAGGTTTGCCCACGGCATAACAACTTGGCTGGCGGTCATGAAACCGCAAACAAGCTCTGTTACAAACGAACGCCGATCCCATGCGCGACCGGCGCTGGCGGACCGAGCGATGACTGTGCTGACCACCATAGAAGCCGGGGCAAAAGAAGCCGGGGCCAGAACCGGAAATCCGGAAAGCGACCGCGCCGGGGCCTATGGCGCGAATTGGACCGCTGTCCGCTCCGGTCAGGGCGATGTCGCGGTGTTCGATTGGGCGTCGGCGGTGGGAGCCCTGCGCTACGCCTTCCAACCGATCGTGCAATTGCGGTCCGGCCGCTGCCATGGCTATGAGGCGCTGCTGCGCGGGTTCGAGCGCACCGGCTTCGCCAATGCGGGCGAGCTGCTGGACGCCGCCGAGGCCGCCGGCCTGCTGGCGACGGTGGAGACGGCGCTGCACGCCAAGGCGGTCGCGGCATACCGCGCCTTGCCGGGCTGGAACGAGGCGAAGCTGTTCCTGAACCTGGATGCCCGGCTGATCGGCCGGCCCGACTCGCCCTGGATGGCCCGCGATCCGGCGGCGTCGCGCAACAGCGGCATCGTGCTGGAGCTGTCGGAAAGCCGGCCGGTGTCCAGCGGCGTCGCGGTGGACGCGGCGGTCGACCGCTACCGCCAGAGCGGGGCCGGCATCGCCATCGACGATTTCGGCGTCGGTCATTCCGGCCTGCGCACGCTGTACGAGGCGCGGCCGGACTATGTGAAGATCGACCGCTTCTTCATCGCCGGCATCGACGGGGATGCGCGCAAGCGGGCGCTGGTGGCGGCGCTCGCCGGCCATGCCCATGCGCTGGGCATCCAGATCGTGGCGGAGGGGGTGGAGACGGTCACCGAGTTCTACACCTGCCGCGATCTCGGCTGCGATTTCGCCCAGGGCTTCCTGATTGCCCGGCCGCGCGTCGATCTGACCGCTTTACCGAACCGCTATCCGGTGGTCGAGGATCTCAACCGCAAGGACCGGCGCCAGCCCAGCGAATCGCACCGCCGCCTGTCGGAGGTGATCGAGCGGCTGCCGCCGCTGCGGGTCGAGTCGCGCAAGACCGAGCTGCTGGATTATTTCCGCCGTGACGGCAGCGCCGCCATCGCCCCGATCGTCGACCAGCATGACCGGCCGCTCGGCCTGATCCGCGAACGCGACCTGAAGCGCTTCGTCTATTCGCGCTTCGGCGGGGAGCTGCTGCGCAATCGCGGCCTGGGCAATGGTCTGGACGATCTGGTCATCCGCTCGCCGGTCTGCGACATCTCCACCCCGCTCGACCGGGTGATCGAGGCGTTCTCCACCGAGTCGGCCGCCGACGGGATCGTCATCGTCGAGGGCGGCGCCTATGCCGGCGTGCTGTCGAGCGGCGCCCTGCTGCGGCTGGTGCATGAACGCAATCTGGCGATGGCGACCGACCAGAATCCGCTGACCCGGTTGCCCGGCAACGCGGCGATCCAGCGCCACATCGAAGCGGCGCTGGCCGACTCAGGCAGCGGCCATGTGCTGGCCTATCTGGATTTCGACAACTTCAAGCCGTTCAACGACAATTTTGGCTTTCGCCAAGGTGACCGCGCCATCCTGATGTTCAGCGAGCGGCTGAAGGCCTGGACCGGCAGCGCCGGGGCGGTCATCGACGCCGATGCCTTCGCTGGCCATATCGGCGGCGACGATTTCTTCCTGGGCATCAGCGGCGGCGAGGAAAGCGAGGTGCTGGCCCGGCTGACCGAACTGTTGGCGCTGTTCCGCTCCGACGCCGAGAGCCTGTACGACGTGGAAACGCGGGTCAGCGGTGGCTTCCTGGCGAAGGACCGTTACGGGGCGGTGCGGCGCTTCCCGCTGCTGGCGGCCAGCGGGGTGGCGGTGGTGATCCCCTCTGGAAGCCATGGCCTGACCCCCGACGCCATCAACGCCGCCATCGCCGACCACAAGGCCGCCGCCAAGGGGGCGGAGGACAAGCTGTGCGTGGTGCGGCTGTCGTGAGAGCTGCTACGGCGCCCCCTCACGCATAATCCCGGAAGCTCTCCGCCGTGGCGCGGTCGTAGCCTTGGCTGGCGCGCAGAAGCTGCAACGTATAGGGCTCGCGCGCCGCACCCCGGCGCAGTTCCTCCACGCTCATCTCCTCCACCAGACGGCCACGGTTCATCACCGCCAGCCGGTCGCACAGATTGGCGACGACGGCGAGGTTGTGGGTGACCAGCACCAGGGTCAGGCCATGCTCCGCCCGCAACCGGCGCAGCAGGTTCAGGATCTCCGCCTGCACCGACACGTCGAGAGCCGAGGTCGGCTCGTCCAGCAGCAGGACGCGCGGCTCCAGCACCAGGGCGCGGGCGATGGCGACGCGCTGGCGCTGGCCGCCGGAGAGCTGGTGCGGGTAGCGGAACCGGAAGGCGGGGCCGAGCCCGACATCGCGCAGCACCCGGTCGATGCGCCCGTCGGCGTCGCCCAGGCCGTGGATGGCGATGGGTTCCGCCAGGATGCGGTCCACCGTGTGGCGCGGGTGCAGCGAGCCGTAGGGGTCCTGGAACACCATCTGGCAGTGCTTGTAGAAGCCCTTTTGCCTCTTCGGTCCCTGCTCCGTGCCGGCGACGGCGATGCGACCGGTCCAGTCGTCGTTCAGGCCGCTGACGGCGCGCAGGACCGTCGATTTGCCGGAGCCCGATTCGCCGACGAGGCCGAAGCTCTCTCCCTCGCGCACCGACAGGGTGACGCCGTCCACCGCGGTGACGGCGTCGCCGCCCTGGCCGAAGCGGACACGCAGGTCCTGGATGTCGATCATCATCCTTTACGCCTCCAACCAGGCCGGATCGCGGCTCAGCACCGGCAGGTCGCCGGGCGGCTCGTCGATCCGCGGCAGGCTGGCCAGCAGGCCGCGGGTGTAGGGGTGCTGCGCCGCGTGCAGGTCCGACGCGCGGCAGCTCTCCACCACCCGGCCGGCATACATGATCAGGATGCGGTCGCAGAAGGAGGCGACGAGGTTCAGGTCGTGGCTGACGAAGATCATGCCCATGCCGCGCTGGGAACAGAGGTCGTCGAGGATCGCCAGCACCTGCATCTGCACGGTGACGTCGAGCGCCGAGGTCGGCTCGTCGGCGATCAGCAGGTCGGGGTCGGGGATCAGCATCATCGCGATCATGATGCGCTGGCCCATGCCGCCCGACACCTCGTGCGGGTAGCGGTCATAGACCCGCTCCGGGTCGCGGATGCGCACGGCGGCCAGCATCTCCAGCGCGCGGCGCCTGGCCTCTGCCGCGCCGGCCTTGCTGTGGACGCGGTAGGCCTCGGCGATCTGGCGGCCGACGGTCATCACCGGGTTGAGCGAGTATTTGGGGTCCTGCATCACCATGGCGATGCGGCGGCCGCGGATGTCGCGCATGCGTTTGGGCGATGCCGCCAGCAGATCCTCGCCGTTGAAGGCCAGCCGGTCGGCGCTGACCCGGCCCGGCGAAGGGACGAGGCGCAGGATGGAGCGGCCGGTCATCGACTTGCCGGAGCCCGACTCGCCGACGATGCCCAGCTTTTCCCGCCCGAGCGTGAAGGCGACGCCGCGCACCGCCTCGGTCATGCCGGTGCGGGTCGGGAAGGCGACGCGCAGGTTGGAGACGTCCAGCAGGGGGGTGTCGTCCGCCGTCATTTTATCGGCCATGGCTCAGTCCCCCTTCGGGTCCAGCACGTCGCGCAGACCGTCGCCCAGCAGGTTGAAGCCCAGGCTGACGATGAAGATGGCAAGGCCGGGCATGGCGGCGACCCACCATTGCTCCAGCACATATTGCCGGCCGCTGGCGATCATCGCCCCCCATTCCGGCAGCGGCGGCTGGGCGCCGAGGCCGAGGAAGCCGAGACCGGCGGCGGTCAGGATCACGCCGGCCATGTCCAGCGTCGTCCGCACGATCAGCGAGGCGACGCACAGCGGCATGATGTGGCCGAGGATGATGCGCAGGCTGGACGCTCCTTGCAGCCGGGCGGCGCTGATGAAGTCGGCGCGGCGGACGGTCAGCGTCTCCGCCCGCGCGATGCGGGCATAGGGCGGCCAGGAGGTGATGGCGATGGCGATCACCGCATTCTCGATGCCGGGGCCGAGTGCGGCGACGAAGGCGAGCGCCAGGATCAGCTTGGGGAAGGCGAGTGCGATGTCGGTGATGCGCATCAGCACCGTGTCGACCCAGCCGCCGAAATAGCCGGCGGCCGTGCCGATCACCAAACCGGCCAGCGGCGCCGTCGCCGCCACCAGCCCGACGATCATCAGTGTCAGCCGCGCGCCATGGATCAGGCGGGACAGGATGTCGCGGCCGAAGGAGTCGGTGCCCAGCCAGTGGCCGGGACCGGGCGGCAGCAGCCGGGCGCTCAGATCCTGGGCATAGGGATGGTGGGGCGCCAGCAGCGGGGCGAGTGCGGCGACGACGATCAGGGCCAGCACGATCAGCAGCCCGGCGACGGCCAGCCGGTTGCGGCGGAAGGCGGTCCAGCCGGCCCAGGCGCGGCCCAGCCGGGCCTGGGCGCGGGACTGCGGAGTGTCGGTGGTCAGCCAGTCCCGCCAGCCGGCGGATGGGGGGGCAGTGCGCGCGGTCATCGGGCCCGGGGATCCAGAAGGCGGTAGAGCAGGTCGGACAGCAGGTTCAGCGCGATGAAGACCGCGCCGACCACCAGCGTCCCGCCCAGCACCGCGTTCATGTCGGCGCTGAGCAGCGAATTGGTGATGTAGAGGCCGAGACCGGGCCAGGCGAACACCGTCTCGGTCAGCACCGACCCCTCCAGCAGGCTGGCATAGGACAGGGCGATGACGGTGATCAGTGGCACCGTGATGTTGCGCAGGGCATGGCCCCAAACGACGCGGGTCTCCGACAGGCCCTTGACCCGGGCGGTGGTGATGTATTCCTGGCGCAGCTGGTCCAGCATGAAGCCGCGCGTCATCCGCGCGATGTAGGCGACGCAATAGAGACCGAGGATCGCCGAGGGCAGCACCAGATGATGCAGCGCGTTCCAGAATATGTCGGTTTCGCCGGCCAGCAGGGCGTCCACCGTGACGAGGCCGGTCACCGGATCGACCATCCCCTCATAGAAGACGTCGACGCGCCCCGGTCCCGGCGCCCAGTCCAGCCGGGCGTAGAACAGCAGCAGCGCCATCAGCCCGAGCCAGAAGATCGGCACCGAATGGCCGAACAGACCGAGCAGGCGGATGGTGTGGTCTGGCCAGCGCCCGCGGTTGGTGGCGGCGAACACCCCGGCGGGGATGCCCAGCACAGCACCGACGATGGCGGCGACCGTCGCCAGTTCCAGCGTCGCCGGGAAGACGCGCAGCACATCCTCCAGCACCGGGCGGGAGGTCAGTACCGAGGTGCCGAGGTCGCCTTGCAGCACGTCGCCGACATAGCGCAGGAACTGCTGCCACAGCGGCTGGTCGAGGCCGAGCTGGGTGCGCATATGCGCATAGCTTTCGGCGCTGGCCCGGTCGCCGAGCGCCGACAGCACCGGATCGATCGGCACGACGCGGCCGATCAGGAACGTGACCAGCAGCAGGCCCAGCAGGGTGGCGGCCACCGTGACCAGCAGGGTCAGGCCGCGTTTCAGCGTAGGCAAGAGGACTCCCTCGCGATTGGATACGCAAGGGAGCCAGACTCGGCGCTTTGTGCAAGCGCCGTCAAGCACATATGGCTATATGCAGAGGCGATTGCCGCGGGTGCCCCCTCGGCTCACCAAGTCCCCGCCGGGCTGGGATCGCCATGGGCGCCGGCGGCCGGCTCGTGGTGGGCGAGCCAGCGTTCGGCCTCCAGGGCGGCCATGCAGCCCATGCCGGCGGCGGTGACCGCCTGGCGGTACACCTTGTCCTTCACGTCGCCGGCGGCGAAGACGCCGGGGATGTTGGTGGCGGTCGAATCGGGCACCGTGACGATGTAGCCCGATTCGTCCATCTCCACCTTGCCCTGGAAGATGCCGGTCGCCGGCACATGGCCGATGGCGACGAAGACGCCCGCCACCGGGATCACGCGCTCGTCGCCCGACTTGACGTTCTTGACGCGGACGCCGGTGACGGCGCGCGGGTTGCCCGTGGTTCCGTCGCCCTCGCCGACGATCTCCTCGACCGTGCTGTCCCACACCACCTCGATCTTCGGGTGGCGGAACAGGCGGTCCTGCATGATGCGTTCGGCGCGGAAGCTGTCGCGGCGGTGGATGACCGTGACCTTGGACGCGTGGTTGGTCAGGTACAGTGCCTCCTCGACCGCGGAGTTGCCGCCGCCGACGACCGCCACCTCCTTGCCACGGAAGAAGAAGCCGTCGCAGGTGGCGCAGGCCGACACGCCGAAGCCGCGATAGATTTCCTCGGTCGAGATGCCGAGCCAGCGCGCCTGGGCGCCCGTGGCGATGATGACGCTGTCGGCGGTGTAGGTGTCACCGCTGTCGCCCTTGCAGACGAAGGGGCGCTTGGTGAAGTCGACGTCGGTGATCAGGTCGAACACCATCTTCGTGCCGACATGCTCCGCCTGCTTCTGCATCTGCTCCATCAGCCAGGGGCCCTGGATCGGATCGGCGAAGCCGGGGAAATTCTCCACATCGGTGGTGATCATCAGCTGGCCGCCCGGCTGCATGCCCTGGACCATCAACGGCTCCAGATTGGCGCGCGCGGCATAGATGGCGGCGGTGTAGCCGGCCGGGCCGGCGCCGATGATGAGGACCTTGGTGTGGTGCGTGGTGGCCATGGGTCTGATCCCGCAGTGTATCGGCGAAGGACGGTGTGCGTGTTGGAACGGTTCTAGAAACCGAACATATGGTCGAGGCTGAAGGCGCTGTCACCGGCCGCAAGGCAGCCATGGTAGCCGAACAGGCGGCAGCTGGTGTCACGGATCAGCACATAGGCGTGGTCGCCCGCCGCCAGACGTTCCGCTTCCGTAAACATCTCGTGATAGCGCCAGAAGCGTGAGCCGCCGCAGGGGATCGCCAGCCGCTTGCGCGCCACTTCGACGCCGTCGCGCCGCACCAGCACGAGGCTGGTGTCGGAGGTGGCATGCCACTGGGTCGAGGCAGGGTAGACGAGGTGGCAGAGCGTGTCCCACGGGTCGGTGCCCAGCCGCAGGAACAGGCGGGTCGACAGGCCGGGCGGGCGGCCATGGTAGCTCTGCGGTTCGTCGCGGTAGACCATCGCCATGTTGAACATGTGGCTGCCGAAGCTGGTCTCCGCCACGTGGCCGGTCGTTATGTCTTCGTAACGGACCAGCGCGTGCAGCCAGCCATCGGCAATCGTTCCGGATTCGAAATCATAGACCAGCTCGACATGGCCCCAGCCGTCCGCAACGCTCTTGTCGGCAACCAGCCCGGTGACGTCCAGCGCCACGCTGTCGGAGCGCTTGAGGTTGCCGAAGCGGTGCTCGGCCACGGCGGCGCCGTTGCGGTCGTAGACCACCGCCTTCACCGGAAGCTCGGTCTGCGCCGTGCTCATCGGCGTCGGCAGCAGGGTGGTGCGCCAGCGGCCCATCGGCAGCAGCGGCGCCGGCAGGATGTGGCCCTTGCCCACCACGCCCTTGTCCACCGCCCCGCCGGTCAGCAGCGGCAGCCTGGGGTCCGGCTTCAGGTCGGTGCGCTCGACATTGGCGTGGGCCATGCGGCGGCGGCCGTCGGCGGCGAGGATCTCGTAGCGCGGGCGGACGAAATGCTTGCCGGCCTGCACCTCGAACTGCTGGGGCCAACGCGCCTCGGGGAACAGGCTGGCGACGTCCAGCTCGATGGTGGCGAAGGCCGGGACCACCTGGTCGAGCGTGCGGATGTCCGGCGACCCCATCAGGTTCAGGCCGACGGCGCCGGCCGGGATCGGGGTCGGGTGACTGTTCTGGATCCACAACGACACGCGCTCGCCCTCGCGCGGGCGGGGAGGCCGGCATAGAGGTCGGCCGGCCAGGCGTTGGCGTCATGGGTGCAGGACAGCACGGTGTCGTCGTCGCCATAGGTGTCGAGCGCGTATTTCACCACGTCATGCCCGGCGGCGCCGATGACGTGCAGGAACAGCGACCCGCAGAAGGGCGACAGGTTGAAGCGCTCGCGCACCAGCCGGCTGTCGATCACCACGGTGCCGTCGGTCGGCGGCATCGGCTCCGTCCAGTCGGCGATCGGGCGGCCCTCGCCATCGAACAGGCAGGCCCACAGCCGGGTGCCCTTGGCGCCGTAGCGCGGCCAGTAGTTGGCCGACACCACGCGGGTGTGGTGGCCGTCGCCGTCGCGGAACCAGGCGAAGTTGGTCGCCCAGTTGAACTTCGACAGGTAATGGCCCGGATCGTTCAGCATGTCTTCCGGCACGCGCATGGCGTCCAGCGAGACGACACCGGCCTGCTTCGGGATCAGATGGGCGATGTGGCCTTCCAGCCGCTGCGAATCGAAGGCGACCACGAAGACGGTGCGGGCGCCGCTGGACGGCAGCTCGGTGACCGGACGGGCGGCATGGCCGAACACCTCCCGGCCGACCTGTTCCACGTCCTGGACATAGATGCCGCAGATGTCGATCGACGACAGGTCGTAGAACTCCGCCAGCCCGGACAGCAGGCCCAGCGGGTCATAGACCGCCACCGGGCCGAAGGAGGCCAGCCGCGCGATCAGGATCGCCGCCTTGGGGGCCGCCAGCGGGTGGCCCACCGCCTTGAAGAAGCTGGAGCCGCCGGTGACGTTTGAAAAGGTCTCGATCCGAAGGGACATCAGGGCACACACGCGCGAAAGCAAAGCCGGGGCGTCGGTTATAGCCCCTTCGGCCGGACAGGCGACAGTGATTTGCGGACGGACATGATTTGTCCGTGGCGCCGATGCCCGACGCGCGTCCGGTCGCCCGCTTCCCCCTTGTCAGAGAGCGTATTTCGATATATCTAAGTTTTCGTTATATCGAAACTGCATCAAGAGAGGGTTTCATGCTTCGGCATCTGTTTCACAAACACGGGCGCCGCTTCTCGCGTCCGGACTTCGAGGATGAAGCGCCGGAAGGGCGTGGCCGTCACGGCCGCCACGGTCATCGCGGCGGCTGGGAGGGCTGGGGCGGCCATGGTTGGGGTGGTCACGGTCGGGGTGGCCGCGGTGAGCGGCGGGTCTTCGACCATGGCGACCTGCGCCTCGTCCTGCTGTGGCTGATCGCGGAGAAGCCGCGGTCGGGCTATGACCTGATCAAGACGATCGAGGAGATGGTCGGCGGCGCCTACAGCCCCAGCCCCGGCGTCGTCTATCCGACCCTGACCCTGCTGGAAGAGCAGGGGCACATCCGCGTCGGCGCCACCGAGGGCAACAAGAAGCTCTACGAGATCACGCCGGAGGGTTCGGAGGCGCTGAAAGCGGCGGAACCGGCGGTTGCCGCGGTGCGCGAGCGCATCGCCCATGCGCGGGCCCGGCAGCAGCGCGAGTCGTCGCCGCAGATCCACCGCGCCATCGAGAACTTCAAGCTGGCCCTGCGGCTGCGGTTGTCGCGTGGCGACCTGACGACGGAACAGACCCAGGCAATCGCCGAGATCATCGATGACGCCGCCCGCCGCATCGAACGCATCTGAGCGGACAGGAGACGAAGACATGGCCGCAACGACCGCACGCATCGCCACCCCGAACGGACGCCGCTACATGACCCAGCTGTGCAAGCACTGGGCGCACAAGTTCGAGGTCGTCCATGACGAGACCCAGGGCCTCGTCCCCTTCGCCGCCGACCGCCGCTGCCGCATGGCGGCCGACGACGGCGGGCTGACCCTGACCCTGGAGATGGACGGCGACGGACCGATGGAGCGCCTGCAGGAGGTGGTGATCGAGCATCTGAAGCGCTTCGCTTTCCGCGAGGAAAATCTGGTCCGGGATCTGGGGGAGGTGGCCTGGACCCCAGCTGGGTGATGGGGTGGGGTGACCGCAACCCGAACGGAAGAGGTGGCGCATTTTCCCGAGTCTGTCTGCGACAAATCCTGTTGAGAATTACCGCATCCGCGGTGTAAAACGGTTCTTAACCAACAGGCGGAAGTGGGGGAGAGGATGGTGGTTCCACCGTCGGCCACCCACGGTCAGAATACCGGGAGTCGTTCGTGATGCTCCGCATCTCCAAAAAGCTGATGTTCGCCATCGAGGCGGTCCTCGACATCGCCTACAACGCGGGCACCGAGCCGGTGCAGTCGGGCGAGATCACCCGCCGCCAAGGCATCCCGAAGCGCTATCTGGAACAGGTGCTGCAACAGCTGGTGCGCGAAGGCGTGCTGGCCGGGGTGCGCGGACCTCGCGGCGGCTACCGGCTGGCGCGCGAGCGGCGGCGGATCACGCTGGGCGAGATCGTGAAGGTGGTCCGCGCCATGGAGACCGCCACCGACCCGATCGAGGAGCCGGCCGGTTCCGTGCTGGGCCATCAGGTGGTGCGCCCGCTGTGGGGCGAGCTGCAGGAAGAGTGCATGGCCAAGCTCGACACCATCACCATCGAGGATCTGTGCATGCGCGCGCGCCGTGCCGGGGTGGAGAGCGAGACCGAGGACCGCATCGACTTCACCATCTGACGGAAGAGGCTTGGCGGCACCACTTCCCGTTTGACAGGCACCCTGTGCTGGATAATGCTCCGCCTGGGGTGTTGAAATCACATATAACACAAATTTCAGAGGTGGAATCATGGCTGCACCGGAGTTCCGCGGCAAGATCTACGACAGCATCCTCGACACGATCGGCGCCACGCCGCTGGTGCGGCTCGACCGTCTGGCCGCAGAGGCGGGGGTGAAGGCCCAGATCATCGGCAAGCTGGAGTTCTTCAACCCGCTGGCCAGCGTCAAGGACCGCATCGGCCGCGCCATGATCGAGGCCGCCGAGGCCGCCGGCACCATCGCCCCCGGCCGCACGACGCTGGTCGAGCCCACCTCCGGCAACACCGGCATCGCGCTGGCCTTCGTCGCCGCCGCCAAGGGCTACAAGCTGATCCTGACCATGCCGGAAAGCATGTCGGTGGAACGGCGCAAGATGCTGAAGCTGCTGGGCGCCGAGCTGGTGCTGACACCGGCGGCGGAAGGCATGAAGGGCGCCATCCGCAAGGCGGAGGAGATCCTGGCCGCCGACCCGAACGCCTATCTGCTCCAGCAGTTCAAGAACACCGCCAACCCGGCCGTCCATCGCGCCACCACGGCGGAGGAAATCTGGAAGGACACCGACGGTCAGGTCGATTTCCTGATCTCCGGCGTGGGCACCGGCGGCACGCTGACCGGCACCGCCGAAGTCCTCAAGGGGCGCAAGCCCTCCTTCAAGGCGGTGGCGGTCGAGCCGGAGGACAGCCCCGTCCTGTCCGGCGGCATGCCCGGCCCGCACAAGATCCAGGGCATCGGCGCGGGCTTCGTCCCTGACATCCTGAAGAAGGAGCTGATCGACGAGGTGGTGCGCATCTCCAACCAGCGCGCCTTCGAGACCGCCCGCGCCGTCGCCCGTCTGGAAGGCGTGCCGGTCGGCATCTCGTCGGGCGCGGCGCTGGCCGCCGCGCTGGAGGTTGGCGCCCGTCCGGAGAATGCCGGCAAGCAGATCGTCGTGATCCTGCCGTCCTTCGCCGAACGCTACCTCTCGACCGCCCTGTTCGAAGGTCTGGAGTAAGCGGGGATCAACGCCGATAGGGGCGGTTGGGGGCGATCCTTGCGCCCCCACCCGCAGCCTATCGGCGAAATTCCGGGCCGAAATTTGACGAAAATCGCCGTTTCGGCTAATCTTTCCGTCGATCGCGCCGCAGTTTCCGTCCGCGCCGCCGCCGGGGAGTGACCGATATGTCGGATGTTGCCGCCGCCACCTATGTCCCGAACCTGTCGAGCAGCGCCTTCTCCCAGTTCAAGGGGAAGACGACGGGCATCGGTGCCGATGGCGCCAACGCCGATACCCAGACCTTCACGGTCAGCAAGTCCGGCGAATTCAATTTCAAGATCAACAACAGCTACACCAACGTCGAAATCCGCAACGACCGCAACGAGGTGGTTACCACCCTGCGGTCGAACGAATCGACGGCGGACGCCAGTGCGCGGCTGGGCCCCGGCACCTATACGGCGACCTTTTCCCAGGCCAACCGCGCGGCGGGCGTGCGCGACTATTCGATGGACGTCACCGAGCGCCAGAATATCCTGGTGACCGGTGCCGGCGCGTCGCTGAAGGGCACCGCCCAGCCGCCGGGAAACGGCGACACCGGCATTCAGAAACACACCTTCAACGTCGTTCAGGGCGGCACCTTCACCGCCAACCTGTCGCTGCCCAACACGCGCTGGGCGTTGATGGACAAGGACGGCAAGGTGGTCGCGGCCAGCGACTCGGGCAAACCGGACACCCAGGAGACCTTCCTGCAGAAGCCGACCTACAAGCTGGATCCCGGCCAATACACGATGGTGGTGGTGCCGCCGTCGGATCTGAAAACGCCCACCGATTTCCAGCTGAGCCTTGTGCCGCGCAACCCGACCTTGACGGAAAGCGGCACCAATCAGGAAAGTGCCATCCAGAAAACGCTGCGCGAACGGCAGGCCCGCCTGCAACAGTGGGCCTCGGAAGCGAAGCCGACCACCACATCGACCAAGGTCTGAGCCGGTTCCGCACTGCCGGCGGCGCAGCCGGCTTGCGGAAAACGCAGCGTCGAATGTTGTCGCAACGGCCGATCCTTGCGCTATGCTGCCGGCCATGGACTTCACGGATACCCAGCTTCACCGCTATTCCCGCCACATCGTGCTGCCGGAAGTCGGCGGCATCGGCCAGGAAAAGCTGCTGCAATCCAAGGTGCTGGTCGTCGGCGCCGGCGGCCTCGGCGCGCCCCTGCTGCTCTATCTGGCGGCGGCCGGTGTCGGCACCATCGGCATCGTCGACGACGACACCGTCGATCTGTCGAACCTGCAACGGCAGGTCATCCACGACGAATCGACACTCGGCCATCCGAAGGTGGACAGTGCCGCCGCCCGCATCCACGCGCTGAATCCCGATGTCCGGGTCCAGACGCACCGGACGCGGATCAACCGCGACAACGCGATGGAGCTGATCGCCGGCTATGATCTCGTCGCCGACGGGTCGGACAATTTCGCCACGCGCTTCCTGCTGAACGACGCCTGCTTCCTGGCCGGCAAGACACTGGTGTCTGCGGCGATCCTGCGCTTCGACGGGCAGCTGAGCACCTTCAAGGCGCATCTGGGGGCGCCGCACCCCTGCTATCGCTGCCTGTTCTCCGAACCGCCGCCACGCGGCACCGTGCCGTCCTGTTCGGAAGGCGGGGTTCTGGGGGCGCTGGCCGGATTCGTCGGCTCGCTGCAGGCGACGGAGGTGCTGAAGGAACTGCTGGGGCTGGGCGAGAGCCTGTCGGGCAGCCTGCTGATGATGGACACGCTCTATGCGTCCTATCAGCGCATCGCCATCAAGCGGGATCCCGACTGCGCGCTTTGCGGCGATCATCGGACGATCCACGACCTGTCCGCCCACTGACGGGCGCTGCGGCACTGACGGGAGGCGGCCATCATGTCCACTGCCCTGCCTGAGACCATGCCTGAAAAGATGCCTGTGATGATGCCTGCGACCGGAGCCGGCGGCACGACGGCCCTGTCGATCGTGCTGTTCGCCGGCGGTTTCGACCGCGTCCATTACGCGCTGGTGATGGCCAGCGCCGCGGCGGCGACCAACCGCAGGGTCACGTTGTTCTTCACCGGCCGCGCGCTGCGCGCCCTGGTGCACGAGACGGAGCCGGGCGTGCTCGGCTGGCACGATCTGGATCCGGCCGACGACGGCAGCACGCCGGTGGCGCGCGACCGCTATTTCGCCACCCACGGCCTTGCCACCTTCGAGGAGCTGTTGGAGGCCTGCGTCGCCATGGGCGTCACGGTGATGGCCTGCGAGATGGGGCTGCGGGCGCTGGGGCTGCCGCCGGGCGTCTCGCTGCGGCCCGACGTGCCGGTCGCCACCGGCGGCGTCGTCACCTTCCTGAATGAGGCGCCCGGCGGCGGCGCCATGCTGTTCGTCTGATATCTGTTCGTCTGACACTGCTGGAACGGGCATGAGTGACAATCGCGAGATCCTCGACCTTGCCAACCGGTTCGAGTCGATCGCCACGGATGGGTTCGAGGGGCGCCCCTACCGGCCGGCGCTGGCCGGGCTTGCCACCCGCGTGCGGGAACGGCCGGGGATGGCGCCGCGCGTCGCCCATGCCCTCGGCATCATGATCCAGCTGATCGGCGAGAGCGATCCGGAGGGGCGGTTCGCCGTCAAGATCGCCATCCTGCGCGAGGCGGTCGGGCTGCTCGGCGACGCCTGACGGCCGGGGTTTGGAGCGGGTGCATGGCAGCCATGCGTCACGCCGGACTGCGCTGTCCCGTCATGGGGGCGATGACACTCCAGACGAGGATGACCACCATGGCTTTCCGTTTCACCGTCGCCGCCGACGCTCCGTCCCTCTACGCGCCGATGCTCGCCCTCACCAAGGCGATTCGCGGCAGCGGTCTGCCGACCGGGCTGATCCACCTGATCGACCTGCGCGTGTCGCAGATCAACGGCTGCGCCTATTGCATCGACCTGCATACCAAGGAAGCCCGCCACGACGGCCAGTCGGACCAGCGTATCGCCGCCGTGGCGGAGTGGCAGCGGTCGGACCTGTTCCTGCCGGACGAGCGCGCCGCCTTCGCCTGGGCCGAGGCGCTGACCCGCAACCGGCATCATGATATTGATGCCGCCCATCAGGAGTTGCAGCGCCATTTCAGTGCCGAGCAGATCGCCCATCTGACGGTGGTGGTGGCGCAGATCAACGCCTGGAACCGCGTCGGCATCGCCCAGCATGTCGAGGGCACCGCCGTCGGGATGGCGGCGTGACGGCGCTGGCCGGCCCCGGCACCGCGCTCGCCGCCTTCGCCGGCGAGCGGGCGCGGCTGCGCGCTTTGGCCTATCGTCTGCTCGGCTCGGTGGCGGAGGCGGAGGACACGGTGCAGGACGCCTGGCTGCGCTGGTCGGCGGTGGCGTCCGGCAGCGTCGGGTCGGCCCCCGCCTACCTAACCACCCTGGTGACCCGGCTGGCGCTCGACCGGCTGCGCTCCGCCCGGGCGACCCGGGAACGCTATTACGGGCTGTGGCTTCCCGAACCGGAGGTCGCGGATTGGGACCCGGAGCCTGAGGATGAGGCTGAGCCCGAGTCGGTGTCGCTGGCGATGCTTCTGCTGCTGGAACGGCTCGCGCCGGACCAGCGGGCGGTCTTCGTCCTGCGCGAGGCGATGGACCTGGACTATGCGGAGATCGCCGGGATGCTCGGCAAGTCGGTCGATGCCTGCCGCCAGATCATGCGGCGGGCCCGCGCCAGGCTGGCCGAGCCGGCCGCCTGGGGGCAACCCGCCAATTCCGTGGATGCCGGAAGGCGTCTCGCCAATGCCTTCGCCGAGGCCAGCGTGCGGCGCGATTATGCCGCCATCGTCGTCCTGCTGTCCGACGATGCCCAGTGGCTGAGCGATGGCGGCGGGATGGTGCGGACGGCGGTCAACCCGCTGTTCGGCGCCGACCGCATCGCCCGTTTCCTGGTGGGCGTCCAGCGCAAGCGTGGTGTCAGCTTCGCTTTCACCCCGGTGCGGGTGAATGGCGGGCCGGGGCTGCTCGCCGAACTGGGCGGGTCTTTCCGCAGCGTTCTGGCCTTCGACATCGTGGATGGAAGGATCGTCCGGGTGTACCAGATCGCCAACCCGCAGAAGCTGGAGCGCGTTGCCGTCGTTTAAACGGTCGCCTCGTCCAGCCAGCGGTCCAGCGCCGTCAGGTCGACCGGGCGGGGCAGGATGGGGAAGGGCAGGTTCGGCATGCGCGGGCCGGTCATCAGGATGCGCGTCTGCGGATAGAGCATCGCCGCCAGCGCCGCGGCCCGGTCGCCGTCGTCGCCCTCATGGTCCAGCGGCAGCAACGCCACCACCGGCGCCTCCGCACCGATGATGGTCAGCGCCTCCAGCGCGTCATCGGTCTGCGAAACCTGAAAACCGCGACCGGACAGATGTCCGGCCAGCGCCTCGCGCTGGATGCGGTCGGCATCGGCAACCACCGCCCGGCGCCCGCCATAGCCCGGCATCCGGATGTCGGCATCGATGCTGAAAGCCACGTTCCCCCTCCGTCCATCATGTTTTTGTTATGGACGGTTCGAGTATGCGGGCGGGCGGGCGGGTTGTAAACGGCTGCTACCTGCGGTTCGACCTTCGTCGAATACGGACCACTTCGCCCTTGTGCATCAGGGCCAGCATCGGCAGGTCGCTGGGATGGTTGCCGTAGCCCCAGGTGGCGGCGACCGGACCATGGCCGGCGATCCAGCCGGTCACCCGTTCCGCCTTGTCCAGCCGCACGCAGTTGGCGGTGCTGAGCCGGCCGGTCAGCCTGCCGTCCACCACCTCCATGCCGGTCGCCAGCAGGTCGTCGACCTCCAGCCCGCGCAGCAATGCCGGCATGTAGAGGTCGAGCGCGCCGGTCGCGACCACCACGCGGCGGCCCTGGCGGCGGTGGTCCTTCAGCACCTCCAGCATCGGCTGGTGCCAGCGCACGCGCGGCACCATGCGTTCCGCCGCGGCAAGCGCGTCGGCCACCGGCAGCCCGCGCAGCGTGCGCTTCAGGTAGATCGCCTTGACCGATCCCGGAAAGTCGCAGCCCGGCCCGCGGCCGCGGACATGGCGGTGCAGGGCCGAGCGGATGGCGTCGGCCAGCGCCAGGGCGGCGCGGCGCCGGCCGATCACCTCGCCGACGAACATCGGCAGGCTGTCGCCATGGATCAGCGTTCCGTCGAAGTCGAAGAAGGCGACTCCGGCCGGACCCGAGATCGGCTGTCCGGAGATCGGCTGTCCGGGGATCGGCGAATCGACCGGGGCCACCGGCAGCGGCGAAGGCACGTTCAAGCCGGTCCCGGGCTCCAGGCCATGCGGCGGGGATGACGTCGTTTGCATGACCGCAGTTATCCGGCCGCCACGGTGCGGCGGGCAAGGGTTTTCAGGTCTACCCGATGAAGACTTGGCCCGATGCGGATCCGGATAGGGCGTCCGGGTCAATGCAGCATGTTCGGGCCGCAGGGCACCTCGAACAGCGGTCCGTCTTCGGAGCCGTCGTCGGTGCCGTCATCCCGCCCGGCGCCGTCGTCGGCTTCCTCCAGCTGGGCGATCAGGTCGCCTGACGCTTCCTCAAGCCCGGCCTTGACGGCGATCAGCAGATTGATGATCTCGCCATTGTCCTGCTCCAGGCTGCGCACCCGCTCTTCCAGCCGGTCGATGCGGCGCATCAGCAGATCCGACAGGCGGTCCAGCCGCTCCAGCACGGGGTCGATGGTTGGGACGGCATTGGTCTGGGAGGCCGGCCCGGCCGTGCTGGGCGGGCTTTCGGGCCGGGCGTGGGGGGGCTGGCCTTGGCGGTTGTCGGGACGGTCATCCATGGTGCGGCCGGTTCCGGTCAGTGAGGTTTGCTCCTCGCCTAACCTTGGGCTGGCGGCCGGCAAGGTCCAGACCGGCACCCGATGCACCACGCAAGCGATTGCCGCCTGACCCACCCGTCCAGCGCGTGGCGATTCCGGGTGGGTATGGGGTCAGCCGCCACCCCTTGTGCGCATCACAAATGAGTTCGCTGTATAGTCAAGACTCAGTTTTGTCGGCACGGCGTTTGCGCGGGACACCGTACAGTTCCAACCGATGGCCGATCAGGTCATAGCCCAATTCGCGGGCTATGCTTTCCTTCAGCCGTTCCATTTCATCGTTGGTGAACTCGATGACTTCACCCGAATCGACATCGATCAGATGGTGATGGTGATCGGTTCTTGTTTCTTCATAGCGTGCGCGGCCGTCACCGAAATCGAGCCGGTCGATGACATGCG
This sequence comes from Azospirillum sp. TSH100, assembly GCF_004923295.1. Classification (NCBI taxonomy): domain Bacteria; kingdom Pseudomonadati; phylum Pseudomonadota; class Alphaproteobacteria; order Rhodospirillales; family Azospirillaceae; genus Azospirillum; species Azospirillum sp. TSH100. The sequence goes on from NZ_CP039634.1 coordinate 1,302,049, forward strand.
CCTCTTCAAACAGCCGCATCGTCCGGTAAACCGTGGCGATGGAAATGCGCGGGTCGATGGCGGATGCGCGGCGGTGCACCTCCTCCACATCGGGGTGGTCCGTCGCCTCCGACAGCACGCGCGAGATCACGCGGCGCTGGTCGGTCATCTTCAATCCCTTCTTCACGCACAGTTCTTCGAGGCGCGAGGGCATGGACATCCCCTGTATTCCTGTCTTCGTTCGACGGGCGGCGGTTCGCCCCTCTGGTCTCCCTGATGCCCGGAACGCCAGCGGCAAGAGCCGGCAACGGAGCTGATCGTTCAGTCCACCCCGGCCGGCCGTTCGCGGCATTCCGAATACCCGACCATCATACTGTGTTTCGGAGGCATTCTCAAACACCCGCATTCCCGCCGGACGGCCGAGTGGAGGGGGCGGTACCCGCCAAGGCCATAATACTTTCAGACTATTGTGCGGCGGGCTGATGGGGTGGGGCAGAAACCAATTGCTCATAATCCGCTGCTAGGTTTTTCGTAAGGAACGCCGTTCGATCCAGTAAGGTGCTCTTTTCCGACATTACCCGACCGGACCCGACAACGCCCGACAGGAAGGAGGGAGGCCGCAATGACGCCGTTCGATTTCCCGCCTTCCGCCCCTTCGTTCACGGCGGAGCCGCATATGGACGAACCCGCCTTCACCGCCGCCGGGCTGGCCGTCCCGGTTCCGCCGCTGGCCCCGTCGCAGGACTGCGCCCTCGCCCTGGCCCGTTTCCGGCGCCAGCCCGAGCTTGCCGCCCTGCCGGTGGTCGATGGTGACGGCCAGGTCGCCGGATTGCTTGAGCGTGGCCGGCTGCTGCCGGACGGTGGCGGTGAAGCCACCGGCGCGCCGACGGTCGCCGAGGTGATGGACCCGCAGCCGCTGCTGGTCGACGGGGCGACTCCGCTGGCGGAGATCGGGCGGCGGCTGGCGCGGCTGAAGCCGGCGGCGCTGGTGACCGGCTTCCTGGTGGTGGAGCAGGGCCGCTATCTCGGCGTCGGCACGGTGACCGGGCTGATGGCGCGCTCGGCCGAACAGACGGAGCTGCGCGCCCGGCAACTGGACGAGGCGCGCCGGCAGGCCGAGCAGGCGATCCGGGCCAAGACCGCCTTCCTCGCCAACATGAGCCATGAGATCCGTACGCCGCTGACCGCGATGATGGGTTTCGCCGAACTGCTGGAGCAGGAGGTGCTGGGGCCGCACGCCATCCCGCTCTATCGCGAATATTCCCGCGACATCGCCGAGAGCGGCCGGCACCTGTTGGAGCTGATCAACGACCTGCTCGACCTGTCGAAGGCCGACGCCGACCGGCTGGAGCTGGTGGACGGCACGGTGGATGTGGTGCGGGTGGCGATCGGCACGGCGCGGCTGCTGACCGAACGGGCGGCGCGCCATGGCGTCAGCATCGCCACCGCGGTGCCGCTGGACCTGCCGCCGCTGCGGGCGGACGAGCGCAAGCTGCGCCAGATGCTGCTGAACCTGCTGTCCAACGCGGTGAAGTTCACGCCTGCCGAGGGAATCGTGACGCTGCGCGGCCATGTGGCGGCGGACGGTGCGCTCTGGCTGTCGGTGCACGACACCGGCATCGGCATGACCGGGGAGGAACTGGCCAAGGCGCTGGAACCCTGGGGGCAGGTGGACAGCGCACTGGCCCGCGCCCAGGTCGGCACCGGGCTGGGGCTGCCGCTGACCAAGCGGCTGATCGAACTGCATGGCGGCCGTTTGGACGTCGTCAGCCGCCGGGACGAGGGTACCACCATGTCGCTGGTCTTCCCGCCCCATCGGGTGGGGCGGGGGTAGACCGGGGAAGCCTTTCTCCCGGACCGCCCCCTACCGTGCTGGGGGAGGGCGGTCCATTGCGGTGCGGCGATCCTTACGCCAGCCCCTTCTCCATCGCGCTCGCCAGGCGGCGGGCGAAGGCGGCGGGATCGGGCAGGGGCTCGCCCTCGACGATGCGGGCCTGATCGAGCAGAAGCCAGGCCGCATCCTCCAGCGCGTCGGTGGCGCCGTTGCCCTTGGCCCGTTCGGCCAGACGCTTGATCAGGGCGTGCGACGGATTGATCTCCAGGATGCGCTTGCCGACTTCGCCGTTCAGCTGCTTGTGCTGCTTCAGCAGGCGCTCCAGATGCATGTCCATGTCGTTGTCGTCGGCCACCAGACAGACGGCGCTGTCGGTCAGGCGTTCGGACTTGCGGACGTCCTTCACCGCGTCGGACAGGGTCAGCTTCAGCAGGGCCAAGAGATCGGTCAGTTCGCCCTCCGGCGCCTTCTCCTCCGGCTTCTCGGTTTCCTCGCCCTTGATCTTGCCGAGATCGGCGCCACCGCGGGTCACCGACTTGAACGGCTTGCCGTCATAGACGCCGACCGACGGCATCCAGAACTCGTCCACCGGGTCGGTCAGCAGCAGAACCTCGACGCCCTTGGCCTTGAAGCCTTCCAGCTGCGGGCTGCGCAGCAGGGTGTCGATGTCGTCGCCGCTGATGGTGTAGATGGCGTCCTGGCCCTCCTTCATGCGGGCGACATACTGCTCCAGCGACACCAGCTCATCGCCGGCGGTGGTGCGGAAGCGCAGCAGCTTCAAAAGCTCGTCCCGGTGCTCGTAGTCCTCGTAGAGGCCTTCCTTCAGCACCGCGCCGAAGTTTTCCCAGAAGCTGTCATATTCGGCCGCGTTTTCCGTGTCCTTGGCCTTCTTGGACAGTTCGGACAGCACGCGGCGGGTGATGCCGGCCTTGATCTTTGCCAGCATCGGGTTGTGCTGCAGCATCTCGCGGCTGATGTTCAGCGGCAGATCCTCGCTGTCGACCACGCCGCGCAGGAAGCGCAGGTAGGGCGGGATCAGCCCTTCCGCCGCGTCGGTGATGAAGACGCGCTTGACGTACAGCTTCACCCGGTGGGCGCGCTTGGGGTCGAACAGGTCGAAGGGCTTGGTCGAGGGCACATAGAGCAGGTTGGTGTATTCCAGCGCCCCTTCGGCCCGCCAGTGCAGGGTCAGCCACGGATCGTCGAAGGCGTGGCCGACATGGTGATAGAATTCCTTGTACTGGTCGGTGGTGATCTCCGACTTCGACCGGGTCCACAGCGCCGACGCGCTGTTCAGCGCCTTGGCGTCCTCACCCTCGCCGAACAGGATCGGGATGGCGATGTGGTCGGAGTATTTGCGGACGATGCCGCCGAGCCGGGCCTCGTCGAGATACTCGTCGTCGCCGGCGCGCAGATGCAGGACGATCTGCGTGCCGCGCGTCAGGTCGGTGGCCTCGGCGATGGTGAACTCGCCCTTGCCGTCGGATTCCCAGCGCCAGCCGGTGGTCTCGCCGGCCTTGCGGGTCAGCACGGTGACCTTGTCGGCGGCCATGAAGGCGGAATAGAAGCCGACGCCGAACTGGCCGATCAGGTTGACGTCCTTCTTGCCGTCGCCCTTCTCCGCACCTTCGAGCGACTTCATGAAGGCGGCGGTGCCGGAACGGGCGATGGTGCCGAGATTCTCGACCAGATCGTCGCGGTTCATGCCGATGCCGTTGTCGGCGACCGTCAGGGTCCGCGCGTCCTTGTCGACCAGCAGGCGGACCTTGAGGTTCGGATCATCGGCCGAGAGTTCGGGCTGGGTCAGCGCCGCGTAGCGCAGGCGGTCGCAGGCGTCCGACGCGTTGGAGACCAGTTCGCGCAGGAAGACTTCCTTCTCGCTGTAGAGCGAGTGGGCGACGATGTCGAGCAGACGGCTGACCTCGGCTTGAAAACTGAGCCGTTCCTCGGTCATGGGGGCACCTTCGTTGGTTTTGCACGGGTGTTGGCGTCAAGACGGCGGAGATATGTGAAAGCGTCCCGGCCGTTCAAGAGGCTTGTGCCGTGCAACCGCGGGAGGTGTGCGGTCAGGTGTCGCGGTGGAGTGCCGTTGCGCAGGTGGGAGGCGTGGGGGAAAGCATCCCCCACGCCCGGTATCCCTTACTTCTTCTTCTTCGGCTGTTCAGCCGGTGCCGGTGCCGGCTCGCTGCCGCCGGCCAGCAGGGCGGTCATGTCGGCGCCGTTCAGCAGGAGCTGGCCGGCCTCCGTCACGTCGATCTTGTAGGTGCGGGTGTCGGCGCCGCTCTCGTCCTTGCCGGCCTGGCCAAGGGCCTGGATCATCGCCAGACCGCCCAGCAGATCCTGCGTGTCCTTGTCGGGCTTGGCGCCGGGGGCCGGCTGCATCGCCTTCACCGCGGCGTCGATGCCGCGCAGCAGGACGGTGGCGCCGCCGGTGACCCCGAAGGCGGCCTGGGTGGCGACCTTCATCGCGCCGGTGGCGGTGCCGGCCGTGGCCGGGGTGTCGAGGTTCAACGCGTCGATGCGCAGCTCCGTCCCGGCCTCGCCCATCGCGGCCATCGCCTGCTGCATGATCATGTCGGACGAGGGCGGCGTGGGGGTGCTCGCCTTCGCCTTGGCGCCCTTCTTCGGCGGCGGGGCCTCTTCCGCCTCGGCGGCCTTGGCCAGATCGGTGAAGGCCTTCCACAGGGCGCTGTTCGGCAGCTTGGCGACCGACAGCTTCATCTCGAAGGCGCGCGGGGTGAAGCCGGCGGGGGCGGGCGACGGCGTCATGGCGAAGTCGCGCGCCTCCATGCCCATGCTGACGGTGGACAGAGCCTGATCGAGGTCGGTCAGGCCGCTGCGGAAGGCCAGCTGGCCCAGCGTCACCGTGGTGCCGTCCTCCGGGCTGACGAAGGACAGGTTGGACAGGCGCATCGCGCCGGTCACGCCGCCGAACATGCCCTGGAGCTTCGGCAGCAGCTCGGAGGTGCTCGGCGCCACGCCCTTGGCGGCGGTCTGTTCCGACAGCTTCTGCAGCGCGCTGACCTTGGTCAGGTCGACCCGGGTATAAGCGGCCTCGGCGGTGACCCCGCCGATCTTCACCAGTTCCTTGTTCTTCTCGTCCTGCACCGACAGGCCGCCAAGGGCGAAGGCGGCCGGGCCGCTCCACAGGGTGGCGCCGCTGGTCCCGGCCTCCGGCTTCAGGTCCTGGACCATGGTCATGGAGGCGATGGCAACCTTGCCCTTGCCGCCGGCGGCGGTGACCGCGATGTCGTTGTAGGCGCCGTCGACCGTCAGCAGGGTCTCCAGCGCGCCCGACCAGGTGCTGGTGAAGGACTGCTTGCCGATGGAGATGGTGGCGGCGTCGACATACTCGTCGTTGTCGTCGAGATTCTGCACCTTGATCGCGCTGGGCAGCGTGATCGACACGCCATACTGGCTGTCATCCTTCGGCGTCACCGACAGCAGGATGGTGCCGATGTCGAACAGGGTGCCTTCGGCGTCCTCGGCCGACAGGCGGGGCAGGGCGACGTCGTAATGGTCGCCGGCCGGCTTGACCGTCGGTTCGCCCTGCCATTCGAAGCCGATGCCCTCGCCATCCTCGGCGGGCGGCGGGAACCAGCGCGGAAGATCCTGCTTCAGCGAGGCGGCGAGCGCCTTGGCGCCGGCCTCGTCGACGGCCGGGGCGGCCTGGACGGGCGACCAGCCGGCCACCAGCGCCAGCATGCCGCCGGCGATCAGGGCGGGCCTCAGGGAACGGACCGGCAGGGCCGGGACGGGCGAAAGAGGACGCAGGCGCATCGAGGAATTACTCCCACCTAAGATTTTGGCACTTAAGCTTTTGGGAGCACGTTAAGCTTGATACGCTCGGCCGGTCCATGCCCCTGATGGGCGAATTCCCAACAGGATGTTAAAAATCCAGGTCGGCATAGTGCCTGGGCGGCGGGCAGCCGGTGATGTTGTCGGCCAGCAGCGCGCGGAAGCTGGGGCGCGACTTGATCCGGGCGTACCAGTCCTTGGCCTCCGGGCTGCGGTCCCACGGCACGTTGTCGATGTAGTCCAGGCAGGACAGCTGCGCCGCGGCGGCGATGTCCGCCAGCGTGAAGGTCGACCCCGCCAGCCACGGCCGGCGTTCCGACAGGAAGGCGATGTAGTCGAGGTGGTAGGTGACGTTGGCCAGCCCGGCGCGAATCGCCGGTGCGAAGGGATGGCCCTGGCCGGACAGCCGCTTGATCAGCTTCTCGCCGACGAGGTTCTCGGTCACCTCGCGCTCGAACTTGGTCAGGAACCAGTCGGCGACCCGCCGCACCTCGGCCCGCGCCGCGATCTCGCGCGGCAGCAGGGGGGTGTCGGGATAGGCCTCCTCCAGATATTCGATGACGGCGAGGCCGCCGGCGACGACCGTCCCGTCCTCCTCCACCAGAACCGGAACCTCGGCGGCCGGGTTCAGCTTCAGGAAGTCGGTCCGCCGTTCCCAGGGCCTTTCGACCACGGGTTCGAAGGGCAGCCCCTTCTCGGCGAGCATCACGCGCGCGGTGCGCGACAGGGCGTGGATCGGGTGGTGGTACAGGGTTCGCATGGCGGCGGGACTTTACCGCAACGCCGCAAGCGAAAACAGCCTGCGCATCGGAGCCGAAGAGTCTCGTTGGAGGAAGTTTCGCGAGGCAAGTGCGAAGAAGGGGGAGTTGGGCGGAGCCGTCCCCTACCCCGCCTGGGACAGGCGGTAGAGCACCAGCGCGTCGGGCTGGTTCGACGGTTCGCCCACCGGCGTCCAGCCGTTGCGCTCGTAGAAGGCGCGGGCGGCGGCGTTGCGGGCGGCGCAGGCCAGTTCGGCCGGCCGGGCGTCGCCCTGCAGCAGGCCCAGCGCCTCGCGCAGCAGGGCCGATCCGATGCCGCGCTTGCACCAGACGGGGTCGATGAAGAGGTTGTGGATGATGCCGGCCTCGGGGTCGAGGGAGACGAAGCCGACCACCATGCCGTCCGCCTCGGCCACCAGCACCGCATCCTCGCGGACGCAGTCGTAATAGTCGTCCAGCCCGAACCGGTCGGCGGGTTGCCAGGAAAAGGCCTGGCGGCGGCCGTGCAGGAAGATCTCGGCGCAGCGGGCGGAGTCGGCGCCATGGGCGGAACGGATCGCGATGCGCACCCCTTCCCCGGCCGGCATGCCTGTCTCCTTCTGTCCGTTGCGCCCGATCACGAGGATCAACCGGATCGCGCTCAGACTATTCCACCGGCGGGCGTCACGGGAACGGTCCTTTCGTCCTGCCTCGGCAAAAGGATGCGCTCAGCGCTACGGCTTGTCGCCGGCGGCTTTCTCGGTCGGCGGAGTCCCGGTGGCAGCCTTGTCTCCGGCCTTGTCTCCGGCCGTGTCCCCGGTCTTGTCCTTTGCGGCGGCGGGGGCGTTGCCGGCTCCGCCGGCAGGCGGACGGGCCGGTTCGTTGGCGGCGCTGCCGAGCAGACCGGCCTCGCGGTAATAGCGTTCCGCCCCCGGATGCAGGGGGACCGAGACGTTGGCGACCGCGCGGGCGGGGTCGAAATTGCGGCCTTGGGGGTGCCCCTCGGCCAGGACGCGGCGGGTGTTCTCGTGCCACAGGGCACGGACGACGCCATAGATCAGGTCGGGGTCGCGGTCGGCGCGGGTCAGCAGCTCCGCCCCCAGGCTCAGCGTCGGGGTGGGAGCGCTGCCGGGATAGGCGTTGGCCGGGATCTCGTGCTCGATATAGAAGCGCTGGCTGCGCAGCAGCCGGTCGGCCGGTTCACCGTCCAGCGGCACCAGGCGGATCGGCACCCGCGCCGCCACGTCGCTGACCGCCGCCACCGGATAGCCGCCGACCATGAAGAAGCCGTCCAGCTCGCCCTTCGCCAGCCGGTCGGCCGCCGTGCCGGGCTTCAGGTAGAGCGGGGTGACCGTGCTTTCCGACAGGCCGTAGGCGTCGAGGATCAGCCGCGCCTCCACCAGTGTGCCGGATCCCTCCTCGCCGAGAGAGATGCTGCGGCCCTTCAGGTCGGCCATGCGGTCGATGAAGCCGTCGGAGCGGACGACGACCTGGATCGCCTCGGCATAGAGCATGCCGAGCGAGCGCAGTTCGGTGAAGGGACGCTTGCCGGTGAAGCTGCCGGTGCCGCTGTAGGCCCAATAGGCGACGTCGGCCTGGGCGAAGCCGGCCTCCACCGTGCCGGCGCGCAGCATCTCGACATTGTCGACCGACCCGTTGCTGGCCTGCGCCACCACGATCAGTCCGGGGATGCCGCAGCTTCCCCCCTTGTCGCAGGGGCGGGAGCCCGGCGGGTTGGAGATGGCATTGGCGATCAGCCCGCCGATCGGGAAATAGGTGCCGGAGGTGGTGCCGGTGCCGATGCGGAAATAGCGCAGATCCTGGGCGGCGGCTGGACCAGCCAGCAGCCCGCCGCTCAACAGTCCTCCGCCCAGCAGCGGGGCCAGGGCCACCCCTCCCATCAGGCCGCCCAGCAGATTGCGGCGGGTCAGGGGAGCCGCATCGCAATGCGTCGGAAGCCCCGGAGAGCGGAGCCCCGGTGGGGGAGGGCAGGCTTTGGCTGCTGCGCGGGGCACCGGATCGTTCCGTTCGTTTGGCCCGTTGGTCCCGGATGGGAAGGGCGTGCCCTCAAAGATTTCCGCGCAACCCGCTCATTTCAAGGCACATCCGGTCAAATCACGCCGACGAGGTCGAGAACGCCGGCGACTGCTACCGCACCGCCACACAGACGCACCGCGCGCTCCGACTCGGCCTGCGTCACCACGATCGACAGACCCAGCCCGCCGCAGGCGACCAGCATCAGCCCGGACGCGAATCCGGCCCAGTAGAGCGGCGGCCCCTGGTGCGCATGGCCGTGGAACACCGCGGCGACGGCGGCGACCAGAACCGCCACCACCGCCGGCGCCCGCACCCCCAGCGCCACCAGCGACCCGATCACCACCAGCGACGCCGCCAGCCCCGGCCCGGCATAGGGCAGCCGCACGCCCATCTGGGCGGCGAAGCCCGCCGCCAGCGCCGCGGTCACGGTGGCGGCCGGCACCTGCCAGACCGCGGTGCCGCCGGCCTGCCCGGCCCACAGGCCGATGCCGAGAATGCCCAGCAGATGCTGCAGCACCCAAACCGGCGTGGTCAGCCCGTTGCCGAAGGCTCCCGTCACCGTCGTCATGCGCCCGCATCTCCCCGTCAGTTCAGCTGTCCGTTCAGCTCCAGGGGCCGGTATGGCGGCTGAGCGGGTGTGGGGTCAAGCCGTCAAGGTGAGGTTGCGGCTACCGCGCCAGCGGGTCGCCCCACTGGCGCAGATCGTTCTCGCGCCGCATCAGGTCGCGCTGGCCCAGCGGGTCGAGCCGGCCCATGGCGTCGTCGGTGCGCATGCGGTCGACCTCCGGCCGGATCAGGTCGCGCTTGAAGGCGTCGGTGGCGCTCTGCGACGAGGGCGGGGGCGGCACCGGGATCGGGCGCGGCGGCTGGGGCAGGGCGGCCGGGTCGGGCGGCGGCGACGAGCTGCCGCGGCGGCGTTTGGGCGGCGGCTGGTCGGTGCCGTCCTGGTCGCGGCGAATCTGACGGTCGTCGGGCTGGCGGGACTGTGCCGTGGCGGTGGGGTTCGAGTCGGCGCGCGACTGTTCCGCCTGAATCTGGCTCCAGGTTCGGCGCTCCCCGACTCCCGGGATGACCGTATGGTTGTAGACCGGCGGAAAGGCCTGGGCGCGGCCGGGATTGTCGTCGCGCAGCTCCGTCGGCGCGCAGGCGCCCGCCGCCAGCAGGAGAAGGAGCGGTGTCAGTCGACTGGCGAGCGATGGGAGAGGTGGGGTCATTGATGGAATGTCGGCATCGCTGATCGTTTCGGCAAGGTGACCCCAAAGGAGGGACTCCCCTTAAGGCCAAGCCGGCGCTAAAATGTTCTTCTTTTGTTCGGCATTGTTGGTCTTTGTATGACGCACCCCTTCCCACACCCGCCCCTGTCACCCTCTCCCCCCGGGAAGAGGGGATCTTGTCGTGGGGTGGAGAGAACCAAGCGCCGCATCCTCGCCCTGTGGCTGCCGCGCCTGCCGACCGACGCGCGGGAGCGGCCCATGCCGCCGGAATTGCGCGCGCGCCCCTTCGCCCTGCTGCGGACGGAGCGCCAGCGGCGGATGGTGGTCGCGGTCAACCGGGCGGCGGCTGGGCTGGGCATCGCGCCCGGCCACACCCTTAGCGACGCCCGCGCGCTGGAGCCGGCGCTGGAGGTGGCGGAGGCGACGCCGGAGGCCGATTCCGCCCTGCTCGGCCGCATCGCCGACTGGGCGCGGCGCTACAGCCCCTGGACCGCGGCGGACGAGCCGGACGGGGTGGTGATCGACATCACCGGCTGCGCCCATCTGTTCGGAGGCGAACCGGCGCTGGCCGCCGACCTGACCGGACGGCTGCGCGCCGCCGGCTTCGCCGCCCGCGCCGCCATCGCCGACACCCCGGCCGCCGCGTGGGGGCTGGTGCGGTTCGGCAGGCCGGAAGATCGGCGGGCGGAGAGGCTGGACGGCTTGGCCCTCGCCGCCCTGCGGCTATCGGCGGAGATGGTGGAGGAACTGCATGCGCTGGGCCTGCGCCGGATTGGCGATCTGCATGCCATGCCGCGGGCGGGACTCGCCGCACGGTTCGGGGGCAGGTTGCTGCAACGCTATGATCAGGCGTTCGGCCGGCTGGACGAGCCGATCTCGCCACGCCGGCCGGTGGCGGACCATTGCGAGCGCCTGACCTTCGCCGAACCGATCGCCACGCCCGAATCGATCGCCGGGGCGCTGCGCCATCTGCTGGGCCGGCTGTGCAAGGGGCTGGAGGCGGCGGGGCAGGGAGCGCGCCGGCTGCGGCTGGACGCCCACCGCACAGACCAGCGGGTGGACGACGAGCCGCAGAGCCTGACGCTCGGCACCAGCCGCCCGACCCGCGATCCGGCGGCGCTGGCCCGGCTGTCCGCCCCGCTGCTGGAGCGGATAGAGCCTGGGCCTGGGCTGGAGACCCTGGTGTTATCGGTGACGGAGACAGGGCCGCTGTCCGCCATCCAGACCGGACTTGATGGTGAGGAGGCCGATCCCGGTCTGGATGGCGGACTGGCCGAGCTGGTCGACCGGCTGACGCTGCGGCTGGGGGAGCGCGCGGTGCTGCGGTTGGTGCCGCGGGAAAGCTGGCTGCCGGAACGCTGTGTCGCGCCGCATCCGCCGCTCGAACGCCTGCCGGCGCAGAAACCCTGGCCGGCCGGGCCGCCGCGTCCCCTGCGCCTGCTGACCCCGCCCGAACCGGTGGAGGCCATCGCCCCGCTGCCCGACGACCCGCCGCTGCAATTCGTCTGGCGTGGCGTGTCCCATCGCGTGCGCCGGGCCGAGGGTCCGGAGCGCATCGAATCCGAATGGTGGCGGCCTGAGGGATCGCTGGGGCTGGCGCTGCGCGATTACTACCGGGTGGAGGATGACGGCGGCCGGCGGTTCTGGCTGTTCCGTGCCGGTCTGTACCAGCCGGGCGAGCCCCCGCGCTGGTTCCTGCACGGGTTTCTGGGGTGAGGTGTCGGGGGTGAGGGACGGGGCCCTCACCCCGCGCGGTCGAGCTGCTTCAGGAAGGCGATGTAGCGGTTGATGTCCTCCATGCGGCGGGCATGGTCGTTCAAGTCGGACAGGCGGCCTTCGATGGCCTGCTGGGCGCCTTCCACCTCGTCGATCACCGTCTGGATGTCGGTCTGCAACGCCTGCGAGGCGGTCGCGGCCTCATCCATGCGGACACTGGTGTCGTCCAGCTGGCCGCCGACGGAGCGGACCGACGTCACCACCTGATCGATGGCGCGGCGGGTGTCGGCCAGCGTCTGCTTGGTGTCGTTGGCCAGCTTGCGCACTTCCGCCGCCACCACGGCGAAGCCCTTGCCCGCCTCGCCGGCGCGGGCCGCCTCGATGGTGGCGTTGAGCGCCAGCAGGTTGGTCTGGCTGGCGATGCCGTCGATCACCGACAGAACCTTCTCGATGCTCTTGACCACGGTGGACAGCTGGTTGAATTCGCGGACCAGCGCTTCCTTGCGGTCGGTGTGGCCGTCGAACAGGCTGGCGTGGCGGTTCAGCGTCGTCTCGATCGCCGACATCGAGCCGCCGATGCGCGCGGCGTAGCTGGCGGTTTCCTGAACCCCGCTGTTCAGCGTCACCATCGCGTCGAGATAGCTGTGCATCCGCTCGATCACGCTGTTGCGGATGCGGCTGAGCAGTTCCAGACGGTTGTAGCGGGTGGCGATGAAATAGCTTTGGAACCGGGCGTAATGCACCGGGAAGCGGTCGACCATGTCGTCGGAGAACGCGGTGTCGGGTGGCACCTCGAAGAACATCAGCGCCGACAGGGTCTGGTTGATGTTGATGCCCAGCAGCTCGCCGAAGGTCGAGAAGCCGGCGGCGGCCAGCCCGTCGAAGGCATGGACGCGCGACAGCTGGTCCGGGTTGTTCAGCCGGCGCAGGATGCAGTCGTTCAGGATGGCGCCGACCGGCCGCGGCTTGCCCCGCAGATAGGCCGAGAGGTCGTCCTCCGTCTGGCGGACGAAATCGGTCGCCTCCACCAGACACAGCGAATCGCCGGGATTGACGTCGCAGTAGAAGGCGACCTCCCCCTTCTCGAAATCGAAGCCGGAGATGGAGCGGACGAACAGCTCCCCCTCCATCTCGATGGCGAAGGTGTTCTTCGCCAGCTTGCCCGGCAGTTCCTGCGGCTTGCAGCGCAGGGATTTGGCCAGCGCGTCGATGAAGCTCACCACCTCGAAGCCGTCGCGGTCGATCACGCTGCGCACGATGCGGCGCATCGGGTCGGCGTCGACCACGGCGAAGCGGGTCTGGGTCGGGCGGAAATTCTGCGACTTGAAGATGCCGTAGCGGATGCCGGGCGCCATCTTCAGGAAGATGGTCACCGCCGCGTTCTCCAGCACGCGCTGGCCGTCGAACAGGTGGGTGTTGCGGAAGTCGAGCTTGCCGCCGGCCGAGCCGCCGATGAACAGGCAGGGGAAACGGCCGGAGCGGTAGACCGCTTCCATGAACCAGCTTTCGCTGGCCGACAGCCCGTCGATGAAGGTCAGCGCCACCGTGTCGTGGCTGTCGACGGCGAAGGGAACGCGGATGCGGTCGAGTTCGCCGCGGATCGCTTCCACCCGCGCCGGAACGTCGCGGGTCGGGCGGCCGCCGCGCAGGTCGTCGCAATGCAGCGGGACCGTCTGGATGCTGACGCCGGCGAACAGGCGGGGGCTGAAGGATTGCAGCACCACGCTGTCCCAGCGGTCACCGGCCTTGCGGTAGAGCGGCTGGCCTTCCGCCGCGCACAGCTCGCCTGCGGTGGAGACCAGCACCAGCTGGGTCGCCGGCGGCAGGGCGGACCGCACCGCGCGGGTGGTGGCAGCGAAATCGACATGCGGCGACACGAAGCCGACGACCAGCGCCGGAGCGCCGGCGGCGAAATTCAGCCCATCCAGCGCTGCGGCGCCGATCTGCGCGGCCGGCAGGCACAGGCTGCGGATCGGCTGTTCCGCCGGGCCTGCGGCCGGTGCCGCTGGTTCGGACTTGCCGGCCGGATTGCCGACCGAGGTGCCGGAGACGGAGGCGGTCGGAGAGTCCGAACGGAAGAATGACAGCATGCTGGCGAATCCTCGGTCGTCTTTGTTGTTCATTCTGCTTGCCGAAGGCGCCCGTTCCTTGCTGCGAGTGCTCCGGTATGGCTCATTTTGCAGATAATTTTGCTGCGGATTGGTAGAGTTTCTTATCCGGGGGACTCCCTATCGGGCTGTGACATGTGGCCGCAGCGGTGAGGCGGTGAGGCGGGACGGGCGAGACTCGATTCCGCTTGTGGGGCCAGCGAAAGGTTGGCATAAGGCAAGCCATAGGCCTGGGGTGCCGCGCGGTGGTCGCGCGGCTGAGAACACACCCATCGAACCTGTCTGGGTAATTCCAGCGAAGGGAGCCGCCGCATGATCCATGCGCCAGAATTACACTCTTTTTCCGCTTCAGCGTCCGGACTCCGTCCCTCCGTCGCCATCATCGGCGCCGGCTGCATCGGTCTTGCCATCGCCTGGAGGCTGGCGTCGGCCGGCTGCCGGGTCGATTTGTTTGAACGGGGAGAGGCCGGTCGCGGCGCCACCCACGCCGCCGGCGGCATGTTGGCCGCCTGTGTCGAGACCGAACCGGGCGAGGACGGGCTGCTGCCGCTGACCCGCGCCTCGCAGGCGCTGTGGCCGGACTTCGCCCGCGATCTCGAAGCCGCCAGCGGCATGGCCGTCGATCTGCGCAGCGAAGGCACCATGGTCATCGCGCTGACCGCCGACGATGCCGCCAAGGTCCGGTTTCTGCACGGCTTCCAGCGCGACCTGGGCCTGCCGGTGGAGTGGCTGAGCGGTGCCGAGGTGCGGCGGCGCGAGCCCTTCCTTCAGCCCGGCGTCGCCGGTGCGCTGTTCTGCGCCGGCGACCATCAGGTCGACAACCGCAAGGTCGCAGCATCCCTGCGCCGCGCCGCCGAAGCCGTCGGCGCCCGTCTGCACGAGCGGTGCGGCGAGGTGGCTCTGGCGGTGGAGGGCGGGCGCGCCGTCGGTGTGCGGGTGGCCGAAGCGCTGCACCGGGCCGACCGGGTGGTGCTGGCCGCCGGGGCGTGGTCGGCCGGGGTGCCGGGACTGCCGCCCGCCGCGAAGCCGCCGGTGCGGCCGGTGAAGGGGCAGATGGTCTGCCTGCGGATGGACGCCCGTCTGCCGCTGCTGCGCCATGTGGTGTGGACGCCCGGCACCTATCTGATCCCGCGGCTGGACGGCCGGCTGCTGATCGGAGCCACCACGGAGGAGCGCGGCTTCGACGACCGCCTGACCGCCGGCGGCCAGTTCGCCCTGCTGGAAGGGGCATGGCGGGCGCTGCCGGGCATTGCCGAACTGCCGATCGAGGAGGCCTGGGCCGGCTTCCGTCCCGGCAGCCGCGACGACGCGCCGATCCTGGGCGAGAGCGGCATTCCCGGCCTGATCCATGCCACCGGCCACCATCGCAACGGCATCCTGCTGACCCCGGTGACCGCCGACGGCATCGCCCGTCTGGTGCTGACCGGCGAGACCGACCCGCTGCTGCGCCCCTTCGCCGCCGACCGCTTCGTTGCCGCGGGAGCCGCCGCATGAGCGCCGTTTCACGTGAAGCCATCCGCGTCAACGGCCGCGAAGAGCCGCTGTCCGCCGCCTCCGTCGCCGAGTTCCTGGCCGGGCGCGGCATCGCCACCGGCACTCTGGGCGTCGCGGTCGCCTTGAACGGCGCGGTCGTTCCCCGGCGCCGCTGGCTTGAAACCCCGCTCCAGCCCGGCGACAGCCTGGAAATCGTCCGCCCGATCCAGGGCGGCTGACCCTTGATCCTCCCTCTTCCGGGACCGATCCGGGAAGAATCCCCTCTTCCCCCTGGGGAGGGGGGAATTCCCCAGGCCGGCCCCGGGAGAGGGCCTCATCAAAAGGCTCCCCCATGTCCCACCCCGACACCCTCACCATCGCCGGGCGCAGTCTCGGCTCGCGGCTGTTTCTCGGTACGGCCGGCTATCCGAACCAGCAGGTGATGCTCGACGCGCTGGCGGCCAGCGGCAGCGAACTGGTCACGCTGGCGATCCGCCGCATCAGCCTGGACGGCTATTCCGAAAGCCTCGTCGACGTGCTGGCCCGCGCCACCGCCGGGCGGCCGGGCGGTCCGGTCGGGCTGCTGCCCAACACCGCCGGCTGCATGACCGCCAAGGAAGCCGTGCTGACCGCCCAGCTGTCGCGCGAGGCGCTCGATACCCCCTGGATCAAGCTGGAGGTCATCGGCGACCGCGAACTGCTCTATCCCGACGTGGAGGAACTGCTGCGCGCGACCGAGGAGCTGGTGAATGACGGCTTCGTCGTGCTGCCCTATTGCAACGACGATCCGGTGACCTGCCGCAAGCTGGCCGATCTGGGGGCGGCGGCGGTGATGCCGCTGGGGGCCTTCATCGGCTCGGGCATGGGCATCCGCAACCCGCACGCCATCGAGACGATCTGCGCCCGCAGCCCGGTGCCGGTGGTGCTGGATGCCGGCATCGGCACCGCGTCCGACGCGGCGCTGGCGATGGAACTCGGCTGCGCCGCCGTGCTGCTCAACACCGCGGTGTCGAAGGCGCGCGATCCGGTGCGGATGGCGGCGGCGATGCGCGACGCGGTCAGCGCCGGCCGCGCCGCCCATCTGGCCGGCCGCATGCCGATGCGCGCCTATGCCGAACCGTCCAGCCCGCAGATGGGCCTGATCGGCAGCTGATGCCGGCCGACTGCGGGGCAACCTGGGGGGCAGCGGGGTGGGCAAGGTGACGCGCACTCCATTCGGCCGCTTGATCCGGCGGGGCGGCTGACGCAGGCTGTGGCGCACCGCCTCCCTTGGCGGCCATCTGCCGGAGACTTCGCCCTTGCCCGCCACTTTTGAACCCCGCACCCCCGACTGGAAGGCGCGCTGCCTCGCGTCCTTCGAACAGCAGCCGATCTGCAGGACGCTCGGCATCGAGATGGCGGCGATGGAGCCGGGCTTCTGCGAGATGCGGCTGCCCTTCCGTGCCGACCTGACGCAGCAGCATGGCTTCTTCCATGCCGGCATGGTCAGCACGCTGGCCGACAACGCCGGCGGCTATGCCGCGCTGAGCCTGATGCCGGCCGGGGCGGAGGTGCTGGCGGTGGAGTTCAAGATCAACCTGATGTCGCCCGCCAAGGGCGAGGTGATGATCGCCCGCGCCCGCGTGGTGAAGCCGGGCCGCACCCTGGTCATCACCCAGGTCGAGGTGTCGATGCTCGATGGCGGGGTCGAGAAGGACTGCGCCCTGATGCAGCAGACCGCCTTCTGCGTGATGCCGAAATGACGTTCCAACCGGTTTGAAAGGGCTTTTCCATGCTGTCTGCCCGTCTTCTCTCCACACGCCTGTTGCCCGCCGCCCTTCTGCTGGCCGGCGGTGTCGCCGTGCTGGGCGCCGCCCCGGCGGAGGCCAAGGATCCGCCCTCCTGCGCCGCCATCTCCTTCCGCTCGCTGCCCAACGGCGCGCCGGACGGCGAACAGGATGCCGGGCTCTACAAGTCGCGTTTCGGCAAGATCGAGGTGAAGGCCACCGTCAAGGGCGGGCAGGCCACCAGCTACTACATGGTGCTGAACGGCAAGAAGGTGGAGGGCCCGGCCAACCCGCCGAAGATGGCGGACGCCTGCCTGAAGTCCAAGCATGTCAAGCTGCCCTTTGCCAAGCAGACCCAGGGCACCTGCACCGGCAGCCGCTTCCGCGTCGTCGTCGACCGCTCCAGCGGCAAGCCGGTCGCGGCGTTCTTCGGCCTGCAGGGCGAGGATTGGGCCTATTGCAGCGCGACGACGCTCTAAGGACCGGTTCCGACGGGGGGCGGAACCCCGCCCCCCTCACTTTCTCAGATCACCATCGCCTTCACCCGCTCGCGCAACGTCTGCCGCGCCGCCTCCGCCTCCGCCCGGGCGGTGGTCATGTCGCGGGTCAGACCGTCCAGGCGGGTCTCGGCCTCCGCCATCTTCCCCAGAGTGCGCTTGTGCAGGTCGCTGCCCGCCGGCAACGCCTTCAGGTTCTCGCGCAGGCGGTCCTGGTCGGCGATGCGTTCGGTCCGCTCGCGCTCCAGATCGGCGATGCGGCGGTCCTTCTCGGCGACGGCGGCACGCAGCCCCGCCAGCGTGGTCAGCGCCTGACGCAGCTCCGGCGGCAGTTCGGGTGCGGAGGCGCGGGCGGCGATCTGGTCGGCGCTCAGGTCGGTCAGGACGATCCGCTCCTGCCGTGGCCGTTCAAGCGTGGCGGTCAGAGTCACCGTCTTGCCGGCCGGCACCGCCAGCGGCAGGCGATAGGCACCGGCCGTCGCTTCCGGCTTGTTGTCCGCCGGCTCGGCCAGTTCCCAGCCGGCGCGGCGCGGATGCTCGATCACCACGCTGCGGTCGCCATCCGGGGCGCCGGCAACCGTATAGACGGTGCTCTGCCGGTCGGTGACCGACAGCGTCAGCACGCCGTCGGCCAGGGTGGCGCGGGACAACCGGCGGCCCGGCTTTTCCTCGCGGTCGATTGTCACCGCCTGATCGACGGCAAAGGACAGCAGCCGGCTGTCGCCCGCCGGCAAGGTCGCCATGCGGGCGTCGCCGACATAGGCGGTGCTCCCTGCGGCGGTGGTCCCTACGGCGCCGGCCGCCGTATTGCGGTCATAGAAGGTCAGCAGTCCCGGCGGCAGGGCAGTGTCGCCGTCGTTGCGCAGCCGCAGGGACGCCAGCGGATGGCGGGCGTCGGTGCCCGGTTGATAGAGCGCCACCCGCTCCACCGGCAGGGCGCGGGCGATGATCGGCATCATCAGCGTCCCGCCATTCGGCACGCTGACCGGCTGCGGATAATGGAACAGCACCTGGGCCCCCTCCGCCGCCCCGGCCTCGGCACCACGCACCGCGGCCATGGCGGGAGTCCCGGCGGCGGTGCCGTAGGGTGCGACCTTCGCCAGCGGTTCGGCCATCGGCGCCGGTGCGGCCGCCATCGGCGTGGCCTGGGGCGGGGGAGGGGCCATCGCCGTGGCGGGCGGCACCCCGGCGCGCGAGGCCTCCGACTGCGGCCGCATCGCCGGACGGGCATCGTTCAGCGTCACCGTGCCCTCGTCGGCCGTCGGCAGAACCCGGCCCAGCACCTCCACGGGCACTTCCGGCCGCTCGACGAAGTATGGGGTGTAGAGCGCCTGGCGCAGGGTCACCGGGTTGCCCGACACCACCGTCAGATCGACGCCCTGCCAGTCCTCGCCGCTGAGATTCTCCAGCACCGCCCAGCCCTGCAAGGCGCCGCTGCCCTCCTTCGGCCCGGTTGCTGGCTGTCCGGTTGCTGGCTGTCCGGTTGCTGGCTGTCCGGTCTGCGGTTGCCCGTTCTGCGCCATGCTGAGCCGGTAGGTCGCCTTCCACAGCGGCATCTCGGCGACATAGCCGACGCGGACCCGCCGCTCGCCTGCCGCCTGCCCGTCTTGGGGAGCCCGGCTGTGGACGGTCAGCCGCCGCCGCTCGCGCCTGGCATTCTCCGCCACCGCCGACAGCGCCCGGTCGATCTGCGCCTGCACCGCCGGATCGGTGAAGCGCAGCGCATCGGCCTCCTCCAGCACCAGCTGCCGCAGGCCCTCGGCGGTCATCAGCGTCACCCGGTGGCGCGTGGCGGTGGCGCCGTC
The DNA here is from genome assembly GCF_004923295.1 of Azospirillum sp. TSH100. Taxonomy (NCBI): domain Bacteria; kingdom Pseudomonadati; phylum Pseudomonadota; class Alphaproteobacteria; order Rhodospirillales; family Azospirillaceae; genus Azospirillum; species Azospirillum sp. TSH100. The sequence goes on from NZ_CP039634.1 coordinate 1,321,013, forward strand.
GCTGCCCGGCAGCCGCACCGTCTCCTCGGTCACCGACATCAGCCGGCCGGTCAGCTGGCGGGAACCGCCGGACGTCACCTCCGCTCCGCGCATGGCGTTCAGCAGAGCGGCGGGGGAGGAAAGGTCGCCCGCCGAGAAGGGCAGCTCGCGGAAGGCGGTGTCCAACGGCTCGGCGCCGGCCAGGCCGATGGTGCCGACGCCGCCCTTGTCGTCATAGACGACGATGCTCTTCAGCACGTCATCGACCTGATCGCGCCGCACCTCCAGCGACAGGTCGGCATCGCCGCTGACCGTCGCCTCATATTCGAAATAGCCGACGCCGCCGGTCGACAGCAGGACCCGCGTCAGCGTCAATTGCCCACCCGCCATTTGCCCGCCGGCCGGTTGCCCGCCGATTGGCCCGTACCCGGCGGCCAGGGCGGCCGGGGCCGCCATCAGCAGGGCGGTGGAGGCGAGAAGGATGGCGCGGGGCATGGTCGGTCTCTCCGGTTCTGTGACTCCCGACCGTCGGCATAGGCGCGAATTCGGGCGGGATTAGGGAGAGCTTCGCAGGACGGCCCTGAATAAGGTCAGAGGGCCGCCGCCAGCCAGCGTTCCATCATCGTGCGCCACAGCGATCCGTCATGATGGGGCGCAGCGTTATGGGACGCGACCGGAACCATGGCCGGCGCGCAGCCCGAATGGTGGCTGCACCGCTCCGTCACCGGACGGCGGTTGCCGTCGGCCGGCAGGCGCCTCGCGGTCCTGAGATGAGCCGGTGCGCAAGAGGCGGTGCGCTTGGGCGGCGTCAGCGTCGCCGGAACGGTGCAGCCGGGCATGATCGCGGTCCTGTTCAAATCCTGCGGTCCGGCCGTCAGCCCGGCCGACCGACCGAGCGCGCCGAATCGAGGTGGCGCCTCGCCTCGCCCAGCAGCAGCCGGTGCTGCGCCAGCGTTTCACGGATCGGGCCATGCTGCCCATAGACCCGCACCTCGTTCAGCAGACGATCGGCACGGTCGAGCAGGGCCAGGCGCTCCAGGCAATGATCGATGTTCGACATGGCGGCCAACTCCCCCATCACGGCATGGGTCCGGCGCCCTTGCCGGGCAACCGTTCCCTGTTCGATGATCCGGATTTAAACCGCAGCGTGTTTCCGGTTAATGTCTGTGCAAGGGTATTTTTATGTCGCCGGCACGGCGGGCGATTTCAACCAACTCACGGGGTTGGCGAATTGGCCGCGGCTGTTACCGGGTTGTAACGCATTGCGTGGCGCACGCGCGTGAGATAAGAAGGTTTGGGGAGGTAACAGGCATGCACATTCTCGCGGTCGACGACGACGAGCCGATTCGGGAGCTTTTGGCCTCATATCTGGCGGGAGAGGGCTACCGGGTCACGACGGCGCAGGATACCGCATCGGCCCGTCAGGCCCTGGATGGCGAGCCTGTCGATCTCGTGGTCTGCGACCTGCGCCTGCCCGATGGCGACGGGCTGGGACTTGTCCGCCAGATCCGCACGGAATCGCAGATCCCCGTCATCATCCTGTCCTCCAAGGACCAGGATGTCGACCGCATCGTCGGGCTGGAGCTGGGCGCCGACGATTACCTGACCAAGCCCTTCAACCCGCGCGAACTGCTGGCCCGCATCAAGGCGGTGCTGCGCCGCGTGTCCAACGACGCCCGTCCGCCCCGCAACGCCGACGAACTGCGCGCCGTCGTGCAGTTCGCCAATTGGGAACTCGACCTCACCGCCCAGCGTCTGCGCGGGCAGGAGGGGCGCGAGGTGGAGCTGACCAAGGCGGAGTTCGGCCTGCTGGCCGCCTTCGTCAAGCGGCCGCAGCGGGTGCTGACCCGCGACCAGCTGCTCGACCTCACCCGTGTCGACGGGGCGGAGGTGTTCGACCGCTCCATCGACGTGCTGATCCTGCGCCTGCGCCGCAAGATCGAGGCGAACCCGAAGGAGCCCCGCATCATCAAGACCGAGCGCGGCGCCGGCTACGTCTTCGACGCCAAGGTCCGCACGGTCTGACGAGTCCGGGCCGACGGATATCTGGGCGCTTGTCCGGGTCTCCCCCGGAAGCCACCCTGGACGCCTTGCCACACTCGAGTTAGCCTTTCCGGAAAACCTGCCGGAGAGGAAACGCGCGTGCCGGATCCCATCGATTTCTATTTCGATTTCGCCTCGCCCTACGGCTATTTCGCCAGCCTGCGCATCGACGAGCTGGCGGCGAAGCACGGCCGCACCGTCACCTGGCGCCCGGTCCTGCTCGGCGCCATCTTCAAGGTGACGGGCATGAAGCCCAATCTGGAGCAGCCCCTGCGCGGCGAGTATCTGACGCACGATGTCGGACGCATCGCCCGCCTGACCGGCGCCCCCTTCACCTTTCCCGATTCCTCGCCGGCCAACGGCGTCGCCGCCTCGCGCGCCTTCTACTGGCTGAGGGACGAGCACCCGGAACAGGCGAAGCTGCTGGCCCACGCGCTGTTCCACGCCCATTTCGGCGAGGGGCAGGACATCGGCCCGGCCGACACGGTGGCGGAGATCGCGGCGCAGACCCTGGGCGGTCTCGGCATCGACCACGCCGCGGTGAGCGCTGCCATCCAGGACCCGGTGGTCAAGGACCGCCTGCGCACCGAGGTTGAGGATGCCGTCGAGCGCGGCGTCTTCGGTTCGCCCTTCTTCATCGTCGACGGCGAGCCCTTCTGGGGCTGGGACCGGCTCGACATGGTCGACCGCTGGCTCGCCACTGGCGGTTGGTAGGGGGCGGTTGGTAGGGGGCGGTTGGTAGGGGACGGCCGGCAGCAGCGGACTTTGCGGTTCTTCGTCCGGGTGGATCGAAAGTGCTGACGGTCGGAGCGGGCGAGCCGCTATAACCATGGGATAAGTCTTTCGGTTGGGCGCCGGCTGCGGTGCCTGCTCTCGTTTCGGTTTACCGCCCCATGGATCAGATCGTTCCTGACCGCCGTCCCCGGACGTCCAGCCCACCTCCGGCAGTCCCGCCCGGCGGTCCGCACGGTGGCCATGGCGGTCCACATGGGGGCCGCGGGGCGTCGAAGTCCTGGCTGGGTGGCGCGCTGCTGACGGCATTGCTGCTCGGCCTGATCGCGCTGTCGATCCGGTCGGTGTCGGGCAACCTGACCTTCGTCCTGCTCGGGTCGGTCGGGCTCGTGGTCGGCGCCTTCCACTACCTGTTCCCGGGCAGCCAGTTCTTCACCCTGGCGCTGACCAACTTCATCGGCGTCTATGCCTGCATCTTCGTCTTTTTCGCCGAAAGCAACTTCCACAACATCAGTCCGCTGATCCAGGCCATCGCCTTCGTCCTGCCGTTGGTCGCCTTCCTCGGCGGAGCGTGGTGGCGGGCGGAGGACATCCGGCGGATCGTGATGTCGCGGCGCCTGCGGGAGGGCGGCCATTTCGACCGCGTCTTCCTGTGGATGGCACCGGTCTGGGGCATCGGCGCCCTGACCTTCCTGGTGCCCGAACAGGACATGGACACCCAGACCATCGGCGCGATCTTCCTGCTGGCGATGTCGGCCATCGCCGTCATCGTCACCCTGGTGTCCCGCGACATCGCCATCTTCCTGCTCGACGCCGGTCTGCTGTTCGAAGGCTTCTTCCAGCAATCGGCCCGTCTGGTGCTGCCGGCCTTCGCCTTCCTGACCTTCTATTCGCTCTGCATCATCCTGTTCGGCTCCATCTACACCATCATGGACCGCTTCATGGCGGAACCGAACTTCGTGATCGAGGGCGTCAGGCGCGACATCACCTTCGCCGAGGGGATCTATTTCTCGATCGTGACCTTCGCCACCGTCGGCTATGGCGACATCCACCCGGTGTCGGGGCCGGTCCGCCTGGTCTGCGGCATCGAGATCATCATGGGCGTGCTGCTTCTGCTGTTCGGCTTCAGCGCCATCATCGGCCATGCCCGGCCAAGCGGCCGGTCCGACCGCAACGATCCGCTCTGAATAACGGATCCGCTCTGCGGCGGCGGGATACGGGACAATCCGGCATA
>NZ_CP039635.1:0-77500 GCF_004923295.1 Azospirillum sp. TSH100
CGGCACGGAAGGAGCCGCAGGCGCCGCCGCCCAACCGCAGGCGGCGTTTCGGGATTGCCGTGCGCATCACGCTGGGGCTGTCGGTAATGGCCCTGCTGGTTCTGCTGATCGGCGGCGTTTCGATGTCCTCCTTCCGCCTGTTCCGGGTGGAGGTGGCGGCGCTGTCCACCAACACCCTGCCGGAGGTCATCACCAGCGCCGAACTGCACGGGTCGCTGCAGAAGCTGGTGGCACAGCTGCCGCAGCTTGCCGCGGCGACCTCGACTCCGCAGCGCCGGTCCATCTATGACGGGCTGGTGACGGAGCTCGATTCGATGCAGCTCCTGGTCGCCCGCATGCGCGGCCTGATGAAGGAGGGTGACGCCCGCGCCGGCGAGCGCGACGGCAATGTCCGCCTGCTGGAGCAGACCCGTTCGACCCTGCTGATCCTGGCCGCCACCGTCGCCGACCTCAACGCCGAGGTCACCCGCCAGATCGAATATGGCGACCGTCAGGCCGAGGCGGCCCGCGCGCTGAGCCGGCTGGCGGCGGCGATCGAAAGCATGCCGGACACCGGCGCCTGGGCCGCGCGCATCGGCGCCCTGATGGCGCGGGCGGCGGGCGCCATGCAACTCGACCATCTCAGCCGCCTGAAGGGGGAAGCGCGCTCCGCCGAACGCACGTTGGCCGAACTGGCCCGCCTGTCCGGCGGCGCACCGGACCCCACCGGCCAGATGATGTCCACCGTGCAGGAGGAGCTGTTTTCCCTGCTGGTGGCGCCGGGCGGGCTGTTCGACAGCGCCATCGACCGGCTGCAGGCGCGCAACCGCGCCCAGGCGCTGACCGGGCAGGCCCAGGTGCTTGTGGAGACGGTCGAACGCTCCACACGCGCGCTGTATGATTCCATCCGCGACCAGTCGGCCGAACGCACCGACGCGCTGGCGGCGCTGATCGCCGAACGGACCCGCATGGTGATGATGCTGGCCGGCACATCGCTTCTGCTGGCGGTGTGCGTCCATTTCTTCTTCCGGCGCTTCCTGTCCTCGCGGCTGGTTGTGATGAACCGGGCGGTGCTGGCCCGGCTGTCGGGGAATCGGGGCGGTGTCCAGGGGGCGGCGGTGCCGGCCGCCCTGCCGGTTCCGGTCCCGGTGGACGGCGATGACGAGATCACCGATATCGGCGCCTCGATCCGCTATTTCATCGACGAGATCGACCGGCGTCAGCAGGCGCTGGCCGACAACGAACGGCGCTTCCGCGACCTCGTCGAAGGATCGATCCAGGGCATCGTCATCCATCGCGATTTCCACGCGCTCTATGCCAATGACAGTTTCGCCGCCATGCTTGGCATGACCGTGGCGGAGGTGATGGCGCTTCCCTCCCTGCTGTCGGTGGTGGCGGTGACGGAACGGCAGGCGCTGATCGAGAATTACGACCATCTGCTGGATGGCGGACAATCGACGCCACGTCGCCGCATCCGGGCCTGCCGGCCCGACGGCGCCGGGCTGTGGGTGGAGCTGACCGGCCGGCGTGTCGACTGGATGGACGGCCCGGCGATCCAGGCCGTGGTGGTCGACGTGACGCGCGAGGTCGAGGCGGAAGACGCCCTGCGCCAGTCGCGTGACGCCGCCGAACGTGCGCTCGGCGAGTTGAAGGCGACACAGGCCAGCCTGATCCAGGCGGAGAAGATGGCATCGCTCGGCCAACTGGTCGCCGGCGTGGCCCATGAGGTGAACACGCCGATCGGCATCACCATCACCGGTGCATCGCAGTTGCAGGCGCTGATCGGCGAACTGTCGGACCGTCATACCGCGAACGCGCTGAAGAAATCGGACTTCCAGCGTTTCCTGGGCGACGGGATGGAGATGGCCAACCTGATCCTGTCCAACAGCACCCGTGCCGCCAATCTGGTGCAGAGCTTCAAGCTGGTTGCCGTCGACCAGTCCAGCGACGAGCGCCGGGCCTTCCTGCTGCGGGATTACATCGACGAGTTGCTGCGCAGCCTGCACCCGACCTACAAGGCGCGGACGGCGCTGACCATCGAGGTCGATTGCCCGGCCGATCTGGAACTGGACGGCTATCCGGGAGCGCTGTCGCAGATCCTGACCAACCTGATCATGAACGCACTGGTCCATGCGCTGGATCCGGAGCTGCCCGGCCGGATCGCCATCGCCGCCAGGCTGACGGGTGGCGACATGGTGGAGCTGTCGGTTGGCGACGACGGCAACGGTATCGCGCCGGAGGTGCTGCCGAAGATCTTCGACCCTTTCTTCACCACGCGGCGTGGGGCGGGCGGCAGTGGGCTCGGGCTGCACATCGTCTACAATCTGGTGACCGGCCGCCTGCACGGCACCATCGGGGTCGAGAGCCGCCCCGGCGAAGGCACCCGCTTCACCCTGCGCTTTCCCCGGGTCACGGCAGCCGCATAAACCGCACTCAGCGCACCGGCCCCTCGAACCAGTGGCGACCCTGGCGGTCTTCCACCTCGACCACCCAGACGTCGGGGTCGTAGCGCAGCTGGCGGGCGATGTAGGCGTCGGCGTCGGCCTCCGGCACCGGGGCGGCACCGGTGCCGCGCGCCCAGAAAAGCCGCTCGCCATCCGCCTCGCGGGTCTGGACCAGCACGGTGAAGGTCCGGTCGAGCCGGTTGATCTTCAGGATCACCGTGCCGCGGCTGGGATCGCCCTTGCGGGCCACGGTCATCGCCACGCCTTGCGCATCGGCGGCGCGGATATGGGCGGAAACCCAGAGATGGGTCGGAAGGCGGTCGTCCATTGCCGTGACAGGCTCCTGATCCTCGGCTCTCGCTGATTTTCGATTCTCGCCCTGCCCGGCCGGCCGGTGTACAGAAGAGACCATGGCTACACTCCTGGACGCTCTCAACGCCGCCGTCAACCACCACATGGCCGGTCGTGCCGATGCGGCGGCCGACGCCTATCGCCGGATCCTGGCGGCGGAGCCGGCGCAGCCCGACACGCTGCACCTGTCCGGCGTTCTGTGGGCGCAGACGGGCGACGCGGCTACCGCAGTGCGGTGGATCGGCCGCGCGGTACGGCTCCGCCCCGGCGCCCCGGCGCCCTGGAGCCATCTGGGAGCGGCTCTGCGGGCGGCGGAGTTGCCGGAGCGGGCGGAACCGGTGCTGCGGCGTGCCCTGGCCCTCGACCCGGCCGATGGCGACGCGCTGGAGGCACAGGGCGCGTCCCTGCACGCACTGGCGCGCTATGCCGACGCCCGGCGCTGGCTGGAGCGTGCGGACAGGCTGCGGCCCGGCCATGCCGCGACATTGTTGAATCTCGGCACCGTCCTGCGTGACCAGCGCCGCTTCGACGAGGCGGAGGCCTGCTTCGACGCCGTCCTGGTGCACAACCCCGCCTATGCCGACGCCCATCTTGCCCGTGCGGTGGGGCGGCTGGTCCGTGGCGACCTGCGCGCGGGATGGGAGGGGTTCGAGCATCGCTGGCATCGCTTCGCCACCCCGCCTTGGGCCGGACAGCCACCGGGCGGCGCCACCATCCTGCTGCACATGGACCAGGGCTTCGGCGATGCCATCCAGTTCGTCCGCTACGCCCCGCTGGTGGCGCAGATCGCCGCCCAGGGCGGCGGGCGGGTGATCCTGGAAACCCATCTGCTGCTCTACCGACTCTTCAACCGTTGCCTCGGGTCGTCGATCCAGGTGCTGACGCGGGGCGAGGCACCGCCGCCGCACGACATCCATTGCCCGCTGATGAGCCTGCCGCGCGCCTTCGGCACCGGTCTGGCGGACATTCCGGCCGCCGTGCCCTATCTGGCCCCAGACCCCGGCGACATCGCCCGCTGGCGTGACCGGTTGGACGGGCTGGGCGATGCTGAAGAGGAGCGCCCGGGCTTCCAGGGCGGCCTGCGGACCGGGCTGATGGTTGGGCTGGTCTGGGCCGGCAATCCCCAGCACCGCAACGACCGCAACCGCTCGATTCCGGCTGAGGCCCTGCTGCCGCTGCTGAGGGTGCCGGGCGTGCGCTTCGTCAGCCTGCAGACCGGCGAGGCGGCCGCCGCACTGGACCGCCTGCCCGGCGTGAGGGTTCCGAATGCGATGGAGCGGGTGCGCGACTTCGCCGACACCGCCGCCATTCTTGCCAACCTCGACCTGCTGGTGACGGTGGATACCGCCATCGCCCACCTTGCCGGGGCGATGGGCGTGCCGTGCTGGCTGATGCTTCCCCACGTGCCGGACTGGCGCTGGATGCTCGACCGTGCCGACAGCCCCTGGTACCCGTCGCTGCGTCTGTTCCGCCAGCCGCGGCCGGGTGACTGGACGACCACGCTGGGTACCGCCGCCGCCGTGCTGAAGGCGCAGGCCGCCCGAGCCGCCCGGATCGTCGCGAGATAAAAGCGGGATCAGGGCGGCAACTTCGGCGGGAGCTTTCTGCCCGCCGACCCCGCCGGCACTAGGCGAAACTTTCCTACCGACCGGCAAATTCCGGCCCCTCTGCGACGCTTGCGCAGAATATCATTTATTTTCAATATGTTGCTGCCGGCGCGGGAGTTGGCACTCCGTTTGCTAGACAGGGCGCAGAAGACCTTTGCCCTTTCTTTCGGAGACCCCGGCCATGAGCATCTTCGGTTCGATGACAACCGCCGTTCTCGGCCTGAATGCCCAGTCGAAGGCGCTCGGACATATCTCGGACAACATCGCGAACAGCTCGACCATCGGCTACAAGCGTGTCGATTCAGCCTTCGAGACGATGGTGCTCCAGTCCAGCCAGCGCCTGCACGAGCCGGGCGGGGTCACGGCGCAACCGGTCTTCATGAACAACATCCAGGGCAGCCTGACCCAGGTGCAGAGCCCGACCAACGTCGCCATCCAGGGCCAGGGCTTCTTCAGCGTCACCAAGGTGGCGACCCAGGGATCCAGCACGCTGGTGCAGACGCAGACGGGCACGGTCAATTCATCGGCCGCCTTCTACACCCGCGCCGGCGACTTCGAACTGGACAAGAGCCGCTATCTGGTCAACAGCGCCGGCTATGCCCTGAACGGCTGGCTGGTTGATCCGGTGACCGGCGTCCTGCAAAAGGACCAGGTCGCGCCGATCCAGGTCAACTCGCTGATCGACAAGCCGGTGGCGACCAACACGATCGACCTGTCCGCCAACCTGCCGGCGACGCCGAAGGCGGGTGAGAAGATCCCCGACAGCAGCATCCAGATCTTCGACAGCCAGGGCAACCCGCGCACCGTCAATTTCAAGTGGCGGCAGCAGGCGGACAGCAGCTGGCGCATGGTCCTGGACGCGCCGGGATCGAACACAAAGCCGGTTGACGGCACCTTCTCCGGCAATCCCGCCACCGTGACCTTCGGCCAGAACATTCCGGGCCAGACGGCGGTGGCACAGGTCAACGTCATCACCATTGCCGGCAACAACACCAACGGCCAGGACAACCTGCGCATCGGCGACACTTACTCGGTGAAGGTCGACGGCACCACCTACAGCCTGAAGGTCACCTCCGACAACATCGGCTCGATCCGCACATATTCCGGCCTGGCCGGCGCGCTGGCCAACCAGATCAACTCCGCCTCGCCGGCGGCGTCGGTGCTCGCCACCTCGTCGGGCCAGACCATCCGCGTCACCGCCCGCAACCCCGGCACGCCGTTCAAGCTGAACACCGACGTGGTGTCCGGCACCAACACCACCAACACCATCGTCACCCAGACCTCGACGGCGGCGACCGCGAGCGCCGGCGAGATCGACAAGTTCCAGTTTCCGCAGACCCAGGTCGAAGTCGGTGACTCCTTCACCATCAACGTGAACGGCACGCCGATCAGCTACACGGTGACCGCCGCCACCTACCAGAGCTATTCGACGGTGAGCGACGTCGTCTCGCAGCTGGCCGGCAAGATCAATCAGGCGCTTGGCACGACCGTCACCGCGTCGTCGGCAGGCAACATCCTGTCGATCCAGGCCAACGCGGTGAACACCAACGTCACCTCCAGCGCGACGGTGACCAATTCCAGCGCTTCCGTGAATACGATGAGTTCGCTGCCGTCGGTGTCGAGCGTGGCCGGCGTGCGCCAGAGCCGTACGGTGACATTGACCGGCACGCCGGGCGACATCGGCACGCAATACACCCTCAGCATCAACGGCACGGCGGTGACCTACAGCACCACCGGCGAAGAGATGACGATGGAGGACATCACCGCGGCGCTGGCCAACAAGATCAACTCCAACACTTCGCTGCCGGTGACCGCCACCGCCCAGGGCGGCGTCATCACCGTCACCGCAAAGACCGCTGCCACGCCGACCAACACCAATACGATGACCGGTACCGGCACCATCACGCTGGGCGGGTCGACGGTGGATGTCGGCGACACCTACAGCGTGACGGCGGGCGGCGTGACCTACTCGCTGACCCTGGACAACGCCAACATCAACACCTACAGCACGCCGAATGCGGTGCTGAACTATTTCGCCACCCAGATCAATGCGGCTGGCGGTACCGCGACCGTGACCGGCAACGCACTTGCCGTCACCAGCGACGCCACCGCCACCGGCACAGTGAACGATGCGACCAAGCAGCAGTTCACCCTGGACCAGAGCGCGGTCGCCGGCCAGACGCCCGCCCACATCGGCCTGACCTTCGGCAAGACGCCGGAGACGGTCGGCACGCTGACCAACATCTCCACCGCCCTGGTCGGCACCGGCACGGCGGTCAGTGCCGCCAACCAGTCCGCCGGGTCCGATGCCAATGTCACCTTCACCGTCGATTACGGCTTCGGCCCGCAGCAGATCACGCTGAACCTCGGCAAGTACCAGAAGCCTGGCGGCCTGACCCAGTATGCAGGCGAGGAGATCAACGTCACGCAGCTGGTCCAGAACGGCGCGCCACGCGGACAGTTCAAGGACGTGGTGTTCGGCGACAACGGCACGGTGCTGGTCAACTACGACAACGGACGGTCCAAGATGATCGCGAAGGTTCCGATCATCACCTTCAACAACCCGAACGCCCTGCAACGCGAGTCCGGTGGCGTCTTCGTCGAAAGCGAAGAGGCGGGCAAGCCGAACTTCAACGATCCGGAAACGAACGGCGCCGGTGCCGTGGTGGCGAACAGCGTCGAAAGCTCCAACGTCGACATCGCCGACGAGTTCACCAAGATGATCGTCACCCAGCGGAGCTATTCCGCCAACGCGAAGATCGTCACCACGTCGGACGAAATGCTTCAGGAAGTGCTGGGGCTGAAGCGCTAAGCGCCGCCCCGACCTTCTGATACCTGATCGCCAGTTTCCCTGATCGCCTGAATGGGGGGCGGCAACCGTCCCGGTACCGCCCCGACCATCCCGATCCGTGAAAGGTCTCCTGCCATGTCCCTCTTCGCAGCCTTGAACAGTGCCACGGCCGGGCTGCGCACGGTCCAGACCAACGTCAAGCTGGTTTCGGACAACATCGCGCAGGCCAACGATCCGAACCGCACGCGCCACACCGCCCAGCAGTCGGTGGATGCCAGCGGTCAGGTCGTCAGCACGACCTATCGCCGGGAGGTCGACAAGGCGCTGATGGCCCAGGTCATGGACCTGACCTCGCGCGATGGCGGATCACAGGTGACGACGACCTACATGCAGCAGCTGGGCGACCTGATGCGGACCACCAATGGGACGCCGCTGCTGAACGAGTATTCGGACAAGTTCCAGGCCGCCATCAAGACGCTGTCGACCTCGCCCGAGGACGAGACGGCGCAGTATCAGCTGGTCCAGGCCGCCGAAAGCTTCTCGCGCGAAATCCGCCGTGTGTCGGAGGGTGTCGAGCAGATCGACCGCGACATGAAGACCGACATCACCAAATCGGTCGACACCGTCAACGACCTGCTGAAGCAGATCAACTCGATCAACAACGACATGGTGTCGCTGCAAGGCCAGGGCTCGGCCGCCAACGCCGTCGCCGACAAGCGCGACGGGCTGGTCCGCGAGCTGAGCACCTACATGGGCATCCGCACCGTGGAACGGCCGGACGGACGGCTGGCCATCTTCACCCCGTCGGGTCTGGCGCTGGTCGATGCGCAGCCGGCAAATCTTTCCTATGACGGCGGCAACATCAACCTACAGGTCGGCAATCAGGTCACCTCGATCAACAGCCACCTGACCACCGGCAAGCTGGGTTCGCTGATCCAGATGCGCAAGGACGGCTCGACCACCGAGCCGCCGACCCCGGCCAGCGGCGACCCGACGACGGAGATCATCCGCAAGCTGCGCTCGCAGCTGGACGAGTTCGCCCAGGCCTTCACCGGACCGACCAAGCCGGGCGAGCCGACCAGCTTCGCCGACGCCTACGACAATGCCAGCCCGGCCGCCGCCGGCGAGCAGGCCAACCAGTTCTTCACCGGCAACGACCGTTTCACCATCACCATCAACGCCAAGCTCCTGGACAACACCAGCAAAATCAAGCAGTCGGCCATCGACGGCATCGTGAAGGCGGTCAACTCCGCCGGTCGCAGCTTCGATGCCGACGGCCTTCAGATGAAGGACACCACCTACAGCGCCATGGGCAGCGCCATCACCGGCACCTGGATGGCCGCGGCCAAGACGGCCAACACCGCCGCCGATTCCAACAAGGAGTCGATGCAGCTCCTCAGCGAGCGCTACCAGTCGCAGACCGGCGTGAACATCGACGAGGAAATCGCCCAGCTCCAACAGCTCCAGACCTCCTACCAGGCTTCGGCACGGGTCATGCAAGTGGCCAATGCAATGTTTGATGCGCTGGAGGCGGTGGTCCGATGAGCTCGATAACGGGAGTCAGCAGCTACTCGAAATATCTGAGCCTTGTCCGGAACCTGTCCGGGGGCCAGAACGACATCAACCGGCTGTCCGAACAGCTGACCACGGGCAAGAAGTCGGTCGATCTGAACGCCTATGGTCCGGAGGTCCAGAAGCTTCTGGACCTGCGGGCGGAGATGGCGAAGAAGGACAACTACATCCAGAGCATCAACACCGCGGCGCCGCGCGTGCAGGCGACGGACAAGGTGTTGACCTCGATGGAGTCCATCGTTTCGAACTGGACGTCCAGCACGACCTTCCCCTTCCAGCCGGGACCGGCCAGCGTCACCACGCCGACCAATACCAATCCCGACGGGATGAAGCTGTCGATCGACGCCACAAAGTCGAAGCTGACGGTCGGCGCCAACTACACGGTCACCGCGGTCCCGTCGCAGCAGGGCGGCAACGGCACCTTCGACGTGACGGTGACCGACGGGCTTGGCGGCAAGACCACCCGCGCCATCAACCTGGGCACCACGCCGCCCAACGACGGCAAGGGCTACAACTTCAACATCTCCGGCGGCCCCGGCGAGGGCGCCATCCTGAATCTGACCTTCGACACGCTGAAAGCGGCATCGAGCAGCAACTTCTCCGTCAGCTTCCCGCAGGCCGATCAGGTCAAGGACCGGGCCGAAGGCGCCATGCGCGACATCCAGGCGCTGCTGAACCAGCGTTTCGGTGACCGCTACCTGTTCTCCGGCTCGCGCTTCGGAACGGAGCCGGTCACCGACCTGACGGCGACGACGCAGACCAGCAAGATCACGCTGAACGGTGCAGTGGTGAATGCCGACGATTATTTCGAGGTGACGGTCTCCGGCAAGACCTTCGGCTATCAGATCCAGGCGACCGACCCGAAGACGCTGACCTTCGTGGCCCAGACCCTGACCAGCCAGATCAACGCCGCCAACCCGCCGCTGCCGATGACGGTGTCGACCGCCAACGGCATCATCTCCCTGGTCGGCCAGCAGCCGGGGCAGAAGTTCGACCTGTCGGCGCGCGTCGTCAACTCGGCCACGGTGGAGAACACCGTCACCGCACCGACGACGACCCAGGCGCCGACCACCGCCCTGCCGCAGATCGACCGCTTCACCCTGAACGGTGCCGCGGTGGACATCGGCGACACCTTCGAGTTCACGGTGGCGGTCGGCGATCCTGACGACCCGTTCAACCAGAACTATTATCTCAAGAATCCGACCGAGCCGCACGACCTGCCGGCCTATCAGGCCTACACGGTCCGCTACACGGTCAGCGACACCGACTATGCCGCCGGCGTCACCAATGTCAGCCAGGTGGCCGACAAGCTGCGCCAGAATTTCGCCAACCTGAACCCGGCGCCGCCGGTCACCATCGACGCCGTCGGCAGCGGTCCTGGCATCGCACTGACCAGCACGGTCAATGCCGACCCCAACCACCCCGGCCGCAGTTCGCTGTTCACGACCAGTGCCAAGGTGACGAACGGTTCGCTGCAGAATACCATCTCGGTCGGCACCCTGCCGCCGGAGCAGGACAGCCAGATCACCGCGCCCGACAAGGATCCGCCTGACCTGCCCTTCTACGATTCCGAATATCTGACCAAGGGCAAGAACGCCGAGGCGTACCGCAAATCCCAGGTGACCATCGACGACAACCTGAACCTGACCTATGGGGTCAGCGCCGACGACAAGGCGTTCCAGTCGCTGGTCAAGGCGATGCAACTGGTGCGGACGGCGGCTGCCAACCCCGGCAAATGGACCGAGTACAGCACCCAGGCGCGCGAGATGCTGACCCAGGCGTCCGACCAGATCCGCTCGATCCACGCCAAGGTCGCCTCCGACGCCGCGACACTGGAGACCACCAAGAACGCCCATACGGACTCGGTCGCCACCCTGACCGACCGCATCGCCAAGATCGAAGGCATCGACCAGACCGAGGTCGCCGCCCGGCTGAGCAGTGCGATGAATGTCCAGCAGGCGACCTACACCGTCGCCGGCCAGACGCAGAAGCTCTCTCTGCTGAACTATCTGGCCTGAAGAAGAAAGGGGGCGGCCGGACCGCCCCCCTTCGATCTCTTCAAACCCCGGCGCCTTACTTGGAGCGGCCGGCCGACTGCATGAAGTTGTCGTAGGGCAGCTCCGCCACGCGGAACCACAGCTGCACCTCGTCCAGGAACGGCTTCCAGCTGTCGTAGACGGCCTTGAAGTCCGGGTTGGTCTTGGCGAGATCGTCGTACATCTCGTAGGCGATCTTGTGGGCGGCCTCCATCAGGTCGCGCGGGAAGGGACGCAGCAGGGCGCCCTTGGCGACCAGACGCTTCAGCGCCCTGGCGTTCTCCGCGTCGTAGCGGGCGGTCATCGCGCTGTTCGCCTCGGCACAGGCCGCCGTCAGGATCGCCTGATAGGACTTGGGCAGGGCTTCCCATTCCTTCTGGTTGATGTAGAGCGAGACCTGCGGCCCGCCTTCCCACCAGCCCGGATAGTAGTAGTATTTGGCGACCTGGACGAAGCCGAGCTTCTCGTCGTCATAGGGGCCGACGAACTCGACCGCGTCGATGGTGCCCTTCTCCAGCGCCGGGTAGATGTCGCTGCCGGCGATCTGGGTCGGGGCAGCGCCCAGCTTGGCCATGATCTGGCCGGTGATGCCGGCGATGCGGATCTTCAGGCCGTTGAAGTCGGCCAGCGACTTGATTTCCTTGCGGTACCAGCCGCCCATCTGGGCCCCGGTGTTGCCGGCCGGGAACTGGACGATGCCGTGCTTGGCGAAGAAGGCGCGCATCACCTCCTGGCCGCCGCCATACTGGTACCAGGCGTTCTGCTGGCGGGCGTTCGGGCCGAAGGGAATCGCGGTGTCGAAGGCGAAGGTCGGCTCCTTGCCGACATAGTAGTAGCCGCAGGTGTGGCCGCACTGGACGGTGCCGTTCTGCACGGCGTCCAGCACCTGAAGGCCGGGGACGATCTCACCGGCGGCATGCACGCGGATCTGGAACTTGCCGTCGGTCGCCTCGGACACGCGCTTGGCGATCAGTTCGGAGGTGCCGATAAGGATATCGGTGCTCTTCGGGAAGCTCGAAGCCAGGCGCCACTGGATGGTCGGCTGGGTCTGCGCGATGGCCGGGGCCGCGAGGGTCGAGGCGGCAACGGTCGAAACGGCACCGACGCCGGCCTTGGTGAGAAACGCTCTTCTTTCCACTCCCGCTACTCCGCAAGATTATTGCTACCGCCGACGATTTCCCAGACCAGCGATGAATCAGGGAATTACAGCGACTTAGGCGAGAGCGTAACAAAGCATCCGATGCGCGGCCCCGCATCGCATAAATGTGCATGCCTGCCTTTCGAGGGGGGTCAGGAGGCGGGGCGCAGCCGCCCCAGGAAGACCGACAGCGGCGGCATCACCAGCGTCCGTCCGTCGGTGGTCAATTCCGGCGGCAGAGCGCCGGGGGCGCGGGGAATGGACAGGGCTTCCGGTTCGCCACGGCCGCGCAACGCGAATTCCGCCGGGCGGTCGGCCATGTTGAAGACCGCCAGCAGACGGTCGTCGCCCGTTGTCCGCTCGAAGGACAGGAGGTCGCCATGCTCCTCCACCGCGATGACGCTGCCGCTGCGCAGCGCCTCCAGGTCACGGCGCAGCGAGAGGGCGGCGCGCCATACCGCCAGGGGACTGCCGGCCGTCCGCTCCTGCCGGTCGATGGCGAGGTCGCGATGGGCGTCGGACACCGGCAGCCAGGGTTCGGCGATGCTGAAGCCGGCATGGGGCTCGCCACCCCGCCAGGGTATGGGTGTGCGGCTGCCGTCGCGGCCTTGGAAATCGGGCCAGTATGTGATGCCGAACGGGTCACGCAGCTGGTGCTGCTCCAACACGGCGTTGGGCAGGGCCAGTTCCTCTCCCTGATAGAGGCAGACGGTGCCGGGCAGCGATGCCGCCAGCATCGCCAACAAGGCGTTGAAGGACTGCGGGTCGGCACCAGCGGGCAGCCAGCGGCTGGCGGCCCGCTCCACGTCATGGTTGGACAGGCTCCAGCAGATCGAGTCCGGCCGCCCCGCCGCGCCAAGCGCCTGGGCAAAGCCCTTGGCGCTGAAGGGCTGCTTGGCAAGCGACAGGGTATAGGCGGCATGGAGCCCCTGCGGCGTGCAGTAGGCGGCGATGCGCTGCCCGGCGCCGGGCTGGCTCGACAGCTCGCCCAGCAGGACGCGGCCGGGATAGCGCTCCACCGTCTCGCGCAGACGGGACAGGATGCCGCCGATGGCCGGATGCATCATGTCGTAGACATGCTGTTGCAGGGCGAAGGGCTTCAGGGGCGGCTCGGCCTCGCGCCAGATCGCGGCGGGGTTGGAGCGCAGTTGCGGGTCATGGGCGAAGAAGTCGACCGCATCGATGCGGAAACCGTCGACGCCGCGCTGCATCCAGAATTCCGCCGTCTCGCACAGCGCGTCCATCACCGCGGGGTGGTGCAGGTTCAGCGCCGGCTGGCTGGCCAGGAAATGATGCAGGTAATATTGCCGCCGACGCGGCTCCCAGTTCCAGGCGGCGCCGCCGAACACCGACAGCCAGTTGTTCGGCGCGGTGCCGTCCGGCTTGGCGTCGGCCCAGACATACCAGTCGGACTTGTCGTTATTGCGGGAGCGGCGGCTTTCCACGAACCAGTCATGGGAGTCGGAGGTGTGGCCGCAGACCAGATCGACCAGCACCTTCAAACCCAGCCCATGAGCGCGCTCGATCAACCGGTCGAATACGGCGAGGTTGCCCATGCGCGGATCCACCGCCCGATGGTCGGCGACGTCATAGCCGAAATCGGTGCGCGGCGACGGGTAGAAGGGGCTGATCCAGATCCCGTCGACACCCAGCGAGGCCACATGGTCCAGCCCCTCGATCACACCGTCGAGGTCGCCCCAACCATCGCCGCCATGGTCTCGGAAGCTCAGCGGGTAGATCTGGTAGAGCGCCGCCCCGTTCAGCCAGGACAGATTCGGACCGGCCGTCTGGGAGAGGGAGTGAGTGTGAGGCAAGGCAACAGGCTCCGCGCCGGAGGGTGCACATGCAAATCGCCAACGGCAGTTCGCCGACTTGCGGTTCGCGGTATCAGCTTCCCGCGTCATGGCTAACAAAAGGTTACCGGCCATTCGTGGTCACAGGGGCAGGCCTTTCGTCAGGGTCGGCCATCGGGACAGAAACTTGCGGACGGGTGCCCTGAGACTTGGCTGCCATGAAGGGCTGCGGCTATACCAGCGGTTCTGGCCGGGGAGCGGGAATGCGGCGGGACGGGACAGCGACAGAGACGGCCACGGCCGGTGACACGGCCAAGGACGCACAGCGGCTCGGCCGCTATCGGCTGCTCGACCTGATCGGGCGGGACGGCGATGCCCGGCTGCATCGGGCGCTGGACGCCAATGGACAGGCGGTCCTGCTGTGGACGGTGCCGCTGGCCCGTCTGTGCGCCGATGCCGCCGGGCTGGAGCGGTTCCGGCGGATGGCCAGTGCGGCGGCCCGGCTGTCCCACCCGGCCATTCCCGTCATCCTGGCCTCCGGTGAGCATGCCGGCACCGCCTTCGTCGCTGCCGCACCGGCCGACGGGCCGACGCTTGCCGCAAGGCTGGCCGACGGTCCGCTGGCATGGGACGAGACTGTCGCGACTTTGGACCGCGTGCTGGACGCGCTTGCCGCTGCCCACCGTGCGGGCGTGGTCCACGGCGCGCTGACTCCCGACAGCATCCTGCATGCCGGGCCGGCGGCGGTGGTGACCGGGTTCGGCCGGGCGGCATTGACGATGGCGCCGCTGGACCGGCACGACGATCTGGCCGCCGTCGCAAGGCTGACCGAACGGCTTCTGACCGGCCATGATGACCGGCCGGGGGTTGCAGCCCTGCTGGCGATGCTGCGCGATGGGGCTCCCGCAGCCCTTCCTGAGGCGGGGCATCTGCATCGGGCAGTTGCCGCGCTGGATGGAGCGTTGGCGCTCCCGCCCGTGGCGGCTCCGGTACGGAGGCGCCGTTGGCCGCTGTGGCTTGGCGGTGCTGCCCTGGCGGGCGGTCTGGCGGCCATTGCGGTCATGAACCAGCGGTCGCCAGACCGCCCGCCAGTGGCGACGAGGATCGAGGATGTCAGGCCTGAACCGGCTCCCCCACCGCCTCCCTCTCCACCGTCCCCCTCCCAACTGACGGTGCCCAGGCAGCCGCCGGTTGCGATGGTGGCCGCGGCACTGCGTGCCATTCCCTGCGCGTTGGTCGGTGTGGAGACGACCGGCGGGCGGCTGCTGGTCTCGGGCACGGTCGCCGGGGAAAGGGCGGAGACGGCTGTGCGCGAATCGGTCGAGGTGCTCGCCGCCGGCTGGGACCACGGCTTCGACCTTGCCACGGCGGATGCGCGGTTCTGCGCCCCGCTGGGCAGTGTTGCCAAGGCACGGACTGCAAATCGCGGGTTGGCTCAGCCGTTGACGGTGACCGTGCAGGATGGACCGGCGTTGGATGCCGACGATCCGCTGGTGCTGGAGATTCGGGCGCCGGCCCATCCGGTGCAGTTGCAGGTCGATTACTTCACCGTCGACGGCAGCGTCGTTCATCTGCTGCCCAATCCGTCGGACAGCGCCATCGCCCTCGCCGCCGGTGCGTCGCGCCGCCTGGGAGACAGGACTGAGGACGGCAGGCCCGGCAGCGGGAGAACTTGGACCATCGGTCCGCCCTTCGGCACCGAAATGCTGCTCACGATCGCCACAGCAGCGCCGCTCTTCGCCATCCCAAGGCCGGAACAGGAACAGGCGGCCGACTATCTGTCCGCACTGTCCGATGCGCTGACCGCCTTGCCGGATGATGCACCGGAAGCGCTGGCGGATGCGCGCTTCATCAGAACCGGGCCGTGAGCGGGCAGGAACCTGAGCGCCGCGGTCAGGCGGTCGCGGTGAAGCGGCCGACGACCACCGTCACATTGTCCATCCCGCCGGCCGCGTTGGCGGCATCCACCAGCGCTGCGGCGGCGAGCGCGGGGTCGGCTTCCTGACGCAGAATGCGGGCGATGACGCTGTCGGGCAACATGCCGTTCAGCCC
Organism: Azospirillum sp. TSH100; assembly: GCF_004923295.1. Classification (NCBI taxonomy): domain Bacteria; kingdom Pseudomonadati; phylum Pseudomonadota; class Alphaproteobacteria; order Rhodospirillales; family Azospirillaceae; genus Azospirillum; species Azospirillum sp. TSH100. Next base: position 15,764 of record NZ_CP039635.1, read on the forward strand.
GTCAGAACAGAGCATCACGACATCGTCCGGCATCAGCGGCTGCACGCTGACCTCCGGTTCCACATCCTCCGCCGTGCCGAGCGCCCTGACGATGATGTTCCGCTGCGGCGCCGTCCCCCGTCCGCCATTGTCCAGCCATATCTGATAGAGGCTGTGGTCGCGGGTCAGGCTGCGCAGTTCCCCGTCGCGCAGGCGGTAGACCCGGCTGTCGCCGGCATGGAAAACCACCATCTGCGCGGTGCCGGGAACCCGCCAGATGCCGGCCACCGTCGTGCCCATCCCGCGCCCCGACGAGAAACCACGGGCCAGATTCATCTCGTGAATCGTACGGTTGGCCTGCTGGACCGCCGACCGTGCAACCGACAGAGCGTGGCGCACCACGGGTTCGGTCGCCGCCGGGTCCGTCTGGGTGCGGTCGGCATCATCCCGCTTCACCATGGTGATCGGATCGGACGGCACATACTCCTGAAGAGTGCCGCAGATCAGGTCGACCGCCTTTCGGCTTGCGATGTCGCCACCGGCATGGCCACCCATGCCATCGCAGACGACCGCGAATTCACGGTCGACGCTGGCTTGAAAACTATCCTCGTTGCGGGAGCGGGTACGCCCGACGTCGGTCAAACCGGCGACGGTCAGGGCAAAGGCAGCGTTCGGCATTCAGGCGGCGGCTCCCGTCTCGCATTTGCCCAATAATGGCGCAAGCCCCCGGAAAGATACAGAGGCGAATCCAGTGTCGCAACGCCATGACGGCTATTCCACAGAGACAACTGAAACCTCCGGATGATCGCAGCAGCCGTTACCCTGATGATGTCAGCCGTCCGATGTGGTAGGGTTGCGCGATTATCGCGTCGGACGAAGGACGAACCGCCATGGTCGGCAGCATCGGCATCGCGCTCAGCGGTTTGACCGCCCAGACGCGGCGGCTCGACGCCTCTGCCTCCAATGTGGCGAATGTCCGTTCCACCGGAGCCGTTCCATCGACGGACGGCAATTCGGATGGCAAGCGCGCCGCTTACCAGCCCATCGCGGTTGCGCAGAGTGACGCCAACCCCGGTACGCGCGCCACCTTCACGCCGATCACCCCTGCCTATCTGCAGGAATATGCGCCGGACGACAGTGCGGCGAACAGCGATGGCATGGTCGCAGCGCCGAATGTCGATCTGGCGAGCGAGCGAATCAACCAGATCGCCGCCAGCCGCGCCTATGGTGCGAACATAGCAGTTGTCCGCACGCAGGACGAGATGCTGACCTCGTTGCTCGACTCGAAAATATGACGGCAGGGCCGAAAGTTTGAGCGAGAGGCTGTCCGACGCGAGCTCAGACGGTGATGTTCAGGTTCTGGCCACGGGTCGCGGTAACGTTGCCACCACCTGAACCGCCGGCCGACTGCATCAGCGTCTCGACCGTCGCCTGCTGCTGCTCGGCATTCTGATTCAGCGCCTTCACGCCGAAATTCATCTGCCCCTGCGCCTGCTTCAGGGCCATTGCTGCACCAGCGGTCGATGACGTGACGTCCATATCCACCCTCGGTCCCCGGAAACTGCGCCCTGTGCCAGGGCGTCGTCAGATCACCACATCCACCCGCGCAGCGGACGGCGCGGCAATCTGGGAGGAGTGTGCCACGGATGCCATGCCGGGGGAAGCCGTCGTCGCAGCCGCAGTGGCAGTGCCGACGGCCGATCCCGAGGCGGCCGCAGTCCAACGTCCTGTCCCGCCCGCGGATCCGGCGTTTGACAGACCGGAACCATCGGCCCCGCGGCCATAAGCCGCGGATTGTCCGCCCGCCTGTCCGCTTCCACCGACCGTCAGCTTCAGCATGGAGGCGCGATCCGCGTCCTTTTCCTTCTGCTGGGCTTCCTTGTACTGCTTGAGGGCGGATTCGGTCGGGATCTGCGACACCGTCTTCCCGTTGGCCGGATCGCGATACAGCATCACCAGCCGCGAGGCGTCGGTGTCATAGCTGAATGCGATGGTCGGGAAGCGGTTGACCAGCGGATCGCTCCCTCCGCCGACGGTATCGGTTTCGGTCTGCTGGGGGGTGGCTGAGGTTGGAGTCCGGGTGCCAGCCCCTGTTTCAACGGCATCGCTGCCGCGGGGCGTCATGAAGGCAAACGGCCGCGAGACCGTCGATGTGGCCACAGCCACGTTCATGACCGGCTTGTCCAGATTGGTTGGAATTGAGGAATAAATTACCTATTCCCGGGCGGGGCGTAAAGGCTTTCTTTACTCTTAATTGGGTTTGCGAATCTAACCCATATGGAGAAACGGGCTTTCGCGTACGGGAGCATTCATGTCGAAAAAGCCAGCGCCCTCATCACACGGGCTTGCGGTGACGGTGCCGGTCGTCCTAAAGCGTTGAGCCATGGCAACCATCCTCGAAGCTTTGACGCTGGCGCTCGACCTGCATCTCGCCGGCCGCTTCGGTGAGGCGCAGGAACTCTACACCCGCATTCTCGATGTGGAGCCAGAACAGCCGGACGCGCTGCATTACCTGGGCGTTCTGGCCGGACAGATCGACCGGGGGGATTTCGGGCTGACGCTGATCGGCAAGGCGCTGGCCCTGCGGCCGGAGGCGGCCGACATTCACGCCAACCGCGCCAATCTGCTGCGCGGGCTCGACCGCCTGGCCGAGGCCGAGGCTTCCTATCGCCGTGCGCTCGCCCTGCGCCCCGATTTTGCCGAGGCCTGGACCGACCGCGCCTTCGCCCGCCATGGCCGGCACGATCCGGCCGCCATCGATGCCACCGCCGCGATGCTGGAACGCGCCTTGCGGATCGACCCGGCGCTGGACCCGGCGCGCGAGAGGCTGGTCGACCTGCTGCACGCCCGTGGCAGGTTGCGTCTGGAATCCGGGCAGGTCACGCCGGCACTCGCCGATCTGATCCGGGCCGCCGCCCTGGACCAGCAGGATGCCGACATCGCCTTCCTGCTGGGCAATGCCCTGTTCGCAGCAGGGCTGCGCGCGGATTCGGTGATCGCCTTCCGCAACGCGCTGGCCCTGGTGCCGGATTTTCTGTCGGCGGCGCTGAATCTCGGCATCGCGCTGGCGGCGACCGACCACGCGGCGGCGGCACTGGTTCCGCTGCGCCATGCTGTCCGCATCGACCCCGCCCATCCGGCCCCACGTGACACGCTGGCCCTGGCGCTGCGTTCGCTCGGCCGCGCCGAGGAGGCCGACGCGCTGGGCCAGGCGCCGGCCGCTCCGCAGCAACCCAAACCGGCCCCCGCCCGCCGGCCGCGCCGGAACGTTTAGGAGCAAGTTGTTGGGTGGCTGGCCTTAAGCGGTTGGCCGTTCGGCGAGCACGACCAGCCCCATCACCGGTTCACCGCTTTCAAAGCGGAGCCGGTCATGGTCGCAACGCCGCAGCGTCAGCCCCGCGCCCGCCAGCGCCGCGCGGACATAGGCCTCGGCATGGGCATAGCGGCCGTGAGTGGCGACGCGATGGGGCCGGCCGTCGGTCGGGTCCAGCTCCTCCACCGTGAAGGCCAGCCGGCCGCCAGGGCGCAGCGCCGTGCAGGCGGCGGCCAGTGCCTCGTCGAGGACGCCGAAGTAACAGAAAACGTCGGCTGCCATCACCAAGTCGAAGGCCTGCCGATGGGCGGCCAGGAAACCGACCAGTTCCGCCGCATGCAGCTCGTCATACAGGCGGCGGCCGCTGGCGCGCTCCAGCATGCCGTCCGACAGGTCGACGCCGACCAGCCGGCGCGCATAAGGCCGCAGAGCCGCGGCGCACAGCCCGGTGCCGCAGCCGGCGTCGAGCACGTCGAGGTCGCCGGCCGGAACCTCGTCGGTCAGCAGCCCGGCGAGCAGCGCAGGGGCGCGGTAATCCAGCTCCGCCAGCTTGCGGTCGAACTCCTCGGCGAACAGGTCGAAGGTCTGGCGCACGTAATCGTCGGGGGCGCGGGCGTCGGCCTCCTCGCCGGCGATGGCGGCACCGATGTGGCGGGCCAGCGGGTTGCCGGGATGGTCGCGTCGCCAGAGTCGGGCCAGCGCCGCCGCGTCCTCCGCCCCGCCCTGTTCGTGCAGCAGGTAGAGCACGGCGCCGAGATTGTCGTGGGCGTCGGCCCAGGCCGGCCGCAAGGCCAGCGCCCGCCTGTAATCCACCGCTGCTTCACCGAAGCGGCCGAGGTCGCGCAGCAGGTTGCCGCGGTTGTTCCATGCCTCCGCATGGTCGGGCCGCAGGGCCAGCGCCTGACGGAAGGCGTCCTCCGCCTCATCCCGCCGCTCCGCCTGCCGCAGGACGGAGCCGAGATTGTAATGGGCCATTCCTTCATGCAGGCCATGGGCGACGGCGGCGCGATAGGCCGTGACTGCTTCATCCAGCCGGCCCAGGGCACGCAGGGTGTTGCCGTGGTTGTTGTGGGTGCCGGCCAGCGTGGGATCGGCCGCCAGGGACTGGGCATAGAGAGGCTCCGCCGCCGCGGCATCGCCGGCCGCGGCCAGCGCGTCGGCCTGCCGGCTGAGCTTCACTGCCGGTGGCAGGGCGGCGCCCGCCAGTCCCCGGCCCAATCCCCGGCTCAGTCCGCTGCGCAACCCTCCCCGCAAGGACGGGCGTGACCCTGCCATCGCGTGCTCTCCCCCTCTTCCGCCGGCCGATCTGCCGCCGATACAAACAGCATCTTTATCAATGGCATCTTTACCGTGATCCACCGATGATGGCACTCCCTTTGAGGGTGCGGGCAGTCAGGGACGGGGCCGGAACGTGGCGAAGCACACCAACATGCTGGCGCAGGCAGTGGCACATCATCAGGCCGGGCGCACCGCGGAGGCCGAGCGCGGCTATCGCCAAGTGCTGGCCACCGACCCTCGCAACGCCGACGCCTTGCATCTGCTGGGGGTCCTGGCCCTGCAATCCGGCCGCGCGGAAGAGGCGGTGACCTTGATCGGCAAGGCCCTGGCGCAAGCCAAGGGCGTGGCCGATTATTGGGACAATCAGGGCAGCGCCCTGTCCGCCGCCGGCCGGCCGGCGGATGCGGTGCAGGCCCACCGCAACGCCATTCTCCTGGACCCGCAGGGGGCGCAACGGCGGCACAATATGGGCAATGTGCTGGCCGCGCTGGACCGCCACGACGAGGCCCAGCGCGCATTCGCCACGGCATTGGCGCTGAAGCCGGACTATGCCAAGGCCTGGTACAATCTCGGCAACGGCCATGCCACGCACCACCGCTACGGCGCTGCCATGGCGGCGCTGGATCGTGCCGTCCGGCTCGCCCCGGGCATGGTCGAGGCACACAACAATCTGGGCGACGCGCTGGCGATGCTCGGCCGGCTGGACGAGGCCATTGTGCAGCACCGGCTGGTGACTCGGTATCGTCCCGACGACGCCACCGCCTTCTACAATCTGGGCGCGGTCCTGCAACAGAAGGGCGCGCTGGAGAGCGCCGAGATCGCCTATCGTCAGGCGCTGAAGCGCAACCCGCGCCACAGCGCCGCGCTGAACAATCTGGGCAGCGTCCTGAAGCGGCTGGGCCGTCCCGATCAGGCGGAACTGTGCCACCGGCAGGCGCTGGAACTCCATCCGGACTTCGTGGAGGCGCGCTACAATCTCGGCAACGCCTTGCAGGCGCAAGGACGCTACGAAGAGGCGGCCGCCTGCTTCGAGGAGGTGCTGGCGCAGCAACCAGACCTCGCCACCGCCACCTACAATCTTTCATTGCTGGCGCTTCTGCACGGCGACCTGTCGCGCGGTTGGGCTGGGTACGAGCGTCGCTTTGCTGCGGGCGAGGCAATGCCGGATCGGCGCCTCGCCGTTCCGCGCTGGGGTGGGGAACTGCTGCGCGGCAAGCGGCTGCTGGTGTGGCGCGAACAGGGGGTGGGCGACGAGGTTATGTTCGCCTCCTGCTATACGGACGTCTTGGCTTGGGCGGGCGGGCCGGTCACCATCGAATGCGATCCGCGTCTGGTGCCGCTGTTCCGCCGCTCCTTTCCCAAGGCGACCGTGCGGGCCGAAAGCTGCACCGGTGACGCTTTCGGCGACGCCCTCCGGGAAATCCCGTGGGAAACCATCGATCCGCCCGACTGCGATCTCCAGATTGCGGCGGGCGACCTGCCGGAGCTGCTGCGCGGCAGCCTGTCCGCCTTCGAACCGCAGGGCCCCTGGCTGGTGCCGGACCCGAAGCTGGTGGAGCGCTGGGGCGAGCGGCTGGGGGGGTTGGCGGCTGGGGCGCAGGGGCCGGGCCTGCGGGTCGGCATCGGCTGGCGCAGCCAGTTGATGACCGCCGACCGCAAGGCCGCCTACGTGATGCTGGAGCATTGGGGAGCGCTGTTCGCCGTCCCCGGGCTGGTCTTCGTCAACCTGCAATATGGCGACTGCGAGGACGAACTGCGGGCGGCGGAGGAGCGCTTCGGCGTGACGATCCACCGTTGGGCCGACCTCGACCTGAAGGACGATTTCGACGGGGCGGCGGCGCTGACCGCCAATCTTGATCTGGTGATCTCGCCGGCGATGTCGGCGGGCGAACTGGCGGGGGCGCTGGGGGTTCCGGTGTGGCGGTTCGGCGCCCGCGACTGGACGCAGCTCGGTACCGGCGCGCGCCCCTGGTTTCCGACCATGCGCCTGTTCCAGCCCAGTCCCGGTGAAGCATTGGAGGCCACCATCGGGGCGATGGCGACGGCGCTGCGCTCGATGACGCCGGGACTCATGATACCCGGGTTGCCGCCCATCCAGGAGCAGGGGGGGCCGGCCCATCCGGAGGTGTGCGCCGATTTCGAGGCCTTGCTGAACCATGCCGCCGACCTTCACCGTGCCGGCCGGCTGGAGGAGGCGGAGACTGCCTACCGAGCCGCCATTGCCGCCGATCCCCGGCGTGAAACCACCGGTCTTCCGGACGCCCTGCATCTGTTGGGACTGTTGATGCACCAGAGCGGTCGGAACGACGAGGCGCTCGTCCTGATCGGCGACGCGTTGCGCATCGATCCGCACTTTCCCCAGGCCTGGAACCATCTTGGGCTGGTGCATGAGATGGACAAGCGCCATGCCGCAGCGTCCCGCGCCTTCGCACGGGCCTTGGCCCTGCATCCGGCCTATCCGGAGGCGCTGACCCATCTTGGCCTGGTCCATCAGATCGGAGGGGACCAGCTGGGCGGGGTGGAGAGCAACCGTGCCATCGAAGAGGCCATGCGGCTGCACCGCCGTGCCATCGCCCTCCAGCCCGACCATCTGCCTGCCCATGCCAATCTGGGACATGCCTGTGAACTGACCGGACAGACGGAGGCAGCCACCGGCCATTACCGCCGGGCACTGGCCCTGCAACCGGGGTCGGCCGAGGCCAACAACAACCTTGCCACCATGGCGACTCTGGTTGGCCGGTTGGAAGAAGCGAAGAGCCACCTGCGCCGCGCCCTGCGGGTCGATCCCGGCTTTGCGCTGGCCGCCTGGAATCTCGGCCTGATGGACCTTGCCGATGGACGCATCGCGGAGGGATGGGCCGGCTATTCCCGCCGCTTCTCCGCCCGGCAGTTGCAGCGGGCCCGCCGCATCGACCGGCCGGTCTGGACAGGCGATGCGTTGCGGGGGCGCCGGCTGCTGGTCTGGTCGGAACAGGGGATCGGCGACGAAATCCTGTTCGCCTCCTGCTTCGACGCCCTGAATGGGCTGGACGGGCGGGTGACCGTCGAATGCGACCGGCGGCTGGTCAGCCTGTTCGGCCGCTCCTTCCCCTGGGTGTCGGTGCGGGCGGAGACTGTGGACCCGAGCGGCCGGGAGACGATCGATCCGCCGGACTTCGATCTGCAGCTGCCGGCCGGGAGCCTCCCGGCCATGATCCGCGATGGGGTGGCGCGTTATCCGCACCGTCCGGCCTATCTGCGTCCCGACCCCGGGCTCGCTGCCCGGTGGCGCGACCGTCTCGCCGCTTTGCCCGGCCTGAAGGTAGGGCTGGCATGGCGCAGCCAGATCGTCACCACCCAGCGTGCCGCCGCCTACACCGGCCTTGCCGACTGGGCAGACCTGCTCGACCTGCCCGGTGTCAGCGTGGTGATGCTGCAATATGGCGACTGCACTGCCGAACTGGCCAGGGTGGAGACGGCCACGCGCCGGCTGCACCGCTGGGACGATTTGAACCTGAAGGACGATTTTGAAGGGGTGTCCGCCCTGATCGCCAACCTTGATCTGGTCATCTCGCCTGCCACGGCAGTGGGTGAACTGGCGGGAGCCCTGGGGACTCCGGTCTGGCGGCTCGGCACCCGCGACTGGACGCAGATGGGCACCGGCGTGCGCCCCTGGTTCCCGACCATGCGCCTGATCCAACCGCCGGAGGGCCAGGGGCTGGCAAACGCGGCCCAGCAGGCGGTGTGCAGGCTGGCGGCGCTGGTTCCGACCGGATGAGCACGAGCCCCACTCTGCTGGCGGAGGCGTTCGACCGTCACCAGACCGGCGGATTCGAGGAGGCGGAAAGTCTCTACCGCCGCATCCTTGCCGGCGAACCGGATGCAGTGGAGGCCCTGCACCGCTATGGCCTGCTGGTTGCCCAGCTTGGCCGCCTTGAGGAGGCTGACCGGTGGCTGGCCCGTGCGCTGGCTCTGGAGCCGGCCCTGGAGACAGGCGCGGTCGAGGCGGCGGTAAACCATGCCAAGATCCTGCGTGCACTCCGACGGCCGGAGGATGCGGCCCGCCGGTTCCGCCATGCCCTGGTGCTGGCGCCCGCCCTGCCGACAGCGTTCGAGGGGCTCGGTCATGCCGAACGGGAAGGCGATGACGGTGCTGCGGCGGCCGGGGCCTATCGGCGTGCCGCGCTGCTCGGCGCCGGTGCGGCGGTGCTGCACCAATGGGGCATCGCGCTGGACGGCATCGGGCGTCTTGATGAGGCCGCCGACGCGCTGCGCCGTTCCGCCCACCTCGATCCGTCGGTGCCATCGGTCGCCGTCAGGCTGGCCGGGGTCCTCTACCGGCTGGGGCGTGGCGGTGAGGCTGCCGGCTGGTATCGCCATGCGCTGAAGCTTCAGCCCGGCCGCAGCGAGTTGCGCGCGGTGCTTTCCGACATCGCCGCTCCCCATCCAAGCCTGCCACCGGAGACATAACCCTTTGGGTCAAAGGGTCGGATGCCCTCCGGTAGGTGTTGCGCGAAATGATTTCAAGATCCCACCCCTGCGACCCACTGTCATACGTCTGAACGGTTGGGGCATTTTTTCGCATGGTTTGACCGCATAAAACGCAAGATTAGGGTTGTTCGGAGCTTCGGATGGGTGAACACTGATGTCACCGGCCCGTCACATTGAGGCGGGACGCGGACTGATCCCATGGAGAGCGACTCATGCACACTGAAGCTCGCCTTTCGTCTCTGCAGGAAAAACACATGCGCCTGGACCGGGCGATCCTCGACGAGGAAAAGCGCTCATGGCCGGATGAGAGCGCAGTAAAGCGCCTCAAACTCGAAAAGCTGCACGTCAAGGAAGAGATCGATCGCCTGACGCGCCCCGGCCCGATGAATTAATCCCCCCAATCACAGCAACGACCTTCAAGCATTACCCCTGATCGGGGTCCAAAGGCCGGGTTGAGGCGGACCGCCTCAGCCCGGCTTTTTTGGTGGCTTTTTTTTAATGACCGGCTTGGCGGAACCGCTCAAGCTCCGCGGCCACCGACGGCAACAGGTCCGCCACCCGCTGACCGGGAGCGGTCCGGAACACCCGCATCGATGGGAACCAGGGACGTACACCGGTGCCGAGCGCCGTCCAATCGCCTGCCCGACCCAGCCTCCAGACCGGTACGCCGAGCGCGCCTGCCAGCTCGCCGGTGGAGGTTGCCGGCGCGATCACCAGATCGAGCGCCGACATCAGTGCCGCAGTACCGTCGAGATCGTTGCGCAGGTCGAGGTCGGCGAAGACATGCGGGCTGCGGCCGAAGGCCTCGCATGCCGCCAGTTCGGCTCCGCAGTCGCCATATTGCAGGTTGATTGGGATCAGGCCGGGCAGGCTCAGCACCGGCCGCCAATCCTCGGTGCGGGTGTAGTCCGGCATGCGGTCCGGGTCGAGCTGGCTGCTGCGCCACGCGATGCCGACCCGCAGGCCCTCGCCCAACCCGGCCAGACGCCGCCGCCAGCTTTCGACCGCCGCCGGGTCGGCCCGCAGGGCCGGTTTCACCCTTGTGAAGGCCGAAAGGGTGGAGCCGAGATGGCGTGACAGCGATCCGATGGGGATGTGAGCATCGACGTCGGCTGACGGCTCGTCCGGTTTGGCCGGGACCGGCCGCACCGTCGTCAGCGGGAAGGAGCGGGTGAACAGCGGCACGAAGCGGGGATCGCATTCGACCAGGATATGGCCGCCCATCCGCCCGACACGGGCGATCAGGTCCGGCAGAAGCTGGGCGAACATCAGTTCGTCGCCAATCCCCTGCTCACGCCAGACCAGAAGGCGCCGCCCCGACAGGTCTCCGCCGTCCCAGAGAGGGGCACCGGGCAGCCGTGATGCCGATGCCATGTCGCGCGTGTCGAAGCGGCGCTCATAGCCGTCCCAACCCTGAGCCAGCCGACCGGCTGCCAGAGACAGGATCCCGCCGTTGAGGGCCGCCGCCGCGTGGCCGGGTTCCGCCATCAACGCACGGTCACACCAGAATCCCGCCCCGGCATCGTCCCCCAGTTCGCGCAACAGCCGGCCCCGGTTCGCCATTGCATCAGCCAAAGCCGGGACCAGTGCCAGGGCATGGCGCCCTGCCCGTTCCGCCGCGTCCGGCCGCCCCAGGCGGCGCAACGCCACCGACAGATTCAGCCATGCCGCCTCCAGTCCCGACGCGCAGCGAATGGCCTGTACATGTGCACGCTCGGCCTCGTCCCAGCGGCCCAGCCGGGCCAGCGCCACGCCCAGATTGTCGTGCGCCTCCGCGACCTCCGGGTCGGCGGCGACCGCCAGCCACTGGAGCCGGACCGCCGCCTCGCTCCGTCCCAGCGCGTCAAGCGCGTTGCCAAGATTGGTCAAGGCCGCCGCGCTGTCAGGCTGGATCGCCAGTGCGGTCCGGAAACTCGCCGCCGCCAGCCCCGGCCGACCAAGCGCCAGCCGGACATTTCCCAGGCTGATATGCGCCGTCGCATAATCGGGAACCTCGGTGACCGCAGCCGCGATCCTCGGCTCCCCTCGCCCGGGCTCCCCGGACTGGTGGGCGAGCAGGCCCGACAGATGCAGTGCGACAGGGTCGCGCGGGCGGCCCGCCAGCACCCGTTCATAAAGGGGGGCAGCGACATCCAGGGCGCCGGCGCGATGGGCGGCGACGGCCCTTTCCAGCAACCCGTCCGGGTCGGGGTCCGGCTCCGCGGGGTCACCATCGCCGCTCCCTGCCCCATCGGCTCCAGACGGCGCGGCCGCTCTGCACCGCGGCGCCGCGCTGGCCCGCAAAGCCGTCGCCATCGCCCCGATGGTGGCCTCCAATGCTTCACCGGGACTGGGCTGGAACAGGCGCATGGTCGGAAACCAGGGGCGCGCGCCGGTACCGAGCTGCGTCCAGTCGCGGGCGCCGAACCGCCACACCGGAACCCCCAGCGCCCCCGCCAGTTCGCCCGCCGACATCGCCGGCGAGATCACCAGATCAAGATTGGCGGTCAGCGCCGCCGCCCCGTCGAAATCGTCCTTCAGGTCGAGGTCGGCCCAACGGTGGATCGTCACGCCGAAGCGCTCCTCCGCCGCCCGCAGTTCGTCCTCGCAGTCGCCATATTGCAGGTTGACGAAGACCAGCCCGGGGACGGCGAACAGCGCTCCCCAATGCTCCAGCATCACGTAGGCGGCCTTGCGGTCGGCGGTCATCAACTGGCTGCGCCAGCCGATGCCGACCCGCAGGCCCGGCCCCTGCGCCCCAGCCGCCAACCCCCCCAGCCGCTCGCCCCAGCGCTCCACCAGCTTCGGGTCCGGCACCAGCCAGGACGGCCGCGCCGGGAACCGCTTCAGGTCGGCGCGCAGCAGACGCGACAGGCTACCGGCGGCGATGTGGAGATCGGCGTCGCGCGGATCGGCGGTCTCCGGCCTGACATCGGCAGCGGGGAAGGAGCGCGCGAACAGCGGCACCAGCCGCCGGTCGCATTCGATTACCAGCCGCCCGGCGCGGCGCATCGCCTCCTCATAGCAGGAGGCGAACAGGAGCTCGTCCCCCACCCCCTGTTCCCGCCAGACCAGCAGGCGGCGACCGGCGATATTCTCGCCACGCCACGCCCGCATGGTCAGCCGGCGGCGCTGGTCCCGGAACTGCGGCGTCGCGAAGCGCCATTCATGATCAGCCCAGCCGCTCCGCAGCGTGCCTGTCTCCAGCAACAGGAGGGACCGGTTGTAGCGGGCTTGCGCGTGCTTCGGATCGGCCTCCAGCGCCGCATCGAAGGCGGCAAGCGCCTCCTCCTGCCTCCCGTGCTGCTTCAACAGATAGGCAAGGTTGCCGTGCGCGTCGGCCAGCGACGGTGCGAGGTCGATGGCTGTCCGATGGCAGGCCTCCGCCTCCGCAACCTTGCCCAAAGCCTCCAGGGCATTGCCCCGGTTGGTCCAGGCAATGGCGAGGCCGGGGTCACAGCGGGTCGCGTGCTCCAGCAGGCGCGCCGCCTCGTCGAAACGGAGCAGTTTATGCAGAGCACTGCCAAGGTTGCTGAGCACGTCCGCCGCCGCCGGTGTCAGGCTGACCGCGATTTGGTGGGCTTTCACCGAATCCCCGGGGCTGGTCGCCAACTCGGCAAAATGGCCGTGCGCGGGAGCCAGGTCGGGTCGCAGGCGCAGCGCATGCGTCACTGCGGAGCGGGCCGCTTCCACCTGCCCGATGCGGCGCAGCAGCGCCGTCCGGTTGACCCAATGGCCGACTGTTTCGGGCTGCAGGGAGATGCAGGCGCGCGATGACCGGTCGGCGGCATCGAACTGTCCCAGCCCCTGCTGGACCTCGCACAGGGCGGCATGGGCGGAGGCATTCTGCGGGTCGGCGGCGGAGGCGCGCGTCAGCAGAACCTGTGCCTCCTCCAGCGAGCCACGCCGCTTTGCCAGTACGCCGCCCAGATGCAGGGCGACCGGATGATCGGGCTGCCGGTCGAGCAGTTGCCGCACCAACACCTCCGCCGCTTCCGCAGCACCGGTGCGGTAAAGGGCAACGGCTTCCGCCATCTGGCGGTCGGCGTCACCGTCCGGCTTCGCGGTTCCGGCCGGATCGGGCTGCTGTGCCGCAGGCCGCTGTCCCGGCGGCCTGCGGGAGGCCGTGCGCCGCAATTCCGCCGCCATCCGGGTAAGCGTCACCTCCAGCCCTTCGCCGGGATTGGGCTGGAAGAGGCGCATGGTCGGAAACCAGGGGCGTGCACCGGTGCCGAGCTGCGTCCAGTCGCGGGCACCGAAGCGCCATACCGGAACCCCCAGCGCCCCCGCCAGTTCGCCCGCCGACATCGCCGGCGAGATCACCAGATCCAGGTTGGCTGTCAGCGCCGCCGCCCCGTCGAAATCGTCCTTCAGGTCGAGGTCGGCCCAACGGTGGATCGTCACGCCGAAGCGCTCCTCCGCCGCCCGCAGTTCGGCTTCACAATCGTCATATTGCAGATTGACGAAGACAAGTCCGGGGACGGCGAACAGCGGTCCCCAATGCTCCAGCATCACGTAGGCGGCCTTGCGCTCGGTCGTCATCGTCTGGCTGCGCCAACCGATGCCGACCCGCAGGCCCGGTCCCAAGCCCGCCAGCCGTTCGCGCCAGCGTTCCGCCAGCACGGCGTCCGGTACCAGCCAGGGGGCTTGCCCTTCGAAACCGGACAGGCTGCCCCGCAGGTATCCCGGCAGGTCACCGGCCGGTGCATGGGCATCGACGCCGGGCGGCTGGATGGTTTCGAGGCCGGCGGCGTCGACCGATTCGGCCCTGACCGTCGCCCGGGGAAAGGACCGCGTGAACAGCGGAACCATCCGCCGGTCGCATTCGATCACCACATGCCCCGTGCGTGCGATCAGTGACGGGTAGCAGGAGGCGAACATGATCTCGTCGCCCACCCCCTGTTCCCGCCACACCAGCAGTCGTCGTCCGCCGACATCCTCCCCCTGCCACAGGGGGGCGGCGATCCGGCGGTTCACATAGCCCTTCGCCCAGAAACGCCGGCGGTATCCATCCCAGCCGCCGGGCAGTTCGCCGCGGGAAAGCCGCAGCATGCCGCGGTTCAGATGCGCGGTGTTGAGTGACGGATTGACCGACAGGGCAAGGTCCATCCAGGGTTCGGCGGCGGCAGCGTCCTGGCGGTACTGCCAGAGCATCATCCCGAGGTTGCCCGCGGCCTCCGCATTGCGGCCGTCTATCTCCAGAGCACGCCGATGGACCGCTTCCGCCTCGTCGATTCGGCCGAGCGTCTGGAGGGCGAGACCGTAACCGGTCAGCGCAGCCGGGTTGTTGGCATCGATCGCCAGGGCGCGCCGGTACATCCGCACCGCACCGCCAAGGTCGTCATGCTCGAACAGCAGGCCGGCCAGGTTGGCATGGACCTCCACACTCCCTGGGTCGGCCGTGGCGGCACTGCGATAAAGAAGCTCGGCACGATGGGGATCTCGCCTTGCGATATGGACACCGGCAAGATTGACCAACGCCTTCCCGTAATCGGGACGCAGCCGCAGAGCGCGCCGATACCAGCGCGCCGCCCGCTCGAAATCGCTCTTCAGATCGTAGCGGTTCTCCAGCGAAGTGCCGTGGTTGTTCACAGTCATGGCGTCGCCGGGGCTGAGCGCGACCGCGCGGCGGAGCACCCGCGCCGCCTCCCCCATCTCGCCCAGCTCGAGCAGGGCCACACCCAGATTGTTGCAGGCTCCCTGCATCGTCGGCTCGCGGTCCAGCGCCAGACGGAACTGCGCGACCGCCTCCCTCAGCCTCTTCATGCCCTGCAGGGCGGTGCCATAGCTGAAATGCAACTGCACATTGCCGGGATGCGCTGCGACCGCCGGAGCCAGGACGCCGCCGGCCGCTTCATAGGCACCGCGGCCGTTCAGCAACCCGCCGAGCTCCAGCGACAGTTCCTCGTCAGCCGGCGCGTCTTCCAGAGCGCGGCGCAGACAGACTTCGGCGTCGGGATGACCCAGCCCGCGCAGGCAGATCGCCAGATGCCGCCATGCGGCGGAATGGGAGGGATCGGCCTGAACGACCGCATAGAAGGCGTTCGCCGCAGGCGGGATCTGCCCCAGTTCCCGTTGCAGGATGCCGTAATTGAAGCGCGCCGTCAGGTTGTCCGGTCCCACAGTCAGCGCACGGGTATAGGCCTCTGCCGCCTCCTCCCGTCGGCCGAGCCGCTGAAGCACGGCGGCGCGGTTGTTGTGTGCCTCGACATAATGGTCGTCCTGCCGGATCGCGACCGAATAGGCGTTCAGCGCCTCGTCCAGCATGCCAAGATCGGCCAGGACGTTGCCGAGACTGTTGTAGGCCGTGGTGAAGTCAGGCTGCACGGCCAATGCGGCCCCGAGATTGGCAAGGGCCCCGGCGGTGCGGCCGGTCTGGTGGGCGATGATCGCCGACAGGTGGAGCGCGTCGGCATTTGCCGGATCATCGGCCAGAATCCGGCGGTAAAGCACAAGCGCCTCGGCGAGACGGCCGGCGCGGTGGAGCGGCAGTGCGGTGTCCAGCAGATCGGCGGCGGTCACGGCGTCCGATCTGCTGTTGGGGTGTCGTCATCGTCACTGGTGGCGCCTTCAAATGTCCCGCCGTCGGTCGCCTTGAACAGCTTGCGGCAGAGCTTCAGCGCCCGATAGTAATTGCGGCTTTCGACCAGACGCGCGATCTCGTCCAGCATCTTGGCGGCGTCCGGCCGCGCCTCGCGGGTTTCGTCGAGGATCGAGGCGAAGCGCTGAAGGTTCAGCGTCGAATCTTCGGGGAAGATGTAGACGAGCTGAATGACGAAATAGAGCTTCTTCTCGATGGAATCGATCTGCTCTTCCTTCAGAACCTCCCGGCCGCGCAGGAAATTGGCGGTGTTGTAGAGGAAGAACGAGCCCGGACGGTCGCCGGCACCGATGACGGCACCGTTGATGATGACCTTCTCGTTGGGACGAAGCACGAACTTGAGTGGCATGAGTGAGGAACCCGGGGCTTGCGGGCCGTCGCCGCCCAGCCTTTGCCAGCACGGTCCGACCCAAAAAAGAAACGGGCGGCGGCCTGATGCCGCCGCCCGCCGGGCGTGATCCTACCCGAACTTGCCGTCCGAACTCTACGCCTTAGAACAGACGCAGGATCGACTGCTGCGACTGGTTGGCCAGCGAGAGGGCGATGGTGCCGAGCTGCTGACGGGTCTGCAGCATCAGCAGGCTTGCGCCTTCCTCGTTCTGGTCGGCCAGCGTCAGCTTGCTGGCGCCTTCCGTCAGCACGTCGCTGAACTCCTTGGTGAAGTTCTCACGGGTCGTGATGATGTTCAGGTTGGTCGACAGCGACTGCGAAGCGGAGCGGATTGTTGACTTTGCGTTGTCGAGACCGGCCACCGCCTTGTCGATGTCGGCGCGGTCCGTCCAGCCGTTCTGTGCTTCGTCGAGCTTCAGACCCTGACCGCTGGTGGTCAGGTTCACCGCGCCCACCGTGATCGAGTTCGTGTTCGTCTCGTTCAGCTGGACCGTGATGTCGTTCTTCGAGTTGGCGTCGGAGATCTGCTTGGTGATGATGTTGGCCGAGCAGTTGGCCGAAGCGGCCTTCTTGATCGTCTTCGCATCGACGTCCACATGGACCGTGCCGCTGTCGAAGGCAAAGGCCTGGTCGCCGCTGGACAGCTTGCCGTCGCCCTGGTCTTTCAGGCCGTCGCGGGTGACCTGGGCGCCGTTGGAGTTGGTGACCTGGATTTGCAGGTCGACCTTCTTCTCGATGGTCGAGATGCCGTTGCCCTGGTTGTTGGCCGCTTCCAGCAGACGACGGTCGACCGTGAAGGACACGATGGTGCCCGACGCGAAGCTTTCCGAGATCTTCTTGGTCAGCGCGTTGGTGGCGCTGGAAGTCAGCGAGAAGTCGGTCACCGCGCCGGCGGTGCTGTTGCCGGTGAGCGTGATGGTGCCGCCGCTGGCGTTGACCGAGACGGACGCGAGGTCCTTGCCGACCAGGCGACCGCTGCCGGTGAGGGCCGTGCTGATCGAGTTGCGCAGATTGGTCGCCACGTTGACCGCGGCGTTCTGGCCGACGGCCACGTCACCCTTGGTCGCCGTGTAGCTGAAGGACTGGCCTTCCACCGTGATGGTGAAGATGTCGCCTTCTTCGATCGTGCCGCCGACATTCACCGTCGACACCTGGGCCACACCCGTCGTAGCGGCCGTCTTCAGGGCGGTCGAGGTCGTCTGCGAGTTGTCGAAGTAGGAGATCGTGCGGCTCTCGCTGCCGTCCGACACGATGAAATCGCGGCTGCGGCCGTTGGCGCCGCGCACCTCGATCTGGACGTTGGAGAAGCTGCCCGAGGTGCTGGACATCGTACCCGACAGCTTCAGGCCGGTCAGGCCGTGTGCGCTCTCGGCGGCGGAAATGTCGTCGGTCTTGCCTTCGATCGAACCGTCGCCCTTGATGCGGATCGAGTAGGTGTCGGCCGACTGCACGTTGGTGACGCGGGCGTTGTCGACGCCGGTGATGGTGTTGACGGCGGCACGGGACGCGCTGGTGCTGTCCATGCTGAGGCCGTTGCCGGCGATCAGGTTCTTGCCGCCGTAACCGCTGTCGCCGGCGAGCTTGTCGATCTGGCCACGCAGCGTGTTGAACTGGGCGGCAAGCGATTTGCGGGTGGCGATGGAGGCGGCATCGTTGCCGAGCGCCGCATAGGCGGCGGTGGTCAGGCCCTTGGCCTGGTCGACCATGGAGTCGATGGCGGTCAGGCCCTTGTCGGCGGCCTGGATGGTGCTGATCGACTGGCCCATCGCGTCCTTCAGCGACGTCAGGTCGCCGGCGCGCTGGTTCAGACCCTTGGCCGAGAAGAAGGCGGTCGGGCCGTCGAGGGCGGTGTTGACCTTGTTGCCCGTCGACAGGATGTTCTGCTTCTTGTTGATCTGTTCCTGCGTGCTTTGCAGCTGCAGCAGGTTGGTCCGCATTGAAGAGGACAGGGTAACGTTGCCGGCCATGGTAGCCACTCCTTTGGAGGATCAATGTCCGGACGCGCACCGCTTTCGGAACGCTTGGTCCGGAAGGGGACTAATTCCCCCGCCAAAGTGGTAGGCAAGAAGTGGGCCAGTTCAAATTTGCCGGGTTTCCTTGGCAATCCGTGCCGGTGGGCAGGAAAATGCCCGGCAAATTTTGCCTAGCCATCGGCAAAAACTGCCGGTCAGGGGGCAGGGCTTGCCGGGGCGGCAGATTCTGCCGGGCACTTACTGCCGGGCAGCTCAACCGTTTCGCACACCGCCAGCGGTCCGACGGCCAGCGCCGCGCTGCCCCAGGACCAGCCTACTCCGAAGCCGGACAGCAGCAGCCGGTGCTGGCCGGCGGCCAGCCCGTCGGCCAGCACCGTGGCAATGGCCAGGGGAATGGAGGCGGAACTGGTGTTGCCGACCTCGCGCAGGGCGATGACGGTGCGATCGGCCGCCACTCCCAACTTCTGTCCCAGATGGCGGATCATCTGGGCGTTGGCCTGATGCAGGACGAGGTGATCGACCATGTCCGCGGTCCAGCCGGCGCCGTCCAATGCGGCGCGCACGCTGCCCGGCACCTCGCGCAGGGTGAAGGCGAACACCTGGGTTCCGTCCATGAACAGGCGTGCCGGACGGTCGGGATGGCGCATTGCCCCGCCATCCGCCGCCAGATAGGGTGCACCGGCGCCGTCGCTGCCCAGATCGAACGCCATCGGTGCCGCCTTGTCGTCCAGTTCCAGAGCGACGGCGGCAGCGCCATCGCCGAACAGCGGGGCGACCGCCCGGTCTTCGGGATCGACCAGCCGCGAGGTGGTGTCGCCGACCAGCAGCAGAGCCCGCCGCCCGGCCGCCTTCAGAAGCCCGCCGGCGGTCCACAGCCCATAGATGAAGCCGGAGCAGCCATGGGTGAGGTCGAGCACCGCCGCGCCCTTGCGCAGCCCGAGCCGCCGGTGCAGCAGCGAGGCGGTGCCCGGCAATGTATGGTCGTGGGTCTGAGTCACGAGAATCAGCAGGTCGACGCTGCCTGGCTCCCAACCCAGCCCATCGAGCAGACGGCGGGCGGCGGCCTCGGCGAGATCGCTTGTGCATTGGCCGGGAGCGACGATCCGCCGCTCCTCGATGCCGGTGGCGGCGGCGATCTTGCGGGCCGCGTCCTCGCCGAAGCGGCGGGCGAGATCCCCGACCGTCTCACGCCGTTCCGGAACGCAGCCGACGACACCGCGTACGCACACCCCGTCGATCCGGCTGGCGACCATCTCCGCCTCCCCTCTTCCCATGCAGCGTTCTGCCAAAGCGGTCTGCGCCGCTTCAGCAGGTGATGCCGCCGTCCACCGTCAGGGTCTGCCCCGTGATGAAGCCACCGCCGTCGCCCAGCAGAAAACGGACCAGCGGCACCACGTCCGCCGCGGTGCCCAGCCGGCCCAGTGGCGTGCGGCGCACGATCTGGTCACGCTGCCCATCCGACAGCGTGCCCGACATTTCGGTGTCGAGATAGCCCGGCGCCACCGAATTGACGGTGATCGCCCGCCGTCCAACCTCACGGGCCAGTGCCCGCGTCAGCCCGTCCAGCCCGGCCTTCGACGCCGAGTAGGCAGCCAGCCCGACATAGCCGCGCTGTCCGATGATGGAGGAGATGTTGACGATGCGCCCACCTTGGGCGCCTGCCCCGCGCGCCACCAGCTTGGCACGCAGAAAGGCGCGGGCCGCCTGGAGCGCGCCGGTCAGGTTGGTCTGGATCACCGTCTCGGCATCGATCTCCGGAAAGGTCGCCAGCACGCCTTCGCGGGCAATGCCGGCATTGTTGACCAGCCCCCACAGCGGCGATTCTCCGCCCCAGGCGACGGCGGCGTCGAAGAAGGCCCGGACCTCCGCCCCGTCGCCGATCCGGCAGGGGCGCCAGAACAGGTCGGGACAGGCCAGCAGTTCCAGCGCGTCGGAGGATGAGCGGCTGCAGGTGGAGACCCGGTAGCCGTCGGCCAGCAGCGCCTCCACCAGCGCGAGGCCGAGCCCGCGGCTGCCGCCGGTGACGATGACGTGGCGCTTGGCCGGGGAGGAATCGGTCGGGGAGGAATCGACGGCCGTCATTGGGATCCCTTTCGGCTCTTCTTGCCCGCGGCGCTCAGCGGGATATGGTCGGCGAAGGTCAGGACGCGCGGACGGGCGGCCGGCGGCAGATCGGCGGTGGCCGCCCGCAGGGCGGCGCGCAGAGTGGTCTCCTCCGCACCGGGAACCGGTACGATCGTAGCGGTCAGCAGATGGCCGGTGATCGGGCTCGCCACCGCCAGAACCGTGGCATCGGCCACCCCGTCGACCGCCAGCAGACGGCGCTCCACCGCTTCCGGCGAGACCTTCACTCCGCCGACATTGACCAGCCCGTCCAGCCGGCCGGTGAACAGCACCCGGTCGCCCCAACGCTCCACGAGATCGCCGGTGGACAGCCAGCCATCGGCATCGACCGCCCCCGGCGCAGCGCGCGGGCTCCGCACCTCCAGCACGTTATCGGCGATGCGAAGCTCCAGCCCATCCGGCGCCTCGTCCAGCCAGCCAGCCGGAAAGCCGGCCCGGCCGTCGGCGACGGCAAACAGCGCGCCCGCCTCGGTCGACGCATAGATGTGGCGCAGCCGCGCCTTGGGAAAGCGTTCCGCCAACCGGTCGAGAATCGGCTGGTCGGCCGTCTCGCCGCCAAGGGTCACCGCAGCCAGCGGCAGTTCGGCATCGCCGAGCGCCATCAGGAAGGCGCGCCAGAAGCTGGGCGTGCCGCTGACATGGGTCACGCCATGCCGCCGCGCCGCCGTCGCCAGCGCGGCGACGGTGCCGGCACCCGCATCCGGCACGGCGACCAGCAGCGCCCCGGCCGCCGCCGCAGTCAGCATCACCTGCAGGCCGGCGAAGGCGCCGGGATCATAGGTCAGCAGCCAGCGGGCTCCCTCCTCCGCCACGCCACGCAGGCGGCCGCGCAAACGGGAGAA
This sequence comes from Azospirillum sp. TSH100, assembly GCF_004923295.1. Classification (NCBI taxonomy): domain Bacteria; kingdom Pseudomonadati; phylum Pseudomonadota; class Alphaproteobacteria; order Rhodospirillales; family Azospirillaceae; genus Azospirillum; species Azospirillum sp. TSH100. Next base: position 36,713 of record NZ_CP039635.1, read on the forward strand.
ATCATGGCGCAGGCGCTTGGGTGTCCCTGTGGTGCCGGAACTTTCCAGCGTGACGGTGAAGCCCTGCCCCGGCAGCCACCCGTTCGGATCCACGGTGCCGCGGGCCAGCAACAGTCCCTGCCCCGCCGCCTGCGCAGCGGCCAGGGCGGCCAGCACGCGTGACGGCCGATCAGCTTGGACAACGCCACCGGCCGGGACGGGCAGCGCGCAGATCTCCGCCCAGCCGAAAGAATCCTCCCTTCGATCAGACGGAAGGCAGGATGGATCCAGTCGGGACGGCGGCCTGTCATGCCGAAACGGTGTAGAGCGCCGCCAGTTCACCGACGGTGGTGAACTGGCGGAAGCCCGCGCGGAAAGGATCCTGCCCGGTCCGCTGTTCCAGCACCACCAGCAGCGTGGCGAGGTCGAGGGAATCAATGGGCAGATCCCCGTCCAGGAAGCGGCTGTCCGCCGTCAGGGGCGGCAGCAATTCCCCCTTGTCGGCGGCGATACGGCCAAGTTCCTCGGCGATCAGGGCGAAGATGCTGTCGGTCATGGTCTGGTCGGCTCAGCGGAGTGGGACGCCGCCCGGCCATCGTCGCAGCCATCCAGGAAGGCCCGGATGGTGGCGGTCACCGGGCTGGCGGCCTCGATGTGCGGCAGATGGCCGGCATTGTCGAAGACGTGGAAAGGGGCGGACGCGGGCAGGCGACCGGAGGGCGGCAATGGGATGATATGGTCTTCGCGGCCCCACAGAACCTGTACCGGCATCGGATAGGCGCTCCAGTCGACCGGAGGGCCGCCGCCATCGGCATGGGCGGCGAAGGACACCTCGATGATGCGTTCCAGCCCGGCGCGGCGAACCGGGTCGGCGCCCTGGGCGTACAGCACCTCGCCGAAGCGGGGGATCAATAGCGAGGGGCCGGCGAACAAACGCTCGGCGCAGGCGCGGCCCTCCGCCACGTCGGCGGGCGCGACGGCCCGGCGCAGGAAACCCAGGTCGAAGGGCGTTCCCAGCCCGGCGCTGGACAGCAGGGTCAGACTCGCCACCCGGTCAGGGGCCAGCCCGGCCAGTTCGCGGGCGACATAGCCACCCATCGAATGGCCGACCACATGCACCTGCGGCAGTTCCAACCCGTCGAGGAATTCAACCAGCCAAGGGGCGAAGTCGGCGACCCGGCCGCTTCCGACGTCCGGCGTCGATCCGCCATGGCCCGGCAGGTCAACGGCGATGGCGCGACGGCGCGACGACAGGGCCGACAGGTTGAACTGCCAGGTCAGGCGGTCGCCGGCAAAGCCATGCAGAAGCAGGACGGGAACGCCGCCGCTGCCGACCGACAGATAAGCCGCCGGCCCACCGGCGACGGTGGCGACGCCGGCACGCAGGCGGCTTGCTTCCGAAACGGGGCGGGCCGAAACGGGCCGGGAAACGGGCACCGGTCAGGCCGTAACCGGAGCACCCGCCAGGGCCAGCAGATCGCCGACCGTCTTGGCCTTGGCCAGCTTCTCGCCTTCCACAACGACGCCGGTCTTCTCGTCCACCAGCGCGATGAAGCTGATGACCGCCAGCGAATCCCAAGCATCCAGCGATTCCAGGGTCTCGTCGCCAGTCAGCGTGCCGGGATCCAGTTCGAGCATCTCGTCAAGGGCGAGAAGGAATTCATTGCGATCCATAAGTTTTCTCCTTTGTCGAACTGCGGCACCGGTCAGTGCAGCGTCTTTTGCCGGACCGAACGGTTGATGTCCACCCAATCAGGGTGTTCGCGAAGAGTTCTGCAACAATCCTGCCAGCCGAAACCGGGGTCGGACGGCAGCAGCGCCTCCAGCAGGCGACGCACCAGCTCATAGTCGGCGGGCTCGTCGACGCACCAGCGTTGACCTTCCAACCACGAATCTGCCGGATCCGCCGATATGTCGGGGACAAGCGCCATCCCCAGCCGGAAACGATCGGGATGATTGTAGATGTAGGGGGTGACATGCTCCCGCTCCGCCGGGTCGGTGGCGGTGGCCGCCGCCTCGTCCAGCAGGCGGCGCGGGAAGATCTCGGCATCGAGGCCACGGGGGTAGCGGGTGCTGTCGATCGACAGGTAATCCAGCGGCTGGCTTTGCTGAAAAGTGGCGATCAGACGGCCGACCAGGGCCGGATCGATCAGCGGACAGTCAGCGGTGACGCGCACCACCAGATCGGCCCCGGCCAGCGCCGCCGCGCCGGCGAAGCGGCCCAGCACGTCCTGTTCGTCACCACGGAACACCGTGATGCCCAAACCCTGCGCGCAGGCCGCCACCGGATCGTCGGTGGTGTTCACCGTCGTCGCCAACACCACCGCATCGAGCCTGGGAGTACGGGACAGCCGCTCCAGATGGTGGGCCAACAGCGGCCGGCCGGCCGCCGGCATCAGCACCTTGCCGGGTAGCCGGGTGGAGGTCATGCGGGCCTGGGAAATGGCAACGATGCGCGGTTTACCCATGCGGGTCCTCCGTCGCGGGCGCCAGCATGTCCCAGCCCAGCGGTTCCCCGCGCTTCAGGCGGCGGCCGGCGCGGCGGCCGAGCACGTCCGGCAGATGCTTGGGCGCCATGCCGAAGCCGGGGCGGATGGAACGGACGTTGGCTGCGGTCAGCGCGTCCCCCGCCTCGACGTCGGCGACGACATAGAGGGAGCGGCGATAGTCGCGCCCGCCAGCCTCGCTGGGCTTCACCCCGTAATCGACCCGGCCCATGGCGGCGGTCGCCGTACGGACGGCGTCGGCCATCGCTCTGAACTCCGCCGGCTCAAGCGAGAAGGCGCTGTCGACCCCGCCATCGGCGCGCGACAGGGTGAAATGCTTCTCGATCACCGTGGCGCCCATCACCGCGGCGGCGACCGGCACGGCGATGCCCTGGCTGTGGTCGGAGAGGCCGGCGGTGACGCCGTTGAAGCACTCCGCCAGATGCGGGATCGTGTGGAGGTTGCAATCCTCCGGCGGGGTGGGATAGCCGCTGACGCAGTGCAGAAGGGCGAGAGGCACGTCGCCGGCGGCGGCGACCGCCTCATCGATCTCGCCCAGTGTGGCGAGACCGGTGGAGATGATCAGCGGCTTGCCGGACCGGGCGGCACGGCGGATCAACGGCAGGTCGATCAACTCGAACGAGGCGATCTTGAAGGCCGGAGCGTCCAGATCCTCCAGCAGCTCGATCGCGGTCTCGTCGAAGGGGGAACTGAAGATGGTCAATCCGAGCGACCGCGCCCGCTCGAACAGCGGCGCATGCCATTCCCAGGGGGTGTGCGCCTCGCGGTAGAGGTCGTGCAGGGTGCGTCCGTCCCACAGCCCACCTTCCAGCCGGAAGCCGGGGCCATCATGGGCGATGGTGATGGTGTCGGCGGTGTAGGTCTGCAGCTTGACCGCGTCGGCCCCCGCCTCTTTCGCCGCGTCCACCAGGGCCAGCGCGCGGCCGAGGTCGCCATTGTGGTTGCCCGACATCTCCGCGATCAGATAGGGCGGATGCCCCCGGCCGATCGGACGGCCGGCGATCGACATCGGCGGACGGCTGGAGTTGCGGCTTGCGGCGGCGTTCGACAAGGGACGGCTTTCCAATCGGATCAGTCTGGTGAGACCAGTCTTTCACGAAAACATGAAGGAAGGTTAATTAGCGGTGGCCCGTGCGTTGGGCAGCAGGCCCCGCGCCTCCTCTCCATACGCGAGCAGCCGTTCGACGCAACGGTTGCGGTCGCCGATTTCAGCGAAGCGCGTCTTGGCGGCGCGTCTGGCCCCGGCAAGGGCGTCGGCATCGGTGGCCAGCGCCACTGCGCGCGTCAGATAGGCATCACGGTCGGACACGCAGAAGTCCGGGCCGGCATTGCTGGCGACATCCCCCCAGCCATAGCTGATCACCGGCACCCCCTCCGCCAGGGCATAGGAAGCGCCGCCGCCGCCGCCCTGGCGCGGGGGATTGAGGAACGCGCCGCAGCGGCTGTAGAAGGCAAGGATGTCGGGGACATGACCGAGGCAGCGCATGCGGTCGCGGTTGCGCAGGAGGGCAAGGCGGCCCGGCAGTTCCTTCACTTCGCCGGCGAAGACCAGCGCACTGTCCGGGCAGTGCTCCAGGATGTCGTCGAACAGTTCCAGCGACTCCGCGGACACTTCCAGATCAAGACGGTTGCCGACCACCGCGAACAGGAAAGTGCCGTCGGCGAAACCGGTCTCAACGCGCCTCCCTTCGGACGGCGGCGGCGTGAAGCCGAAGGTGAAGGGGCGGAACCGGCGGGCGAAAGGCGCCCGGTAAAGTGCGGGGATGGAGCGGGTGTGATCGTTCTCCTCATAACCCAGCACGATGTGGGCCAGGGAGATGGTGATGCCGGAGGTGGTGGGGATGGCGACCACCGGCCGGGCATCGGCCTCGGCGAACAGATCCGCGACGATGTTGGAGCCGCCGAAGGCGACGATCAGATCGGGATCGTAGCCTTCTATGGCCTCGACGATCACACGCAGCTTGCTCTGGCTGAAGGCAGGTTCGGTGAAGGAGGCGACCTTGACCTGCCGGCCGAACATCTTCAACGCATAGACCCCATCCAGATCAGCCGCCACGTCGGCCACCATCGGCGGGATGAAGAGGTTCTCCACCCGGACCGGCAAGCCGTTGACGTTGATGATCGCGACGTCCAGCCCGAATTCGTCCTGCATGCGGGCGGCGAAGTCGAAGCAGTCGCGGGTCGGCTGATGCCCCTGGTTGGTGAACTGGTTGGTCACCACGGCGACGCGGCGGATCGGCCCCTCGCGAAGGGCTGCCCGTGCCGGGGTCAGCCCCCAGCGCCGCGCGATCTGTCGAACCATCGCCGTGTAATAGCGGAACAGGTCGCAGGCCACGAAGGTCGACAGCTTCTCGCCGCTGGCCGTCCCCAGGAACAGCTGCCGCGAGATGCACCAGTGGGTGTAGTGCAACGCAGCCGGATCGGCGCTGTCGCCGCCGAGGATCAGGTAATGGAAGATGCGTTCCAGGTGATAAAGGTCACCGGTCAACTGAAACAGGACGGAGTGCAACCGGATGGTGTCGGTCGTCGGCATTGCGCGTTCCAGCCGTTCGGCAAGGTCCATCCGGCTGTCGAAGTCAAGGGAGCGGCGGGTTTCGTCGCAGAGCGTTGCGAACCGGTTGAGCTTGTCGGCATCGAACTGCCTATCCGTCAGATAGACCGTCAGAGCGGCGGCGGCCGCGGTCACGCGGTCGGATGGAACCGTTTCCGGCATCTTCTGGCCCTTTCCACTCAAAACAGCCTTCCCGTGTGTACCGCCGCCGCCACAAACGGTGCAAGCAGACACTGCCGGCGCCGCATCTTGTGCAACGCAGCAGAAGCCGTTGCGCAAGGCGACAGATTGCGACACACTCCCAATAACCATATTTTCATAAGGGGAACTGTCATGGCTGGCTTTGACTCCGCCACCGGTGCCGCAGGCGTTGTGACCGGACTGATCGAAAAGGCGGCGGGCGAACTGGACATCATGTCCGACGCCGCCAGCGAAATCGCGCCGGAGGTCGGCGATCTCACCGGTGTACTGGTCGAGGCGCAGCGCATCGCCGACCGCGCGGCACTGGACCTGCGCCGTCTGCTCCAGAAAGTCGCGCGGTCGGCCGCCTAGAACTTCAACCCGGCGACCCCGTCCAGGATCGCCCCCTCGGTCAAGGCCCGGCGCTCCAGCTTGGCACCGAACAGCTTGGCGCCGGTCAGGTCGGTCCTGGCGAGGTCGCAGCCGCGCAGGTTGGCGAAGGACAGGTCGGCATTGCCGAGATTGACCGAGCGCAGGCAGGCGCCGCTGAGATCGGCATAGCGCAGCTTCGCCCCCGACAGGTCGGCGGGGCGGGATCGCTGCTCGTCGAACACCAGGGGGCGGAGGTTGACGTTGCGAAGATCGGCGTTGTTCAGCTTGGCGCTCCGCAGGCTGATGCCACGCAGATCGCCGTCGGTCAATTTGGCGCCACGCAGATCCGCCCGGTCCAGCACCGCGGCCTGCAGCTGCACGCCGGTCAGATCCAGGCCATAGAGCGTCGCACCGGCCGCACGCAGCATGGTCAGGCACAAGTGGGCCAGCGACGGGGCATGGCGCAGGTCGAAACCGGACAGGTCAAGCATCGCGCCCTGCGCCCCGCTCGACCCCACCCAGCTCATATGGTCGGCCAGCAGATCCTCCAGCGACTGCCCCAGCTCCGCCACCACCCGGCCGACGGGCTTGTCAGTCAGCGCCTCCTCCACGTCGGCGTCGGTCAGGTCAGTCATCACCATGGTGGCGCCGGTCAGCACCGCGCCGCGCAGGCAGGCGCCGCGCAGGTCGGCACCGGACAGATCGGCACCCTCCATGTTGGAGCCGGTGAAGTTGGCGCCGCGCATGGTCGCCCGCACCAGCTTGCAGCCGCGCATCACCGCGTCGGAAAAGTCGGTATGAACGGCCATGACACCGGACATCCGGGCGTTGGTCAGATTGGCTCCCGACAGGTCGGCGCCGTCGGCCTCCGCCGGGGTGGAGTCGATCTGCACCATGTGCAGATGGCCGGACCGATCCTTTTCCGCCAGCGAGCCGTCGCGCAGATCCGCCTCGAACAGGTTGGCGCCGACCAGGATCGCCCCACGCAGGCAGGCGCCGCGCAGATCGGCCTTGATCAGGCTGGCGCTGTCGAAGTTGGCCTGCCGCAGGTCGGCGACGAAGAAGGAGGCGCAGTCGAGCCGCGCGCCGGACAGATTGGCACCGCGCAGGCTGGCACCGACGAAATCGGCATGGGCCAGATCACGCCCCGACAGGTCCAGCCCCGACAGGTCGCAGAAGGACAGGTTGGCGCGCGCACCGCCGACCCTGGCGTTGCGGAACATCTCGTGCTTGCGCACCGCCTGATCGAGTTGCGCCTGATCGAGACGCTTGAGCGTGCGATTCTGCACCATGGTCCCGTGAACTCCCTTCCCTGGTGCCAGTGTGGGCCAATCTGACTTCAGAAAGGGTTAAGCCATCGGTCCGACGATCGGATTCACGCGTCAAATCGGGTCCGATCCAACTCACGCCGCCGACTCGTTTTCCATAGCCGCTTCGCCATTGCCGGCCTGCCGGCATCCCGGCCGTTCCGACAGGATGGCGGCAATGGCATCGCGCAGCTCCTCCGGCGACACCGGCTTGTGCAGAAGACGGCAGCCGGTGGCAACGGCCTCGCGGATGCGTTCCGGTGCCGTGTCGCCGGTCAGGATCAGGCCGGGCACCGGACGGCCCAGCCGCTCCCCCACTTTCGCCACCGTCTGTACGCCGGTCAGCCGGCCCGGCAAGCGGAAGTCACTGACGATGAGATCGGGAGCGGGCTCATCGGCCGCCGTGGCGCCGTCCTGAGTCTTCATCCCGCCGAACAGCGCCAACGCGTTCTCGCCCTCGTCGGCTGCCACGACGCGATAGTCCCAGCTTTCCAGCAGCAGCCGCACGGCGTCGCGCTGGATCGGGTCGTCCTCGACCACCAGGATCAACCGGTCGCCCGCCATCACCGGATCGATATCCGGCACCGCCACCGGAGAGGAAAGCCGTTCCGTTCCAACCACCGGCACGCCGATGGCGAAGACCGAACCGCGGCCCTGACGGGAGCGCACCTCCACCGTATGGCCAAGCAGTGCCGCCTTGCGCCGCACCTTGGCGAGGCCCAGTCCAAGACCCTGGCGGCGGTCACGCTCCGGATTGCCGAGCTGGACGAAGTCCTCGAAGATGTTGTCGAGCTGGTCTGGCGGGATGCCGGTGCCGGTGTCCCACACCTCGATGCGCAGCCACCTACCCTGACGATTGCCCTGATGGCGGCAGCCGATCGTGACGCGGCCTCTGTCGGTGAAGCGGATGGCGTTGCGCACCAGATCGCCCAGCATGCGGGTCAGCAGCGTGCGGTCGGTCCGGATCACCATGCGCGTCGGCATCGCGCGCAGGACAAGCCCCTTCTCAGCCGCCAGGCCGCGGAATTCGGCCAGCAGATCCTCGAACACCGCCGACACCGGCACATCGGCCAGCTGTGGTCGCACCACGCCGGCATCCAGCGTCGCCACCTCCAGCAGGGCATGGAGAAGCTTCTCGCCGGCGTCGAGCGCTTCGCCCATCTTCTCGGCAATTCCGCGGTCGCGCGTGTCGGCGAGGCGTTCCATCAGAATGTGATGAAACAGCCGCAAAGCCTGGAAAGGTTGGCGTAAATCATGGTTTGCCGCCGACAAAAATCGGCCTTTGGCCTGGTTGGCACGCTCCTTCTCCTCCAGGGCGCGGCTGAGCTTCACATTGAGGGCGCTGAGCGCCGCCGTGCGCTCCTCCACCCGCTGTTCGAGTTGAACATTGGCCTGCTCGAGCTGTGCGTTCGCCTCGGTCAGGGCCTGACGGGCCTGGGCCTCGCGACCCAGGCTGGCGGCGCCGAGCAATGAGAGACCGGCCAGTGCGGCGACGCCGGCGACGACCACGGCAAGGCCGCGCTCCATCCGGGCATACCAGGGAGCCAGAACGGTGGAGCGCGGGATCGTCACCGCCGACAGGATCGGCAGGGTGATCATCCGCTTAACCCCGAGAATCGAGGGCTTGCCGCTCACCAGCCAGTTCGCGTCGATCCGGATGCCTCCCTCCTCCAACCGCGGCAGGGGGCCGAGCGAGGGGGCGCCCAATCCTGCAAGGCGGATGCCGTCGGGACGGTACAGGCCGACCGACCGGGCGCTCGCGTCGCTGAAGGCCTTCAGCACCGGTTCGAGGACCGCGACCGGTACGGCAACCAGAACCGCACCGTCAAAAACGCCCGCCGCGGTGTGGATGCGGCGGGCGAGAAGAATGGCCGGCTGTCCCGCCACATGCCCGAAGGCCGGCAGGATCTGTCGCTCCTCCTCCGGCGGTAAGGGGCGGACCAGAAGGGACAGGCCGTCGCTGGTTTCCGGTTCCGCAAAGGCGACGGGGGCGCCGTAGATCGCCGATCCATCGGCGCCGAGCAAGGTGAGGCGGCCGCTGCGCTCCACCGCCATCGCCTCCGGCAGGGTGCGCTCCCCCCAGGAGTTCAGGCCGCGGCCGTCCATCCGGCCGGCAACCTGCTGGAGGAGGGCGACGCTGGCCTCCAGCACGCCGCGCGCATGGCTGTCGAACAGGATGGCCGCTTCCCGCGCGTCGCTCTCGGCACGTTCGAGCGTGTCCCGGTAATCGAGCGCCGTCACGGTTGCCCATGAAGCGGTTCCCAGCAGCGCCAGCAACGCACACAGGAAGGCGACCAGCGTCCGTGGCGAGGCGGCGATCCGGTGAAGGGCGGCGGAGAATGTCAATTGGGAGTGGGACATCCGTGGTGATGACATCGGTCAGGTCACACCGACATTGGACGGACCCGCGGCGAACCAGGCCGAAGCTCCTTCCAAAGCGGCAGCGACTGACAGGTGACGATCATCGGCGGCAGATCCTGGATGTGGCGATACGGCGTAAGCGGACGGAAAATCAGGTCAAATCGGCAGAAGGATCGACCATTGTTTCGACAGGGCCAGCATTGTTTCGCCGGCGCCGGACCGGACGAAACAATTAAGAACAGATCTCAACAACTCGGAATGTTGGAATGACAAATCACCCCGAATTTCCTCGTTTGGCAGAGGGTTTGGAACTATAGCTTAGCCCCATTAACCAACGAAACAATATCACAGGAAGAAATGCAACGCGATCGGTCTTGGCGACTATGACTTATATCGTAACAACCTATCCGTTGGATAAGCATAGCCCCGACAGGACCGCGGAACAGATCGGCGTGGTCACCGGGACGATTGCTACTTTTAATAAATTACGCCGTTGTTGCCGCCTGCTGGGTTCGGAAGAAGGGAAACGGCAAATAGCCGCACGTGCGGCATGCGCGACGGCGGACCGGTCGAGGCGGTCAATTCAGTGAGGAGGCGCGAATGTCTGTGTCTCGCCACGCACGATCAAAATCAAACCGTCGTCGGCCGTCTCGATCTCCTTCGCGGCATCACGGGGGATCGGAACCTTCTGGCGGCGGCAGAACAGCAGAAGCAGCGCCAGTGTTTTGCTGGGGGTGAACAGCACCTCCCGGGTTCTGGAGGCGCCGCTCTGCTGGATCTGGACTGACAGACCGCCTTCCGATGTCGGGGACACCGTGGTGACGACGCCGAACGGCAGGTCCGTCTGATTGGGAGCCTTCTGGTACCAGGCTATGGCTTTCTTCAGGGCGGAATTGGTGAAGAACAGTTCACGGGTCTCGACTATCATTCCATCCCTGACCAAACACTCAGGCCCGGCCGCCCTCCAGTCCCGGATTCAGCCGGAACGTGATCGCGCGCCCCAGTTTGGATTCCCGCAGAAGAATCTGCTTGGTTTCCAGCAGCTTGATGGCCCGGTTCACATTGGGCCGCTGCATGCCCAGCGCATCAGCCAGTTCAGACTGGAGCACCGGAACGGAGCGATCGAAATGGAGCCTGCGGCTCAGATAGGTGAACACACGAAGCGCCTCCAGAGTGATCTCGCGGTCGGTCGAAACGGCTCTGGAGATGACGTCATGATGATGCAGCATCGTGGCCTCGGTACGCAAGGTTGTCAGGTTGCTGGGGCGATAATCGGAATGGTTCGGCGGTGCGCCCCGCAGGCCCGCGTTGCCGGATGAAGTCTGCGTTCCCGTGTTCGGTTCCGTCATCGTCCCATCCCTTCCGCTGCGGCCGGCGGGGGCCGGCGTTTCCAAGTAGGGTGACCGTACCGCAGGATTATTGTTCGCGTATGTCGCCATGATTTCGCGGCTGACATAATTGGTGTCTCCGGAAGCAATCAAGAAACCGGATTGAAACCTCAGGATGCTCCGCCTGATCCCTTACCCGTCAATGAGTGCGGTGATTTGTCGCGGGAACCTGCCCGGTTACAGCCCTGTTTCAGAATGTCGCCGTTTCAAGACGGCAGGAGACGAAGGGAGGTCCGCGATGCACCGGCTGATCCTGCTGCGCCATGGCCAGAGCGTGTGGAATGCGCAAGACCGTTTCACCGGATGGACCGATGTCGGTCTGACCGACCGCGGCATCGCCGAGACCCGTCAGGCCGCCGAGTTGCTGAAGGCGGCAGGCATCGACGTGGACATCGCCTTCACCTCGGTGCTGAGCCGCGCCATCGAGACACTGCACCTCGTTCTCCGCGACATGGACCGGCTGTGGCTGCCGGTGCACAAGCACTGGCGTCTGAACGAGCGGCATTACGGCGGGTTGCAGGGACTGAACAAGGCGGAGACGGCGGAACGCCACGGGGCGGATCAGGTGTTCCAGTGGCGGCGCAGCTGGAATGTGCCGCCACCGCCAATCGAACCGGACGATCCGCGCTCGGCCGTCTCGGACCGCCGCTACGCCGGCCTCGCAAGGGTGAACCTGCCACGCGGCGAGAGCCTGAAGGACACCACCGAGCGCGTCATCCCCTTCTGGCGCGACGAGATCGCCCCGGTCTTGCGGCTGGGCGCCAGGGTGCTGGTGTCGGCCCACGGCAACAGCCTGCGCGGACTGGTCAAGCATCTGGACGACGTCGCCGATCAGGATATCCCGCTGTTCGAGATCCCCACCAGCCGCCCGCTGGTTTACGAGTTGGGTGCCGATCTGGCACCGCTGCGCCGCTATTTCCTGGGCGAGAACGGCACGGTCGAGGAGATCGTCTGGCCGAAACGCGAGGGGACGGACAGCAGCGCGGCGGCGTGAGTCCCCTCTCCCGTGGCGGGAGAGGGGACTTTAGGGAGTGACGCCACGCCGCTTCGGACCGCGGCCGGTGCGGGGAGCACCCCGGCCTGTGTCGCGGCTGCCCTCCTTGGCAACCGGATGGTGGAAATGGTGCGGGTGCGCGCCAGGCTTGTCGCCGCGCTCCGGCGGACCGCGACGGCCGCCCCGGCGCTCCTCGACGCGGCTGCTGTAGCAATTGTCGCAGACGCGGAAGCGGTGGTTTGCCTTCAGCCGCGTGCCGCAAACCGGACAGGCGCGGGCGAGCGAGCGTTCGGCGAGCGTCCGCTCGATGAAGGCGTTAAGGTGTGCCCGGCGCTCCTGGCACAGATCCATTTCGGGATAGGCGTCGGGAAAGCGGTAGGCCAGCCACGCATAGGCGGTCAACTCCTTCACCGCGCGCTCGGCCTTCTCCAGTTCGACATCGGTGCCGACGCTGTGGCGGAAGCGCTCGGCAGCGTCGGGGGCGGCGTTGGGGATGCCCCTGCCCTGGTTGACCGCCCAGCCGCCGAGAAGGCGGAGGTTGTTCTGGTCGCGGGTGTCGATCGGGCAGCGGGCCAGCATGTCGCGTTGCGCCAGCGGCAGCTTGGCGCGGTCCACCGCGGCGGCGGCCTGGATGCGCTGTTCCAGGTCGGTCATGCGGAAGGTCTGGTTGGCACGCAGCAACTCCTGCCCGGCGGTGCGCAGTACCTTGGCGAGGCTGTCGGTGTCCAGCTCCCGCGCGATGGCCTCGACATGGCTGAGGTTGGGGGAGATCCAAGAGCGCGGGTCTTCCGGCGGCACCGGCGGCGAGGTCAGGGCCCGGCGCACCGGGTTGATGTTCTCGCCGTCCAGCACGGCGACACGGCCTTCCTCATGCATGCCGAAGCGGCCGGCCCGTCCACCGATCTGCCGGATCTCCGACGCGGTCAGCTCACGTTCCTCCCGTCCGTCATATTTGCGGGTGGTGGACAGCACGACGCGGGCGACCGGCAGGTTCAGTCCCATGCCAATGGCGTCCGTCGCGACCAGCACGTCGGCGGTGCCCTCGCGGAATCGGCGCGCCTCGGCCCGGCGGACCTCCGGCGACAGGGCGCCGTAGATCACCGCGACATTGTGGTTGCGGCCGAGCAGGTCGTGACGCAGAGCCATCACGTCCTTGCGCGAAAAGGCGATCAGCGCGTCGCCGGACTTCACCTCGTCCAGCTTCACACGCTCCTCCTGCACGCGCAGAGGGGACTTGCGGGTGAATTCGATGACTTCCAGCTCCTCGCCCATGGCGTCGGCCAGACGCTTGACGTAGGGGATGGCGTCGGCGGAGCCGGTCATCAGGATCTCGGGCGCCGCGACGCCGGCCACCGCCTGCGTCCAGGCCCAGCCGCGGTCCGGATCGCCGATCATCTGGATCTCGTCGATGACACAGGCGCCCCACACCTTGGAGGTGTTCACCATCTCGATGGTGGAGGAGGTGAAGGCGGCGCCCGGCCGCACATCGCGCTCCTCGCCGGTGACGAGGCTGCAGGGCCGGCCGCGGGTCTCCAGCGCCTCCTGCCCTTCCAACGCCAGCAGGCGCAGGGGCGCGAGGTAACAGCCGCTCTCCGCCTCGGCCAGCCGGTCCATGGCGGCGTGGGTCTTGCCCGAATTGGTCGGACCGACGAACAGCCGCAGCTTGCGGATCATCGCGCGGGCGGTCGTGAAGCTGTCGAGATAGACGCCCATGCCGGACGCGTTCTCCAGCCGCTCCCGCCGCACCTTCAGGCCGGCGCGGGCGGCGGCAGTCGAGAAGGCCTCCTCCATCGCGTCGAGCAGGGTCTGCAGGCGCGGGATGCGGCCACCGAAACCGACGACGCGGCCGAGTTCATCAGCGAACCCCTTCGGCCGCCAGGACTCGCCGAAGCCGGCAGCCCGCTGCCCCATCGAGGCGAACCAGCCGTCAACCCGGTCCTTCGCCTTGGCGATGGCGGGAGAAGACAGGCAGGCGCCCTTGACCCGCTTCCCAAGCGCCTTGGCCTGCGGCCGGCCGAACCCCTCGTCGATGGTCAGCAGACCCCACAGGTCGGCCTCGATGTCCGGCAGGGGGCCGAGCGCCACCTTGAAGCGCAGTTTCAGCTTGCGGTCGGTGCCGGGGATTTGGACGACATGGTTGACCGCGACCGACCAGCGCGCCGGGGTGCTGTCGGCGTCCACCTCGATCCCGTCGCCGCGCACCACGGCGGCCACCGCACGCAGGGCGTCGCGCCGGTCGAATTCGTCAGCGGTGCCGGGGGTACGGCCGGAACGGGCGTTGTCGGAAGTGTCGTCGGTCATGATCGTCTTTTCTTGGATTTGGCCCAGCCGTTCAAGATGTTCGGCCGGGCGTGGACAGCTCTGCCCCAGACAACAGGCATAGAGCGCCAGGGTCTCTCTTTATGGCCTGGGTCTCACTTTATGGCCTGGGTCTCACTTTATGGGTCTGACCGGTCGATTCGGCAAGCCGAATCCCCCGATGGGAGCAAGCCCGGGCTAATTCGATTCCGTCACCGTTTCGCCGATCTCGCCCGTGCGAAAAGGGGGGAGGCGCGGCCACATAGAGCCACGCAGGTTTGGCGGTCCGCCCCAACGGGTTAGCCGCCACTGCCCGGCCAGCAGGACCGACACCCGGCCAGGCCGGACCGGCCGCAAGATCGGTCGTGAAACGGTCAATGCTTTGTTCCGATTAATTATTTTAGGGAGATGCGCATGCCGAACCCTCGTGACGTCCTGGAACTGATCGAGCGCATGCGGTGCATTTCGAACGACGGCGAGCGCCGGGCCCTGATCGAACGGCTGGGTGCGGTCGACCGTCCAACGGTGCTGTCCTTCCTGAACGCGCATGGGCTGAATGTCTGCATGAGTTCGGACGCGGCATTGGCCGCCTTCGGCGCATCGGACGTGCTGCTGCGCGACGGGATCGGGTTGCAGGCGGTTCTGCCGGTTCTGGGCATGCCGGCCGGCCTGAACATGAACGGCACCGACTTCATCCCGCTGCTGCTGAAGACGCTGGGAAGCCGCAAGGTCGCGGTCTACGGCACCGCCACCCCGTGGCTGGACCGCGCCCGCGTCGCGCTGGAAGCGGTCACGCCGCACCGCTACGCCGATCTTCAGCACGGCTTCCACCCGGTGGAGCATTACATCGCCCAGGCGCGGGCCAACCGCCCCGACGTGATCCTGCTCGCCATGGGCATGCCCAAGCAGGAACAGGTCGCGGCGGAGCTTAAGTGGGCGCTCGACCATCCGGTGCTGATCGTCAACGGCGGCGCCATCGTCGATTTCCTGGCGGGCCGCTTCAAGCGTGCCCCCGAAGCCGTCCAGCGCTCCGGCCTGGAATGGGCCTTCCGTCTGGCGCAGGAGCCCCGCCGCCTGTTCCGCCGCTATTGCATCGGTGCCTTCGGCTTCGCCTGGAGCACCCTTCGCCTTCGCCGTGCCGCATCCCTCCGAACCCGCGGAACGGGCGCCGCAGCGCCCGCATCCACCCGGATCCCTCCGTCACCGATCCGGCGGTCGCCCATCCAGAAGGAGCTTTGAGACGTGGAAAACCTTCCCCAGATCAACAATGGGGGCCATGGAGGCCCGCCGGCTCCGGCGTGGCCCACCCAGGTCGGCCACCATATGCCGCGTGAGTTCGACGGCCCGGCTCCGGCCATGGGCCCCGACTTCCGCTTCATCCTGCGGGTGCTGGCGGCGCATAAGACGCTGATCGTCCTCATCGTGCTGGCGCTCACCGCCCTGTCGGCTTTCGCCGTCTCGCTGATGAAGGACAAATACACCTCCGAAGCTCTTCTGCTGGTCGACAACCGGCAGGTCCGCGTCGTCCGCGCGGAAGATCAGGCGCTGAACTCCATCACACCGGAAGATGGCGCGATCCTCAGCGAAATTGAAATCCTGAAGTCGACCGCCGTGTTGTCCCAGGCGGTCACCGACCTGAAGCTGGCGACCAATCAGGAGTTCAACCCGCCGGTCCAGGCCGACGAGACGAAGCCCTTCGTCGAGCGCGCCACCGCCTGGACGCGCGAACAGGCCCACGCCGTCTTCGGTCCGGAACTGCCCGGCGTCGTCCAGGCCGTGCTGGCCCATGGCGACGACATGACCAAGGACACCCACCTGCGCGAAACCCGCGCCGCCGACAGCATCGACGGCGTGCTGGACCGCATCCGCCGCAATCTCGAGGTTGGCGTCGTCGGCCGGTCGCGCGTGATCCAGGTCCGCTACACCGCCCGCGATCCGGAGGTTGCCCAGAAGGTGGTTGAGACCGTCGTCCGCCGCTACATGGAAACCCGCCAGCAGATGGACCGCGACCTGTCCACCAGCGCCGTCGCCTGGCTGGAAGACCGCATCGCCACCCTGCGCAAGGAAGTCGCCGCGGCCGACACCAAGGTCGACGCCGTCCGCTTCAAGGCCGGTCTGGTCAAGAACGGCACCAACGGCCTGATGGCGACCACCGAACTTGAGCAGGCCCGCCTGCGTCTGGCCGAAGCCACCGCCAACCGCGCCCGCGCCGTCGCCCAGGCCCAGACGCTGGAACGCAGCGCCGGCAACGGCGGCAGCCTCGCCTCGCCCGTCGTCGCCCAGCTGCGCGCCACCGTCGCCTCAATCTCCACCGAACTGGCCCAGCTGTCGCGCCAGTATGGTCCGAAGCACCCGCGCATCCAGGAACTCCAAGCCCGCCTGAACGAGGCCAACTCCTCGTTGCAGCAGGAAGTCCGCCATGAGATCGGCGGCGTCCGAGAGGCGGCTAACGTCGCCATCGAGCAGGAGAACGCCCTGAAGGCGATGATCGCCAAGCTGGAATCCGGCTATCAGACCATGGCCGAGGAAGCGGTGCCGCTGCGCACGCTGGAGGCCGAGGCACAGGCCAAGCGCCAGCTGCTGGACAGCCTGCTCGGCCGTCTCGAAGAGGTGCAGGCCCAGCAGGACAACCGCGCCTTCCCAACCGCCGTCAAGCTGGTCTCGGCGCCGCAGGTGCCGCATGAGCCGTCGGGTCCGTTCCGCATCCTGCTGCTGCTGGCCGGCTTCGTCGCGTCGCTCGCCGTCGCCGTCTTCATCGTCTTCGGCATCGAGCTGTTCCAGCGCCGCATCCGTACCCCGGACGCCGTCCGCCGCATCCTGGGCGTCGGCACGGTCCACATCATCCCGCACCACTCCACCCGCGGCACCCGCGGCCGTCTGGACCAGATCTTCCAGAACCATCCCTTCTCGCTGTTCGCGGAATCGATGCGCGCCCTGTTCCGCAACCACCTGTCGGATCTGGGTCCGGTCGGCTCCATCGCCGTCACCTCGGCCCGCCCGCAGGACGGCAAGACCTCGATGAGCCTCGCCGTCGCCCAGGTCGCCGCCCAGGCCGGCCGCCGCGTCGTGGTGGTCGACACCGACTTCCGCCGCTCGCGCATCGACGGCCTTTTCAACCTATCGGCCAAGAAGGGCCTGTCGGACTGGATTTCCGGCACCGCCACCCTGGACGAGATCGTCCACAGCAGCGAGGACGCGCCCTATGCGATGATCCCGGCCGGCCGCCTGATGTCCGAGACGCTGGACCGCTTCAACGTCGATGGCCTTGTCCACCTGATGGCCGGCCTGTCGCCGCACTTCGATCTGGTGGTGTTCGACACCGCCCCGGCGCTCGCCGTGTCGGATGCCCGCATCGTCTGCGGCGCGGCCACCAAGGTGCTGTTCGTCAGCCGCTGGGGCCACACCACCGCCAGCGACCTGCAGGCGGTCGCCGACCTCGGCCCGATCGACCACAGCAAGTTCGTGGCGGTGATGACCGACGTGAACCTGAAGAAGGCGGCGTCGCGCGGCTACCAAGGTCCCTACAACAGCTATGTGGCGACCCGGAAATACTACGGCGACACCACCCTGCGGACCGCGCCCTGAAGCGTGAAGCAGAGGTGACCTGAAGCTCCTTCGACCCTGAGGCCCTTCCCCTGCGGATGCTGCGGCATCCGCAGGGAGGGGCCTCCCCATGACCGGAACCGGCTGTTGGCCGCTGCGACAGGAAGAGAGAGCCCCTCCTGATGATCGAGAGTCCGAAACCCGGCTTCCCGAAATGGCGCCCCACCCGGCGCGACCTCCTGCGGACCGTCGCCGCCGGTGCCGTGCTGGCGAGCTGCCGTGGCGCCAGCGGCCCGGCGGCGGCGGAAGCAGCCAGCCAGCCCCAGGCGGCCGAGCCGGCGGTCACGCTGCGCGAAGTCTGCCGCGCGCTCGGCATCCGGCATGGCGCCGCCCGCGACCATTTCATCGAACCGGAAGACCCGATGCTTGACCGGTTGATGGCACGCGAATGCGACGTCGTCACCCCGGAAAATGGCGGCAAATGGGGGGTCTTCCAGCACACAGAGGGCACTTACGACTGGCGCCGCTTCGACGCCTCGGTGGAGTTGGCGCGCAGCATCGGCGCCACGCCCAACTGGCACACGATCATCTGGCAGCATATGGGCATGCCGCCCTACATGAAGCTTCCGGTAAGCCGGCAGGCGGAACTGGGCATCTCGGAGCGCGCCTATTTTTCGCCGGAAGGCACATTGAGCGCCGAGACCGTCTGGCCGCGCTTCACCGGCGTGGTGGAGGCGGTGCGGGAACGCTACGGCGACATCTTCTACCGCATCGACGTCGCCAACGAGGTCTTCTTCTGGGAAACGGTGCAGAGCCACCCGCAGGAGCAGGACCGCTACGGCTTCCGCCGCGGCATGTGGTGGGTGGCGGCCGGCGGGGCGGAAAAGGGGCCGGAATGGCTCGACCCCTATTTCCACCATGTCCACAAGGCCTTTCCCAAGGCGAAGCTGGTGCTGAACGAGTTCGGCATCGAGATCGACGAAGGCTGGCAGCAGCGCAAGCGCGCCTATCTGCTGGACTGGCTGACCGGGGCGGTGAAGCGTGGCGTGCCGATCCACGGCATCGGTCTGCAAAGCCACCTGATCGGCGGCAAGCCTTATGACAGCGCCGGCATGCGCAAGTTCCTGCGCGCGGTCGACAAGCTCGGGCTGTCCGTCCATCTGACGGAGATGGATGTCGACGAGACCCGCCTGCCGCGTTCGTGGTCGCGCGACGAAAAGGACCGGGCGATGGCCCAGCTCGCCCGCCAGTATCTCGCCGACATGCTGGACACTGCGCGGGTGGAGGAGCTGTGCTGGTGGCATCTGCGCTCCGACCTGAATTTCATCGCGCGGGAGCATCCGGATTTGCGCCCCCACCCCTCCCCCTATGACGAGAACTCCCGGCCGCTGCCGCTCTACACCGCGGTGGTGGAGACGTTGCGGGAAAAGGCCCGCACCGGCAAGGCACGGTCGGGCTGACCCTTGCCCCCGGGGCGCCGTACCGTGGAGGTACGCCGTTGGCACCGACCACCCCCTGCGATAGGCCCGCGCACTTTCTCCTTCGCGCGCGCGCGTCCGCTGCCGCTCCCGATTAGAGTCCCTCAAAGCGTCCTGTACCCATCTGATGGAGAGGTCGATCGTGCAGAACACAGCCGACACATTGCCGATGGATCGCCTGCCCGCCGATCGCACGACGGACGACGCCCTGGTCGAGCGCTACCGGCGGAAGTTCCACCTCTCGCCCAACTATCCGCTGACCGCCGAGATGGTGCGGCGCCACTGGGACCTGGAGCGGCGCCTCGCCCGCGAACTGCTGGCCAGCGAGCCGGAAGAGCGCTGGGACGTGTTCGAGCAGGCCTACACCACGCTCTACACCAGTTGTCCCTGGCTGAACGAGGCGGAGGACGACGCCCACACCCGCAACGATGATCTCGACTTCCGGCATTTCCTGACCCTGCTCGGCGGACCGCAGGACGTATACGAGGTGGGATCGGGCAAGGCGCGGCTTCTGCGCTATCTCGCCCGCCACGGTTACCGCTGCGTCGCGACCGAGGTGACGCGTGAACGCGGAGCGACTTGGATCGAGCAGGACTCCAACGTCACCTGGAAGAACAGCGACGGCATCCATCTGGCCCAGTTCGAGCCGGCCAACCGCTATGACAGCGTGATCTCCACCCATGTCGTCGAGCATATGCACCCGGAAGACGTCGTCACCCACATGGAGAATGTCCGCACCATCCTGAAGCCTGGCGGGAAATACATCCTGAGCATGCCGCACAAATATGCCGGTCCGGCCGACCTGTCGGAGGTGTTCGGCCTGAACGAGCCGATCTGCATGCATCTGCGCGAATATGGCTGGGGCGAGACCGAGGCGATGCTGCGCCAAGCTGGTTTCGGCCGGGTCGAGGCGGTCTATATCCTGCCGATGGCGGTGCGCCGCCGGATGAACCTCCATTTCGCCAGCCGAGCCTTTCTCGGCTATGCGAAGCTGGTTGAGGCATTTTTGGGACGGCTTCCGTTAACCCTTAATCGTAAGCTCGGAAGGGTTGGACAGCTCTATCTGTTCCGTCCCGAGGTGTTCGTGGTGGCCCACAAGCCCAGATAACACCCGTTTGAGCAACGCAAAAAAACGCTTAATCAACAACTTACCGATACAGAAAAACCCCTTTGTTGCTGCAATGCATCGGCAAAGGGGTTTTTCGTGTCTCTTTCTTTTCACAAGCGACAGTGGCATTAGAGACGCATTTCGCTAAAATTTGAAATACCTCGTTAACCTTTTCCGGCCAGTCTGGGCTCCAGCGAAAACACGGAAAAGAGGATACTTCCAATGGCAACCAGCCCCGTCGATACGACCTTCGTAGTCAATGCCTCGGGTGTGACTGCCGGAGGAGTCTGGCCGCACTTCAAGTTCCTCGTCGACGGTGTCTCCGTCGGCCAGGCGACGGTCAATTCCACCAGCGCCGGCCGGTACAGCTTCACCACCAAGGTGGCTCCCGACGCCGCGCACAAGGTCCAGATCGTGTACGACAACGACTGGCTGTCGACCGACACCGCCGGCATGTACCGCGACCTGATCGTCAAGTCGATCGAAGTCAACGGCAAGACCATCGCTTCCACCAGCTCGACGGTCTCCTACGCCGCCGATGGCCAGGGCATCCTGTCCGGCCGTGAAGTTCTGTCCTGGAGCGGCTCGCTCGATTTCAGCATGTCCAAGGACATGTTCGCCAGCGGCGCCGGGACGACGCCGACAACGCCGAGCACCCCCACGACGCCGACCACCCCGACCACCGGCGGCACGCCGATCGTCGTGAATGCCTACGGCAACGCGGCCGGCGGCGTGAACGCCCATTTCAAGGTTCTGGTCGACGGCAAGATGATCGGTGAAGGCACCGCCGGTACCGCCGCAAAGGACTTCACCTTCACCGCCAACGTCGGCAACGACGTCGCCCACAAGGTCCAGATCCAGTACGACAACGACGGTGTCGTCGGCGGCGTCGACCGCAACCTGTACGTCAACAAGATCACCATCGGCGGCCATGCCGTGAACCCGACCGACAGCATCGTGTCGATCGACAAGGGCGCGCTCGACGGCAAGGACGTGGTCGCCGGCCAGAAGGCCATGTGGTGGAACGGCACCATGGAGGTCAAGGCCGACAAGTCCTGGTTCGCCGGCAGCACCACGCCGACCAACCCCTCCACGCCGAGCCTGTCGGTCAGCGATGTGACGGTGACGGAACCGACCGGCAGCCAGACCTCTGGCGGCATCCAGGGCTTCCTGCACACCCAGGGCAACCAGATCGTCGACGAGGCCGGAAACACCGTCCGCCTGACCGGCGTCAACTGGTTCGGTGGCGAGGGCTACAACTACGTGCCCGCCGGCCTGTGGGCCGACAGCTACCAGCACCATCTGGAAAGCATGAAGTCGCTCGGCTTCAACACCATCCGCATGACCATGTCGGACGCCATGTTCGACAGCACCGCGGTGACCAACGGCATCGACTTCTCGAAGAACCCGGATCTGGCCGGCCTCACCCGCCTGCAGGTCTACGACAAGGTCATCGACTACGCCGGCAAGCTCGGCATGAAGGTGATCCTCGACCACCACCGCAACGACGGCGGCGCCGGCACCAACGAAGGCGGGCTGTGGTACACCAGCGCGCATCCGGAATCGACGGTGATCGCGAACTGGAAGATGCTGGCCCAGCATTATGCCGGCAACGAGACCGTCATCGGCGCCGACCTGCACAACGAGCCGAGCGTCTCCGCCACCTGGGGCGGCGCTGCCGCCACCGACTGGGCCTCGGCCGCCGAGCGCATCGGCAACGCCATCCAGACCGTGAACAAGGACTGGCTGCTGTTCGTCGAAGGCACCGAATGGAGCAGCACGCTGGCCGGTGCGCAGTCGCGCCCGATCCACTTCGACACCCCCAACAAGCTCGTCTATTCGCCGCACGCCTATGGCCAGAGCGTCGGTCAGTTCAGCTGGCTGACCGACCCGAACTACCCCAACAATCTGCCGGCCCAGTACGACAAGATGTGGGGCTATCTGTACAAGAACGATACCGCGCCGATCATGCTCGGCGAATGGGGCGGCCAGTTCACCAGTGCGGCCGAGCAGACCTGGGGCAAGACCCTGGCCAAGTACCTGAACGGCGACTGGAACCTGGACGGCAAGAGCGATATCGCGGCCGGCGACAAGGGGATGAGCTGGACCTTCTGGGCCTGGACCCCGGAATCGGGTGACGTCGGCGGCATCCTGATGGACGACTACAAGACCATCAACCCAACCAAGGCCGCCATCGTGAAGGGCGCCATGGAAGGCTCGGTGTTCGATACTCCGACCACCACCGCCGCGACGGCCAACGCCACCTTCACGGTCAAGCTGTCGTCGGCTTCCAGCACCCCGGTCACGGTGGATTACGCCACGGTGGACGGCACGGCCAAGGCTGGTTCCGACTATACCGCAACGAGCGGCAAGCTGACATTCGCCGCCGGCGAGACCACCAAGACCGTGACGGTCAAGGTGCTGAGCGACAGCGTGACCGAGGGCAACGAGACATTCGGCCTGAAGATCTCCAACGCCACTGCCGCAAGCATCGCCGACGCCACCGGGACCGGCACGATCGTCGATGCCGCCGCCAAGGCCGCCGCCGCTGCCTCGCTCAGCTCGGCCGACCTGCTGGCCCACACCGTGAGCGCCGCCAACGACACGGCCACCGCGACCGCCGCCGCCGTCGATCTGTCGACGACGCAGCACCTCGCCAGCCACGACGTGTATGGCGTCACCTTCGACGTCAACCACCATGAGCTGGACAGCAGCCTGGCGCACGCCGCCTGACCGTTCGGTTCGTTCGACCGGGTGAGAGCCTGAAGGACAAGGGGCCGGCAGTTCTGCTGCCGGTCCCTTTCCGTTATCCGCGGTACGCGTTCAGCCCGGCACCGGCGAGGTTGCGCTGCCCGGCAGCATGGCCGACGCAGTACCGACCGGCGCCGGATGCGGAATGTCGGGGATGGTGACCTCGGCCACCGCCTTGCCCGGATTGCCGGCAACGACGGTGCGCCGCGGCATCGGCTTGGTGACGACGGATGAGGCGGCGACGATGCATTCATCGCCGATGACGACGCCGATCACCACCGCATGCGGCCCGACCCAGACCCCGTCACCCAGTTCCGGGTAATGGGTCACCCGGCCGGTCGGCAGCAGGTCGTCCTTCTGGCCGAGGGTGACACCGTGGAACAGGGTGACGTTCGCGCCGATGCGCGCGTTGGCGTTCACCACCAGCCCCCAGCCGTGCAGGATGCGCAGGCCCGGCCCGACCTGGGTTTCCCAGGGAAGATCCATGGCGGCGGAATGCTGGGTCCAGCGGTGCAGCAGCCGGCAGGCGGCCAGCAGCGGCTTTCCCAGAGGCCCGCCCACCCGGTCCAGCGCCTGACAGCTGCGCAGGGTGAAGGTCACCCGGAACATGCGGTTTCCCACCAGCAGCTTCAGCACCGCCCCAAGGCCGGAACCCCCACCATAGCGGGTGGCATCCGCCGCGACGGTCTGGCGAAATGTGTAGCGCGGAGCGTCCTGCATCGCGGTGTCATCCTCTCCGTTCAAACATTGTCGCGCCGGCTTTCACGCTGCTTGCGGCCGGCGAAGAAATCGGGCGGTCATGCGGAACAGCATGGCGCGGTCGGCCCTGCCGAAGCTCGGCCCGAACAGCGCGGCGACGGCGAACAGCATGGTCAGTCCGACCTTGGCGGCGGCGAAGGTCGGGTTGACCTCGAAGCCGAACAGGGCGAGACCAGCCAGATAGGCGATGGCGGCCGGCGCCAGGATGCCGGTCACCCGCAGCACACTCAGCGGCGGCTCGTTCGGGCTGAGGCGGCGGCACAGCGCCTCCGTCGCACCCAGCATCACGAGCTCGCGCCCCAACACGCCAATGGCGCCGCCCATCAGGCCGAACGGCCCCAGCGTCACCGCCATGATCAGCGTGCCGATCGCCAGCCCGCCCAGCGAGATCGCCGGCAGCACGCCGACCTTCTTGGTCTTCACCAGGCCGACCTCGGCATGCATGCGCACACCATGGACGACATAGGCCAGCACCAGCAGCGGCATGCAGGGCAGCACCGTATCGTACTCGCTGGACGCGATCAGCCACAGCACCTCCGGCGCGGTCAGCGCCATGCCGAGTGCGGCCGCCGACAGCAGCACGACGAACAGGTAGAAGACGAATTCCGACTGGTCGCGCCCGGCGGTGCCGTCCCCGATGTCGTGTTGGGCCTCGATCCGGCTGACAGACCAGATCTGCAGGAAGGAAGCGGTCAGGAACATATAAAGCATGGTCGCGAGCCGCAGGCCGAAAGACAGCACACCCACCGCGGCGACGCCCATCAGCAGGTTGACCAGATAGCGCATGGCGAACTGGTTGCCCATGTCCAGCATGGTCTGCGGCATGAAGGGCAGGCCCAGCACCGTCACCCGCTTCAGGATGCCGAAGGAGAAGCCGACACCGTTCACCGCCAGGATCGCCACAGTCAGTGCGATGCCCAGCCCGACGAAGGTGATGGCGTTGGCCAGGAAGATGCCGGTCACGCCCAGATCCATCACCAGCAGGAAGGTGAGGTTGAGGCCGATCAGCCCGACCGCCTTGCCGACGGAGATCAGCAGGCAGGTGCCCGACCGCTTGTGGACCCGGTAATAGGCGAGCGCCAGCTCGAACACAGCGCTGAAGGCGATGCCGGCGAAGGCGAAGGCGATGACCGGCCCCTGGTCGGTTCCGCCGAACAGCAGGTCGCTGGCGCTCCATCCGGCCGGCAGAGCGACCGCAAGCAGGGCCAGCGAGGCCGCCCACAGCCCGATCATCGTCGTGCTGACCACGCGCGACCGGCCACGGTCGTCGGGATGTTCGAAATAGACGACGGTGAAGGCGTTGATCATCCCGATCATCAGCATGACGGCAACGATGTCGCCCACCACGCCGATCAGGGCATAGACGCCGAACTCCGCCGGTGACAGGACCTTTGCATAGAGCGGCAGCAGAAGCAGTCCCGCAGCGCGGTTGACCACGTTCGCCACCATGAACATCCAGCCATGTTTGATGATCGTACCAGCTTCGACAGCCATCCGGTTTCCTTCGCCCCCTGTGGTCCGCCTCTTCTTCCCCACCCGCCTGACTTGCGGGGAGCGCTGCGCCCGGCGGGTGATGCGGACGCAAGACAAGGAAAAAGAACGCGCCAAATCTTGGCGGAGGTCGGGACAGCGTCAATTCGGCCTTGAAGCGACCGCAACACTCTTCGGTGCTAGTCAGCACGGCTTCTGTCAGGGATCCCGGACGTTCCGATTAGGCTTTCCGGCGAGTTCGCACGCTGCCTCTTGCGCCCTGCAACAGGCAAGGGTGCGTTCGCGCCATGCTCCCGCTCGGAATTGCCGGGGGGTTCCCATCGGTAAATCCGGGTGGTAGAGCCACCCCGCAAGTTCGGCGATCACCCCCGTTCGCGCTGCGGCTTTCCGCCCGGTCGGGGAAGGTTTTACCCGTCTCTACCCAAAAATTGCGGCGATCGGACGCGCCGCCAGGGGTGCGACACCACCTTGCCGTTAACCCGAAACGCTATCCCCGCTGGGGACCGCATCCGAAAGTATCCCCATTAATATTCGGGCACCCGTACCCTTCGAAACTCCAGTGGTATCGCGGACGCGAAATCAACGTCCGTATGCACTGTTGCTGGCCGAGCCTCCTCATCCTAATTCGTCCTCAACGAACTGCGGATCGGCCCACCAAAATCATGAAAGAGCGATCTTTACATAAATGCGCCGCTGGAAATACGGCGACGCAGCAAAGTAAAGACCGGCCGAATCCCAAGAGACGCTGATGACGAGCGACCATCGGCACGAAGGCCGTGCGATGGCTGGCATTCCCTTCAACCACGGGACCTGCGATGAGCAAACTGGACCCAGATGTGGTCATCGATCTGACCTCGGCGAAAAAGGCGACGATCCCGACGATCGCCCCCGGGCTGCTGCTTGCACTCTCGGACGGACTGGTCCTCGCCCTGGTGGGGTGGACGCTCAACCATTTCCTCGGCACCGATCCGCTGACGGATCCTGCGGAGGCCGCCGCTTGGCAACGCTCGCTGGTGACCGGCCTCATGCTGGTCCCTCTGGTGAAGTCGGTGTTCGGCATCTACACGCTCGGACGCTTCGACTACATGGAACGGACGAGACGGACATTTCAGGCGGCATTTCTTTGCTGCGCCGTGCTGGCGGTGCCGTTCATCGTGATGGAAGGTTTCCGCTCCTTCTTCGTGGAGGCCCTGTCGATCGCGCTTCTCGGCTTCGCGATCACCTATGTCGCCGACCTGCTGCTGATCCAGGGGCTGCTGTCCAGCGCGCTGGACTGGCGCACGCCGGTGATCATCGTCGGTGCCGGCCCGCAAGGTGCCGCCATCGCCGAGAAGCTGCAACGCCTGCCCTGGCTCGGCATGCGGCCGGTCGGCTTCGTCGATGACGACGACAATCTGTGGCAGACCCGCGTCGCCGGCCTGCCGGTGATGGGGCCGGTGGAGCTGCTGGCGAAGTCGCCCGCCGTCGCCCGCCAAGCCAGTGCCGCCATCGTCGCCGACATGGGCCGACATGGCAGCGATCTGACCGGCCTGGTGCGCACCCTGCCCTTCCGCCAAGTCTATTGCGTGCTGGGCGAGGGCAACGTCAGCGCGGTCGACGCCACCTATCACAACCTGCACGGCTCGCTGGCCCTGCGCGTCTCCGTCCGTCCACCGACGGGCTATCTGCGCATCCGCCGCGCCATGGACATCGTCCTTTCGGCGATCCTGCTGGTGCTGGTGGCGCCGCTGATGCTCGGTCTCGCCGTCGCCATCAAGCTTGACAGCCCCGGCCCGGTGATGTTCCGCCAGAAGCGCTGGGCCGGCGGCAAGCAGACCTTCGACCTGCTGAAATTCCGGTCCATGCACGTCGATGCCGAGGAACAGCTGCAACACCTGCTGGCGAACGACCCGGTTGCCCGCGAAGAATACATGACCTACCACAAGCTTACGGTCGATCCGCGCATCACCCCGCTCGGCCGCTTCCTGCGCAAGACCTCGCTCGACGAACTGCCGCAGCTGTGGAACATCCTGATGGGCGACATGAGCCTGATCGGCCCGCGCGCCTACATGCCGAAGGAACTGCCTGAGGTCGGTGACTCGGCCGCGGTGATCGGCACCGTCCGTCCGGGCCTGACCGGCTACTGGCAGGTGTCGGGGCGACACCGCACCACCTTCCAGGAACGTGTCGCCATGGATGTCTTCTATGTCCGCAATTGCGGCCTGTTGTTCGACTTCTTCATCCTGTGCAAGACCGCGGTAATGGTCCTGAAAGGCGACGGCTCGTAAAGCCGCCTCCGCAGAATTTGAATGCCAGCCGGACCCCCGCGCCCCCGCGCGGGGGTCTTTTCGTTGGAATGCTTAGGATCCATTCCCTTTTTCGAGAGGTAAAGGCCGGGGGCGGAGCGAAAACGGCTACCCCTTCCGGTTCCAGCCTCCTTCGGTCTAATGCCACCGCCCGCCTACGAGAAGGGGGACGCCAGCCGCATCTTCAGGGCTGCACAGCCGAACGCGGTACGGCAGCCTGAGGGAAAGCGGATGAAAATCCTGGATTTTCTGGAGAAAAGCATCGCCGTCATCGGCATCATCGCCTTCGGAGGCTCGGTGCTTCCGCTGATGCTGACCGGCGGTGACCCGCTGGCCGGCGATCTGGAATCGGCGGGCGTCACCGTCCTGTACGGCGGTCTCTATGTTCTGGTGCTCGCCGCCATCGCGCTGCGGCCGGCCATCGCCTTCCAGATCCCCTTCGCCAGCCCGGCGCTGACGGCCATGATGGCCTTCGCCTTCCTGACCGCGCTGTGGTCGCTGTTCCCGGACGTCACGCTGCGCCGGTCGATCGCCTTCCTGTTCACGACCGTGTTCGGAATCTGGCTGGCGTTGCGCTTCCGCTTCCCGGAGATCATGCGGTTGATGGTGGTCGGGCTGTCCTTCCTGATGTTCGTCTCCTTCTTCATGATCTTCGCGATGCCGACCATCGGTCTGGACAGCGCCCAGCATGTCGGAGCCTGGAAGGGCGTGTTCTTCCAGAAGAACGTCACCGGCCGCATGATGGTCTGGCTGGTGCTGGCTCTGGTCTGGCTGGACTGGCAGAAGGAGATGGGCCGCTGGCTGACCCGGCCGCTGATCCTGCTGGCGATGCTGCTGATCGTGATGAGCCGGTCCGGCACCGGTCTGGTCACCTCGGTGCTGGTGTCGGTGGCGTTGCTGTCGACCACCATGCTGCGCGGCAGCATCCGCAACTTCGCCCCGACCATGGCGTTGCTGCTGGCCCTGCTTGTCATCATGGTCACCGCCGGTGCGACCTTCTGGTACGACGTGCTCTATGCCCTGGGCCGCGACCCGACCCTGACCGGCCGCACCGTGTTGTGGGAGCACATCGTCCATTCCGTCAGCGAGCGTCCGCTGCAGGGCTACGGCTATGCCGCCTACTGGTCCGGCTTCAACGGACCGGGGTCCAGCTTCACCCGCGACTGGGGCATCACCTCGGCCCACAGCGGCTGGCTGGAACTGACGCTCGACCTCGGCCTCGTCGGTGTCGTGCTGGTGGTGATCGTGCTCGGCCGCATGCTGTTCCAGGGCTTCTTCGCCGCCCGCTACGGCAACAGCCGGCCGGAAGCCGCCTGGGCCTTCGCCGTCGGCTGCGCCCTGCTGGCAGTGTCGGTGTCGGAAAGCGTTTTCGCCGAACGCCATTCGATGAACTGGGTGATCGCCACCATTGCCGTCGTCCGGCTGATTCAGCAGAGCCGTTGGCAGCGGCTGCTGAATGACCGCGCGGCGGAACAGCACCGCCTGCGCCGCAACACGATGGTCGGAGTCGCCTCCGCCTCCGGCCCTGCCTATGGCAGCCCCTACCCCGGCACCTATGCCGGCAATGGTGGCCGGGCGCTTTAGCCACCATCCGGGGCTAGAGCACCGTCTTCAGCGACCTTTCCCATTTTCCTTCGACCGAAGGCAGACCCATGAACCCGAAGAACGAGCCGGCAGGCAGCAATTGCCCGGCAACCAACGAGCAGGTGGCCAACGAGCAGGTTACCGTCGTGATCCCCACCCGCAACCGTCCGGACATGGTGATGCGGGCGGTGCGCAGCGCTCTCGACCAGACCTATCGCGACCTCGACGTCGTCGTGGTGATCGATGGGCCGGATCCGGCCACCGCCTCGCATCTGGCAACGCTGGCCGATCCACGCCTGACCGTGATGGAGCTTGAGACGAACCATGGTGCGGCGGAAGCCCGCAACATCGGCGTGCGCAGCGCGAAGGGTGATTGGATCGCCTTCCTGGACGACGACGACCATTGGATGCCGGAAAAGATTGCGTTGCAGATGGCCGGCAGGCCGGCCGGCATCCGCTTCCCGATCGTCAGCTGCCGCTGCCAGGTGGTGACCGCCCGCGGCACCTTCGCCTGGCCGAGGCGTCTCGCCACCCCGGCCGACGCGATCGGCGACTACCTGTTCGTCCGCCGTGGCCTGTTCAAGGGCGAGACCTTCGCCCCCACCACCACGCTGCTGGCGCCGAAGGCGCTGCTGCTGCGCAACCCGGTGCCCAAGTCGCGCTTCGACGACTGGGAGTGGCTGATCACCTGCGGCCAGATCGACGGGGCGGCGCTGGTCCATATCCCCGACGTGATGGCGGTCCATTACACCGAGGAAAACAACCGCGTCACTCTGTCGACCTGCCACAACATCAGCCACGCTCTGGAATGGGCCGAGGCGATGCGCGACCACCTGTCGCCGCGCGCCTATGCCAGCCTGCTGCTGCAGGCGACCGGCGGCGAGCAGGCGGCCCGCACCGCCGGCACGCGCTGGCGCATCCTGAATTCGGCGCTGCGCGACGGCCAGCCGACGCCGATGGCGCTCGCCACCTTCACCATGCATTCGCTGATGCCGGTCGGCCTGCGCCGCCGCCTGCGGCAGGCCTTGTTCTC
Organism: Azospirillum sp. TSH100; assembly: GCF_004923295.1. Classification (NCBI taxonomy): domain Bacteria; kingdom Pseudomonadati; phylum Pseudomonadota; class Alphaproteobacteria; order Rhodospirillales; family Azospirillaceae; genus Azospirillum; species Azospirillum sp. TSH100. The sequence goes on from NZ_CP039635.1 coordinate 66,682, forward strand.
CGCGTCCGACGCCGCCTGAGCACGAAAAGGACTACGACGCCTATGGACAGCACCAACGACATCCGCACCCCTGCCGGCCAGCCGGATGCGCCCACCCGGACCGTCGTCGTGTTCGCGACGCCGGGCGCACTCGACGGTGGCGGCGGCATCGGCCGCATGACGGGCTACGTCGTCGACCAGTTCGACCGGTCGGGTACGACCCGCTCCATCATCCTCGACACGCGCGGTACCGGTAGCGTTCTGCTGTCACCCTTATATCTCGGCGTAACCCTGGCAAGGCTGGCCTGGATCCTGGCCCGCCGGCAGGCGTCCGTCGTGCACATCAACGTGTCGGAGCGGGCGAGCTTCCTGCGCAAGGCGGCGGTCCAGCTGGTTTCGGGGCTGATGTCCTGCCCGACCGTGGTCCACCTGCACGGCGCCTCGTTCGTCGAGTTCTTCGAGGGCGGCATGTTCGCCCGCGGCATCAGCCGCTGGCTGTTCAACCGCTGCGGCCGGGTGGTGGTTCTGGGCGACAACTGGCGCGATTTCCTGGTCCAGTCCGTCCGCACCGATCCCCGCAAGATCCGGGTGCTCTACAACGCCGTGCCCGATGTCGGCGCCGACCTGGGCGAGCCGGCCCCGCCGGAGCCCCGCGCCGTCCTGTCCCTGCTGGTTCTCGCCAACCTGTCGGAGCGCAAGGGCATCGGCACGCTGCTGCGCGCCTGCGCCTTGCTGAAGGAGCGTGGCCAACCCTTCCGGGTCACCATCGGCGGCGGCGGCGATGTCGATGGCTACCGCTCCATGGCGGCGGAACTGGGCGTGTCGGAGGAGTGCCATTTCCTGGGGTGGATCGGTCGGGAGGAGGCGCACGCGCACATCCGCTCCCATGACATGCTGCTGCTGCCCTCCACCCACGAAGGGCTGCCGATGGTGATCCTGGAGGCTCTGTCGGCGCAACTGCCGGTCATCACCACCCCGGTTGGGTCGATCCCGGAGGTGCTGACCGACGGCGAGACCGCCCGCATCATCCCGGTCAACGACGCCGGTGCCCTGGCCGACGCCGTCATGCAGGTCGGGCAGGATCCGGTGCTCTACCGCCGACTCGCGGAGAATGGCCGCCGCCTGTTCCTCAAACAGTTCGTCATCGACGCCTACGCCAAGTCGCTGCTGGCGATTTACCAGGAGTTGGACCGCGGAGCCGAACTGTCCACCGAGCTGGAGAAGCTGGCCGGATCGGCCGCCGCCGCCTCCAAACGGCGGTAGGCCATGGGGAAAACGGTGTCGATGATCACGTTGGAAAACAATCAATGCGAGCATAGCCGAAATGGAGGCGCGCATGCACAGGTTGGGTAACCATACCGGCACGCCAACCCGTTCGGTCGCTCCACAGCGTGCGGATGCTGCATCGCGTAAACTTGCACGCGAACGTCGCCCGGTCCCCGGCCGTGGCGCGTTCCACGGGGCGGCAGCCCACAGGTTTCAAAGGGCGGCAGCCCGCAAACTCCAAAATGCGGCAGCCCATCGGCTGCACCATGACGCACCTCGCACGGCCTGACCAAACGGGTCGCGAAGGACCAGAGGCCGAAAACATAACAAGCCCGCCGCAGCCGTCGAAGGACGGACGTCACACGGTAAAAGCCGGGGCGCAACGCAGGAAAGGCGGGCCGGGAAAGGATCAGGAGCGGACATGATCTATATCGTCTCCCCCGGCGGCACCCAGGAAAAAGGCGGAATGGGCCGTGTGGTCGACAACTTCACGACCGATTTCCGGGAGAATTGCCCGGACGTGAAGTTCGAGGTGATCGACAGCTATGGCCCCGGCAAATTCCACCTGATGCCCCTCTATTTCGTGCGGGCGTCCGCGCGGCTTGCCGGCTGCTTCGCCGCCGGCAAGGCCGACCTCGTCCACATCCACATGGCGGAGTATGGCAGTGTCCTGCGCAAGGGCATTCTGATCGCAATGGCCCGCGCCTTTGGCGTTCCGGTCGTGCTGCATCTGCATGGCGGGCGCTTTCCCAAGCAGTTCAAGGATGCCGGTCCGGTGATGCGCTGGGCGATCCGCCGTATGATGGCGATGACCAGCGAGATCGTCGTTCTGGGCGAGTTCTGGCGCGACTGGGTCGCCGAGGCCTTCGGGCAAGAGGCACGCCAGCGCACCACCCTGCTTCACAATGCCGTACCGGGTCCGGCCTCACCGCCTGTGCGCGACGATGCGGAGGATGGCTTCGCCGGTCCGGTCCGCCTCCTGTTCCTTGGCCGCCTGATCAAGCTGAAGGGCATCGACGTCCTGCTGAACGCGCTGGCCTCCCCCAGCTGCCGCGACCGCAACTGGCAGGTCACCATCGCCGGTGACGGCGATCTGGAAAGCTACCGCAGCCTTGCGGCGCAGCTGGGGATCGCCGACCGCGTGCGCTTCACCGGCTGGCTGGATCAGGCCGGCTGCCGGCGCGAGCTGGCCGCCGCCCATGTGCTGGTCCAGCCGTCGATGTTCGAGGGCCTGCCGATGTCGGTCCTGGAAGCGATGGCGGAGGGGCTGACCATCGTCGCCACCCCGGTCGGCAGCGTCCCGGACGCGATCGCCGATGGCGAGACCGGGCTGCTGGTCCCGCCGGGCGACGTGGCGGCACTGGCCGATGCGCTGGTCCGGGTGATCGACGATCGCACCCTGCGCCGCAATCTCAGCGCCGGCGCCCGCGCGCGGTGGGAGCGCCAGTTCGACGTCGCGGTGTTCCGCGAGCGGCTGCTGGAGATCTACCGCCGCAACGCGCGTGGCAGCCTGAGCTCGACGCCCGCCGTTCCCGCCGTTCCCGCCGGGCCGGTTCCGGCCTCCGGACCGGCCGGGCACTCGAAAAGCACGACTGGCTGACCCGATAAGCGGCAGGCCTCTCCCGGTTCAGGCCCATTAAGTCCGGACCGGGGGCATCGACAGCAAGGAAGGGGCACCATGAAAAACGCGATCGCCAATTTGGTGCGCTGGTCGGGATTCGGTGCGATGCAGCGGTTCCTGAAGGCGCGGCACGCCGTCACCATCGTCGTCTATCACGACCCGAAACCGGAGATGCTGCGCGAGCACCTGCGCTGGTATGCCAAACATTATGGCTTCACCACGCTGGATGCCGTCGCCACCGCGATGGAGACCGGCCGCTGGGACAAGCTGCCGGACTATCCCCTGGTCATCACCTTCGACGACGGGCACCGGAACAACACGGCCCTGGCGCCCTTGTTCCGCGAGTTCGACCTGCGCCCGACGATCTACCTGTGCAGCCAGATCGTCGGCACCGCCCGCCCCTATTGGTGGAAGACCGAAGCGGCCGACGGCATCGGGGTGGAGCGGCTGAAGCGTGTTCCCGACCCCGAACGCCGCCGTCTGCTGGCCGAGGCCGGCAATGACCCGGATCAGGACGGCGCCGACCGTCAGGCGATGACCTGGGACGAGATCGCGCGCATGACCGATGTCGCCGATTATGGTGCACACACCCGCACCCACCCGATCCTGCTGCAATGCGACGACGGCCGTTGTGCCGACGAGATCGCGCTGTGCCGTGCCGAGCTGGAGGAGGTGCTGGGACGGCCCTGCCGCCACTTCGCTTTCCCCAACGGTGATTTCAGCGACCGCGAGGTGGAGGAGATCCGGCGCGCCGGCTACCGCACCGCCCGCACCATCGATCCCGGCTGGAACGACGCGTCCACCGCCCCCCTGCGGCTGAAGGCCTTCCCGGTGTCCGACGACGCAACCGTGGAATGGCTCAGCGTCCAGCTGACCGGCATTCCGGCCTGGCTGCGCAAGCGCAAGGCTGCTGGTGCGAGCAATCCGGCCGGTCAGACCATGCCCGAATGGACAGGTTCGATGGTAAAGCCCAAGTCGGCGGGCATATGACCGTGAATGCCAGCGTCATGCCGAACGGCAGGAGACCCGCGACAAGCTCTATTACCGGACAACAGAGTGGCTAACCACAGACTTCAATCCACTCCTATCCTTTGATCCCTCGCAAAGCACCGCAAGCATCACAATAAAATTGCATATCAAGTGGATGCGAGAGCACGGAGCCGACCCACCGCGGGATACATGAAAAGGGGTAACCGAACCCACCCCGACAGAGTTCCAGCGGATGACAGGCCAACCGGTTCAGACCGACCGAACCCGAGCCACCACACCACCCTCTACAACCATCCAAGTCGACCGAACCCAGCAGGAGTTTTCAGAGACATGCGGACCGCCACCCTGACCGACACGACCCTGACCGCTCCCGCCCTGCCGGAAATCCGCGCCTTCATCGTGGAGAATTTCCTGCTTGGCAAGGACTCCGGCTTCGACAACAGCGAGTCTCTGCTGGAGTCGGGGATCATCGACAGCACCGGCGTCATGCACGTCGTCGCCTTCCTGGAAGAGCGCTTCGGCATCGCCGTCGACGACGACGACATGGTCGCCGACAACCTGGAATCGGTGGATCGCATCGCCGCCTTCGTTGGCCGCAAGCAGGAACTGCGCAACGCCGCCTGATCCCACTGGGACCGGCAAGGGCGGGCGCCAAGAGACGGGCGAAGAAGGATAGCATCATGGCCCATCTGGTTCACCAGTTCCTCAGTGAGACGGCCGGGCGCGATCCTTCCCGCACCGCGCTGATCGCCGGGGATGCCCGCCGCAGCTTCGCCGAACTGGAGCGTGAAAGCGACGCCGTCGCCTGTGCGCTCCAATCGGCGGGAATCGCCCGCGGCGACCGCGTCGCCGTGATGCTGGAAAACTCCATCGAGTATGTCGCCGGCCTGTTCGGCACGCTGAAGGCCGGCGGCGTATTCGTCCCCGTCAACACCTCGACCAAGGCCGACAAGCTGACCTTTCTGTTGGCCGACGCCGCTGTCCGCGCCCTGATCGCGCCGGCGGCATTGGCCCGGCAGATCCTGCCGGCGCTGGAGGCGGTGGAAACCCAGCCGTCGGTGCTGTGGGTCGGCACCGGCCTGCCCGACGCCGCCACCGGTCTGCTCTATGCCGACGCGCTGGCCGCCCCGCACCGGCACCCGGCCGATCCCGGCCTTATCGATCAGGATCTGGCGGCGATCATGTACACCTCCGGCACCACAGGCCGGCCCAAGGGCGTGATGCTGACCCACGCCAACTACGTCAATACCAGCTGGTCGATCTCCAGCTACCTGGAGAACACGCCCGACGACGTGGTGATGTGCGTCCTGCCGCTGACCTTCGGCTATGGCCTGTCCCAGGTGCTGACCGGCGCCCGCGTTGGCTTCACCCTGGTGCTTGAGCGCTCCTTCGCCTTCCCGATGGAGACGCTGAAGCGGATGGTGCAGCACCGCGTCACCGGCCTGCCCGGCGTGCCGGCTGTCTTCTCCACCCTGCTGGGACTTGAGGCGGCGAAGACCGCCGATCTCGGCAGCCTGCGCTATCTGACCAACGCCGCCGCCCCGCTGCCGGTCGCCCATCTCCACCGGCTGCGCGAGCGTTTTCCCCAGGCCGTCTTCCATTCCATGTACGGCATGACCGAGTGCTGCACCCGCATCAGCACGCTCGACCCTGCCGAGCTGGACCAGAAGCCGGCCTCCGTCGGACGCGCCATCCCCAACTGCGAGGCCTTCGTCGCCGATGAGGAGGGCAACCGCCTTCCCCCGGGCCAGGTGGGCGAACTGGTGGTGCGCGGCGCCAACGTGATGCGCGGCTACTGGAACCGGCCGGAAGAGACCGCCCGCCGCCTGCGCCGCGGTCCCCAGGGCGAGACACTGTTGTTCACCGGCGACCTGTTTACCCAGGACGCCGAGGGCCACCTCTACTTCGTCAGCCGCAAGGACGACGTCTTCAAATGCCGCGGCGAGAAGGTCAGCCCCCGGGAAGTAGAGAACACACTGTACGAACTGGACGGGGTGGCCGAGGCCTGTGTGATCGGCGTCCCCGACGAGGCCGACGGGCTTGCTGTCAAGGCCTTTCTCGTCGCCCGCGAGGGCACGGCCTTGTCGGAGGCGGCGATCCGCCAGCACTGCCGCGGCCGGCTGGAAAGCCACCTCGTACCGAAATTCATCGAGTTCCGCGACAGCCTGCCGAAGACCGACTCCGGCAAGATCCGGCGGGCGGACCTGATGGAGGAGGCGCAGGCGTCCGACGGCAGCGTCCGTGCCCTCTCCCGCATAGTGGGGGAGGGATAGGGAGAGGGCAAGCCCTTCCCATCCCCCGAACACCACCACCAGAACACCCACCCCAGGACAGAGAGCACGCTCATGTGTGGTGTCGCCGGAGTTCTCGCAGGATCGCGTGCCGAACCGGCCGGTCTGGACGAGCTGAAGCGCATGATCGCCATGCTGGGCCACCGCGGCCCGGACGGGTACGGCTTCCACCGTGACGACCGGATCGGGCTTGCCCATACGCGGCTCAGCATCGTCGGTCTGGCCGGCGGCTTCCAGCCGATCCACAACGAGGACCGCACCCTCTGGATCAGCTTCAACGGCGAGATCTTCAATCACGTCGAGCTGCGGCGGGAGCTGGAGGCGCGCGGCCACCGCTTCTACACCCAGACCGACACCGAGGTGATCGTCCACGCCTTCGAGGAATATGGCCCCGCCACCTGGGCCAAGCTCAACGGCCAGTTCGCCATCTGCCTGTGGGACACCGCCCGGCGGGAGCTTTGGCTGGTCCGCGACCGTCTGGGCATCCTACCGCTGTTCTACGCCCGGCGCGGCGACCATCTGGTCTTCGCATCCGAAGCCAAGTCACTGTTCGGCGGCGGTCGGGTGGCTCCGGCCTTCGACCCGGCCCGTCTCGCCCAGGTCTTCACCCACTGGAGCACCGCGCCGCACGGCAGCGTTTTCGCAGGGGTGGAGAGCGTGCCGGCGGCCACCGCCATCCGTGTCGACTCCACGCTGACTCTGCATGTCGACCGCTACTGGCAGCCCGATTTCACCGCAGATCCCTCGCTGGCCAGCCTGTCGCTCGACGAAGCGGCCGACCGGCTGGAGGAGAAGCTGCTCGACGCCATCCGCCTGCGGCTGCGCGCCGACGTGCCGGTCGGCGTCTATATCAGCGGCGGGCTCGACAGCTCGGTGATCGCGGCGCTGGCCCGCAAGCTCGACACCACCCACATGCACAGCTTCGGCGTCCGTTTCACCGACGCCGGCTTCGACGAGACGCCGCAGCAGCGGCTGGTTGCCGGGCATGTCGGGACCGAGCATCACGACATCCTCTGCAGCCCGCAGGACATCCAGGCGGCTTTGCCCGACGTGATCCGTCACGGCGAGACGCCGCTGGTCCGCACCGCGCCGGCCCCGCTGTTCCTGCTGTCGCGTCTGGTGCGCGAGAGCGGCATCCGCGTCGTGCTGTCCGGCGAGGGTGCCGACGAGTGGCTGGCTGGCTACGACATCTTCAAGGAGGACAAGGTCCGTCGCTTCTGGGCGCGTCAGCCCGACAGCAAGGCGCGGCCGAAGCTGCTGGGCCGCGTCCATCCCTTCGCCGCCGTCAACGGCCAGAAGGACAGCCCACTGTGGCAGGCCTTCTTCAAGCGCGGGATGATGGACACCGACGAGACTTTCTACGCCCACCGCACCCGCTGGCGGAACACTGCCTGGTCGCAGCGCCTTCTGTCCGCCGATGTCCAGGCGACCGCCGACGATGCCGCCTTCGAGGCGCATGTGGCCGCCCATCTGCCGGACGGCTGGTCGCGCTGGTCGCCGCTCGCCCGCAGCCAGTGGGCGGAGATCGCCACCTTCATGACCCCCTACCTGCTGTCGGCCCAGGGCGACCGGGTCGCCATGGCCAACAGCATCGAGGTGCGCTATCCCTTCCTCGACCCGGCGGTGGACGACCTCTGCGCCGCCCTGCCGGACCGGGTGAAGATGCTGGGCCTGCGCGACAAGCTGGCCCTGCGCCGGCTCGCCGCCCGCCATCTGCCGGCCGAGATCTTCCAGCGGCCGAAGCGGCCCTACCGCGCGCCGATGACCACCGCCCTGTTCGGCGACGGCGCCCCGGACTATGTCCGCGACCTGCTGTCGCCGGAAGCGCTCGCCCGTTATGGCCTGACCGACGTCGACTCTGTCTCGGCCTTGGCCGAAAAGGCCCATCGCCAGAACGGCACTATGTCTGGCGAGCGGGAGGAGATGGCGCTGGTCGGCACTCTGACCCTCCAGATGCTGGCCCATTACGTCCAAGACGAATTGCCCCAGTGCATCCGCGACCAGCGGACCGCACTGGACCGCGCCGAAATTCATGTGCTGGAGGATCGGGCAGGTGACGCTCGGACCACCACGCCGCAACCGACCGCGGCCTGACCGCCGCGAGCTTTTTTGCCGACGATGCATCAACCCCCATCGGGAACCGTGACCATGCTGAACGCCCTGTCGTCGCCCCTCGCTCAGTTCGATTCCAAGGCCCTCGATCTGGATTGCGCGGCCGCGGCGCGCGAGATCGAAGCCGCCATCCAACGCATCGTCGCCCATGATCTCCGCCGCCAGGGCATCGTGCTCGGCGTGTCCGGCGGCATCGACAGCTCGGTCTGCGCCACGCTGGCCGTCCGAGCCCTAGGGCCGGAGCGCGTGCTGTGCATCCTGATGCCGGAGAAGGAAAATTCGCCGAAGAGCACCCGTCTCGGCACCCTGCTCTGCGAGCATCTCGGCGTCACCCCGGTCATGGAGAACATCACCGGCCCGCTGGAGGCGCTCGGCTGCTACGAGCGGCGCGACAGCGCAATCCGCCGGCTGTTCCCGGAATTCGGTCCGGGCTGGAAACAGAAGATCGGTCTGGCCGGCAACCTGCTGGACGCCGACCGTGTCAACTACTTCACTTTGACAGTCGAATCGCCGGACGGCGAGCGCCAGACCAGCCGCATGCCAGTCGACGTCTATCTCGACGTCGTCGCCGCCACCAACCTGAAGCAGCGCATGCGCAAGACGGTGGAATACACCCATGCCGACCGCCTGAACTATGCCGTGCTCGGCACGCCGAACCGGCTGGAATATGAGCTGGGCTTCTTCGTGCGCGGCGGCGACGGTCTGGCCGACCTGAAGCCGATCGCCCACCTGTACAAGTCGCAGGTCTATCAGATGGCGGCCTATCTCGGCCTGCCGTCAGAAATCCAGGCGCAGTCGCCCAGCACCGATACCTACACCCTGCCGCAGTCGCAGGAGGAGTTCTACTACGCCCTGCCCTACGACAAGCTGGATCTGGCACTCTGCGCCTATGGTCGCGGCGCCAGCGAGGAGGAAGCCGCCGATGCCCTGAAGCTGAGTGTCCAGCAGGTTCGCCGCGTCTACAAGGATATCACCGCCAAGCGCCGCACCTCCGCCCGCATCCTGCGCGATGCCCATCTGGTGCAGCCGGTGTCCGTCGGGGAGGAGGCATGAGCGTCATCGACTGGAAGCAGCGTGGTGTCGCCCGGTATGAACCGGGCGACCGCGACGCCCTGGAGGCGTTCCAGCGAGCGCATTTCGGTGCGGAGGCGATCCAGCTCTGCCCCGACCATTTCCACTGGCTATTCGAGGAACCGCCGGAACGGGAGCATGAGGGGCCGCAGCTCTGGCTGTGCAAGCGCAACGGTGCGGTGGTCGGTCAACAGGGCGGCATCCCCTTCACCCTGAAGGTCGGGGACCGCAACCGCCGGGCCTCCTGGGCGATCGACCTGATGGTCGCGCCGGAGTGGCGCCTGCGCGGCGTCGGTCCGGCGCTGTCGGAAACCCACTCCGGCTCCGGCGATCTGGCCGTGTCGCTGTCGATGACGGAGGCCGCCTACAAATCCTACAAGCGCGGCGGCTGGCTCGATCTCGGCAATGTGCCCACATATCTGCGGGTGATCGATCCGCTGCGCTGCCTGCGTGTCAGCCCCTATGGCGGCGGGCTGGCCAAGCTGGTCGCCCGGGTGGGCAAACCGGCGCTGGCTTCCGCCTCAATGGGCTACGGGCTGTCGGCCCGGCTGCTCGGCGCCCGGCTGGTTGAGATCGACCGCTTCGATTACCGGGTCGACGACCTCTGGGACTCGGCGGCGGCACAGCATCCGGTGATCGCCCGGCGCGACTGGGCCTTCCTGAACTGGCGCTTCGATCTGACGCCGAAGGCCGACCGCTTCCGCCGCTTCTACGTCATGCGCGGTGAAACCGTGCTGGCCTATGTCGTCCTGCGGATCGACCACTGGAAGGGCGAGCCGGTCGGGGTGGTCTGTGATTATCTTGCCCGGCCGGGCTGGCTGATGGCGGCCTTCTCGCTGTTGGCGGAGCTGGCGCGCAAACAGGGGATGGTCGCGCTGATGTGCCGGACGCTGAACGCCCATGCCGCGCGGCCGCTGTCGATGATGGGTTTCCTCTGCCTGAAGAACGGCCTGCGTACCCCGACGCGCATGATGGTCCGGCCAGCGCTCGATCAGCCGGAACTCGCCGGGACGGTGGGCGACCCGAAGAACTGGTTCGTCACCGTCGCCGACAGCGACATGGGCTTCAAAGGTTTGGGCGAGTAAAGGAAGGCAAAACGCGAAAATGCCGCCTTCCCACAAGGGATGCGGCCTTTTCGCTGTTCGCGATAAAATCGAGTTTCAAGTGACGGGATACGTCTTCAGATCGTCCATGAAGCGGCTTACCGCTGTGCATGGCGCCCGGTGAGATCAAGCCGATCGAGCGATTAGTAAGGCTTAGCTTCAGACATTGCTGTCCGTCCACATGCCTCCTATCGACGTGATGGTCTGTCACGGCTCTCAAGGGAGCTCTGGTTTAGAGGTGGGTTTCCCGCTTAGATGCTTTCAGCGGTTATCCCGTCCATACTTAGCTACCCGGCCATGCCACTGGCGTGACAACCGGTGCACCAGAGGTATGTCCATCCCGGTCCTCTCGTACTAGGGACAGATCCTCGCAAAACTCCGACACC
>NZ_CP039635.1:1030000-1077500 GCF_004923295.1 Azospirillum sp. TSH100
GGGTGGAGCCAACCTTGAAATACCACCCTTGAAGTCTCTGGCATCTAACCGTGGCCCGTTATCCGGGTCCGGGACCCTGCATGGCGGGTAGTTTGACTGGGGCGGTCGCCTCCCAAAGTGTAACGGAGGCGCGCGATGGTGGGCTCAGAGCGGTCGGAAATCGCTCGTCGAGTGCAATGGCATAAGCCCGCCTGACTGCAAGACTGACAAGTCGAGCAGAGACGAAAGTCGGCCATAGTGATCCGGTGGCTCCACGTGGACGGGCCATCGCTCAACGGATAAAAGGTACGCCGGGGATAACAGGCTGATGACTCCCAAGAGTCCATATCGACGGAGTCGTTTGGCACCTCGATGTCGGCTCATCACATCCTGGGGCTGGAGCAGGTCCCAAGGGTTCGGCTGTTCGCCGATTAAAGTGGTACGTGAGCTGGGTTTAGAACGTCGTGAGACAGTTCGGTCCCTATCTGCCGTGGGTGTCGGAGTTTTGCGAGGATCTGTCCCTAGTACGAGAGGACCGGGATGGACATACCTCTGGTGCACCGGTTGTCACGCCAGTGGCATGGCCGGGTAGCTAAGTATGGACGGGATAACCGCTGAAAGCATCTAAGCGGGAAACCCACCTCTAAACCAGAGCTCCCTTGAGAGCCGTGACAGACCATCACGTCGATAGGAGGCATGTGGACGGGCAGCAATGTCTGAAGCTAAGCCTTACTAATCGCTCGATCGGCTTGATCTCGACCCCACAAACCGCGCCATGCGCAGCAGCAAGCCTGCTCACAAAACAGCAGCTTGACAGCACGCGCCGCAGTTCGATACTCCTCCCTCACTTGCACTGAACAAGCTACAAGCTTCGGAAAAACAGCGTCGGTCTTGAGCCTGGGTGACCTGGTGGTCATGGCGAGGTGTCAAACACCCGATCCCATCCCGAACTCGGCCGTGAAAAGCCTCCGCGCCAATGGTACTGCGTCTTAAGACGTGGGAGAGTAGGTCGCCGCCAGGTCACTCAGCCTCAAGAGACGCTCAACACAAAGCTCATCCTTGCATCTTCACCCGCCATCCAAAACGCCCCGGCCCAAAAAGCCGGGGCGTTTGGCGTTTCGTATTTTATCATCCGCCGTGGAAGCCGGTCAGCCTCTCTTCGCCGCGACCGATGTCCGGCTTGAACCGCACCCCTTTCGCGGTCTCCACCAGCTGATCGATGAATTTGCGGTACTCGTCGGCGGCCTCGCCTGGAGTTTCGCCGGTTGGTTCGACCGAGCCGGAATAGGGATCGGCGGCTTCGGCGGCGCTGTCGTGACTGCGGAAAGCCGCAACGAAGACGGTGTCTCCCCCAGGGTTTCCTTCCCCGACATGCCGCGTGCTGCGCGAAAGCTCGATCCGCCCGTCGGGATCGGCGGCGGACAGGATGGTCACGCCATGAACCGTCGTCGCGTCGCTGCGCGCGTTCGCCGCCGCATCCTGTTCGAAGGCGTACCGGTCATAGGCCCGTTCGAGGCTTGAGCGGTCATCGATGTTGGCCTCGGCCATCGCGGTCTCCCTGTTGCTGCAAACGATAACGCCCTGCCGGCCGGATCGGTCCGACAGGAGGATGGGCAAAAAAAACTGCGGCCTCCGGCGAACCGATGGGGCGGCACACAGTTGAAACAGGAACGGCGGTGACATCCGAGCAGAGACAAGAGAGGCGACAATGGCTCCGAACGTCAGCGACTTTTTCTGGCAGCGGCTCTCCGAGTGGGGCGTGAAGCGGGTCTTCGGCTATCCCGGCGACGGCATCAACGGGCTGGTCGGCGCGCTCGCCCGTGCCGGCGACCGGTTCGAGTTCATCCAGCCCCGCCACGAGGAGCTGGCGGCCTTCATGGCGACCGCGCATGCCAAATACACCGGCGAGATGGGCGTCTGCCTCGCCACCTCCGGCCCCGGCGCCATCCACCTGCTGAACGGCCTCTATGACGCGAAGCTCGACCACCAGCCCGTGCTCGCCATCGTCGGCCAGCAGGCGCTGACGGCACTCGGCGGGCAGTACCAGCAGGAGGTCGACCTCGTCTCCCTCTTCAAGGATGTGGCCGGCGAGTATGTGCAGATGGCCTCCACCCCGGCGCAGGTGCGGCACATCGTCGACCGCGCGGTGCGCGTCGCCAAGGCCGAGCGGACGGTGACCTGCATCATCATGCCCAACGACCTGCAGGAGATGGACGCGGTGGAGGCGCCGGCGCGGGCCCACGGCACCATCCATTCCGGCGTCGGCTATTCAGCTCCCGTCGTGCGCCCGGCCGAGGCCGACCTGCGTCGCGCCGCCGATGTGCTGAATGCCGGCTCCAAGGTGGCGATCCTGGTTGGCGCCGGCGCGCTGAACGCCACCGACGAGGTGATCGGGATCGCCGACATCCTGGGGGCCGGCGTCGCCAAGGCGCTGCTCGGCAAGGCGGCGCTGCCCGACGACCTGCCCTTCGTCACCGGCTCCATCGGCCTGCTCGGCACCCGGCCGAGCTACGAGATGATGGTGAACTGCGACACGCTGCTGATGATCGGCTCCGGCTTCCCCTATTCGGAGTTCCTGCCCAAGGAGGGGCAGGCGCGCGGCGTACAGATCGACATCGACCCGAAGATGCTGAGCATCCGCTATCCGATGGAGGTGAACCTCGTCGGCGACAGCGCCGGCACGTTGCGCGAGCTGATCCCGTTGCTCGAACGCAAGCAGGACCGGTCCTGGCGCGAGTGGATCGAGACGGGTGTCGCCGAGTGGTGGCAGGTGCTGGAAGCCCGCGCCATGAACGATGCCACGCCGCTGAACCCGCAGCGTGTCTTCTGGGAACTGTCGCCACGGTTGCCGGATGACGTGGTGATTGCCTGCGACACCGGGTCGGGCACCAACTGGTATGCCCGCGACATCAAGATCCGCCGCGGCATGAAGGCGACGCTGTGCGGCGGCCTCGCCACCATGGGGCCGGGCATGCCATACGCCCTGGCCGCCAAATTCGCCCATCCGGACCGCCCGGTGCTGGCCATCGTCGGCGACGGCGCCATGCAGATGAACGGCATGAACGCGCTGATCACGCTGTCCAAATACTGGAAGCGGTGGAGCGACCCGCGCTTCGTCGTGCTGGTGCTGAACAACCGCGATCTCAATCAGGTGACCTGGGAGATGCGCGCCCAGAACGGTGATCCGAAATTCGAGGGCTCGCAGGAGCTTCCCGATTTCCCCTATGCCCGCTATGCCGAGCTGCTCGGTTTCAAGGGCCTGTTCGTCGACAAGCCTGAAGACCTCGCCGGTGTCTGGGACGAGGCGATGGCGACCCGGGGCCCGGTGCTTGTCGAGGCCTACACCGATCCCAACGTCCCGCCGTTGCCGCCGCACATCACGCTGAAGAACGCCGCGGCGATGATGGCGACGCTGGCCAAGGGCGATCCGGAGGCTTGGGACATGTTGAAGGACACCGCCAAGGACCTCGTCCAGAGCTACCTGCCGCATGGAGGGAAGAAGCGCTGACGATCGTCGCGGCCTGGCGGAGTTTTGGAGGAGGAGAGGCGCCATCACTCTCCTTCACTCCACCCCCGTCCTGAACCGGTACCCCACCCCCGGTTCCGTCACGATCAGCGCCGGCAGGTTGGGGTCGGCCTCCAGCTTCTGGCGAAGCTGCTTCACATAGACCCGCAAATAGGCGGTGTCATGCACATGGGCCGGCCCCCAGACCTCGCGCAGCAGGTCGGTGTGGGTCAGCACATGGTCGGCATGGCGGGCCAGCATCGCCAGCAGCTCGTACTCCTTGCGCGACAAATGGAGCTCGTCGCCATCGCGTTCCACCACCCGGCGGGCGAGGTCGATGGTGATCGGGCCGGCCGTGATGAGGGTGGCCGGCTCCGCGTCGGCCGGACGTTGGCGCAGGACGGCGCGCACACGGGCCATCAACTCGCCGACGCCGAAGGGTTTCACCACGTAATCGACGGCGCCGCGGTCCAGGGCCTCCACCTTGTCATATTCCTGGGCGCGCACCGACAGCACGATGATCGGCACCGTCGAGGTCTGGCGCAGCGCGCTGATCACCTCCTGGCCGTCGAGGTCGGGCAGGCCGAGGTCGAGGATCACCAGATCGGGCCGCTGGCCGGCACAGGCCTCGACCCCCTCGCGTCCGCTTTCCGCCTCCACCACCCCATAGCCGTTGGCCGACAGGCTGATGCGCAGGAACTTGCGGATCTGCGGCTCGTCATCGATGACCAGGATTTTCGCCGCCGGACTCTTCGCAGCCAGACTCTTCGCCACTCGCGCTGTCTCCTTCGATGTCGGCGATCTCCGGCCCGGCCGGGACCGGCAGCTGGAGGACGATGCAGGTGCCCATACCGTGATTGGTGGCCCCGTCGTGCCCGGGCAGCGCCCGGATGCTGCCGCCATGCGCCTCCACGATACCACGGCAGATGGCGAGGCCAAGGCCGGTCCCGGCGCTCTGCGTGTCGCCGGCCTCCACGCGATAGAACATGTCGAAGATGCGTTCGCGGTCGGCCTCCGGAATCCCCGGTCCGCGGTCGCACAGCTCGACCCGCACCTCCGCGTCACGGCAGCGGGCGGCGATGGTGATCGGGCTGCCCTCGGGCGAGTATTTGCAGGCGTTGTCGATCAGGTTGAAGAACACCTGTCCGACCAGCACCGGGTCGAGCCGCAGCAGCGGCAGCCCCGGCTCCAGCTCCAGCCGCAGCGGACGGTCGCCCAGCATGCGCTTCGCCCGCTCCAGCGCCGCCGCGATCACGTCGGAAAGCTCGACCCAATCGGTGCGCGGCTTCAGCGTGCCTGATCCGATCCGCGTCATGTCCAGCAGGTTCTGCACGAAGCGGTTCAGCCGTTCCGCTTCCTCCTGGATGGTCTGCACCAGCTCCGCCCGTTCCGGCGGGGCCAGCGTCTCGCCATAGCTGGTCAGGCTGGACGAGGCGCCGAGGATGGAGACCAGCGGCGTGCGCAGATCGTGCGACAGCGAGGAGAGCAGTGCCGAGCGCAGCCGCTCGGTCTCGGCGGCGACGCGGGCCGTCTCGATGTCGGCG
This sequence comes from Azospirillum sp. TSH100, assembly GCF_004923295.1. Lineage (NCBI taxonomy): Bacteria > Pseudomonadati > Pseudomonadota > Alphaproteobacteria > Rhodospirillales > Azospirillaceae > Azospirillum > Azospirillum sp. TSH100. The sequence goes on from NZ_CP039635.1 coordinate 1,035,029, forward strand.
ACCAGGGCGGTGCGTTCGATGGCGACCGCGGCCTGATCGGCCAGCGTGTCGAGAAGCCGGCCCTGCTCCGGCGACAGCAATTGCTGCCCCGCCATGGCCTGTCCCTGCATCGCCTGCACGCCCAGCACGCCGATCGGACCGCGCCCGGTGCGCAGCGGCAGGAACAGCCAGTCGGCGGCGGGCAGGGTGGTGGAGCCGCGGCCGGCGGTCTTGCCGTTCTCCCAGGACCAGCGGGCCGCCGCCATCGACTTCTCGTCAAGCGTATCCTCGGGCGGATAGCCGGCGGCGACCTCCAGTCGGCCGTCGCGCGGCAGCAGCACCAGCGAGCGGCCGTTCATGGTGGCGGCGACATGGTGCACCACAGCCCACAGCACGTCGTCCAGCCCGACCGCCGCCGAGACGCGGCGGTTGAAGTCGTAGAGGTTCGCTGTGCGCCGGGCGCTCAGCCGCGTCGTCTCCACCTGGGCGCGGACGCGGGCGGCGAGGTTGGAGGTGATGACCGCCGCCACCAGGAAGAAGAACACCGTCATGATGTTCTGCACGTCGGTGATGGCGAAGGTGTATTTCGGCTCGGTGAACAGGAAGTTGAAGGTGAGGAAGCTCAGCACCGACGCATAGATCGACGGCGCCAGCCCGTAGCGGATCGCCACCAGCAGCACGCCGACCAGATAGGCGACGGAGATGTTGGGAAGCGGCAGCCACACATCGATCAGCAGCCCGACCGCGGTGGCCGCGGCGACGGTCAGCGTCGCCACGATGTAGGCCGGCCAGTCGAGCACGGGGGAGGGCGCCCGCGTCTCCAGGCTGCGCGCCGGCCGCTCCTCCTCGCCGGCCACCACCATCACGTCGAAATCCTCGTCGCGGGCCAGCAGGTCGGTGGTGACCGACTGGTGCAGCACGCGCAGCCGGCGCCGGGGATGGGCGCGGCCGACGATGATCTGGCTGACGTTGCGGGCGCGGGCGAAGGCCAGGATTTCCGCCGCCGCCCGCTCGCCCTGGACCACCGCCGTCTCGCCGCCCAGCTGTTCGGCCAGCCGCAGCGCCTGGGCGATGCAGTCCTTGTCCTCCTCCGACAGGGAATGGTGGCGGTGCGTCTCGACATAAAGAGCCACCCAAGGGGCGTCTCGCCGCTCCGCCGCGCGCTTGGCGGTGCGCACCAGCCGCAGGGCCTGCGGTCCGTCGCCGATGCACACCAGGATGCGCTCGCGCGTCGGCCAGGGGCCGGCGATGGCGTGGGTGCGCATGTAGCGCAGCATCTGCGCGTCCACCCGCTCCGCCGCCTGCCGCAGCGCCATCTCGCGCAGCGCGGTCAGCGTTCCGGCGGAAAAGAAATGGTCGGCGGCGCGTTTCGCCTGTTCGGGCACATAGACCTTGCCCTCCTGCAGGCGGCGGATCAGCTCCCGCGGCGGCAGGTCGATCAGCGCGATCTCGTCGGCCCGCTGCAACACGCTGTCCGGCAGCGTCTCGCGCACCTTGATGCCGGAGATGCGCTCGACGACGTCGTTCAGGCTTTCCAGATGCTGGACGTTCAGCGTGGAACAGACATCGATGCCGGCATCGAGGATCTCCTCCACATCCTGCCAGCGCTTGACGTGGCGGCTGCCGGGGATGTTGGTGTGGGCCAACTCGTCGACCAGCACCAGCTTCGGCCTGCGGGCCAGGATGGCGTCCAGGTCCATTTCCTGGAATGCCCGCCCGCGATAGTCGATCCGCCGCCGCGGCAGGATGTCCAGTCCGTCCAGCAGCGCTTCGGTGTCGCGGCGCCCGTGGGTCTCGACCACGCCGACGACCACCCCGGTGCCGTCGCGCATCCGGGCGCGGGCATCCTCCAGCATCGCATAGGTCTTGCCGACCCCGGGGGCGGCGCCGAGGAAGATCTTCAGCCGCCCGCGGCGCTCGCGGTTGGCTTCCTCCAGCAGCGCGTCGGGCGACGGGCGGTCGTCGGTGTCCGGGTCGGCCATCAGCGTGCCGGTGCGCTGGATGTGGTCATGGTGAACCTCTCAGGGGCGGAGCAGGGTGGCGGCATCGCTGCGCGGCGTCAACGGATGGGAGGCCTCCCTCTCCCTGATCGGGAGAGGGAGAGCTTCGGTGCGTCAAGGCACGCTCACCGCCCCAACGGCATCCTCTCGTCCAGCGCCAGGTTCAGCAGCAGCACATTCACCCGCGGCTCGCCGAACAACCCCAGTTGCCGGCCTTCGGTGAACTCCGCCACCAGGGCGCGGACCTGGTCCGCCGGGACGTTGCGGGCCTTGGCGACGCGCTCCACCTGGAAGGCGGCACCGGCCGGCGAGATGTGCGGGTCGAGGCCGCTGGCCGACGCGGTGGCGAGGTCGGCCGGAACCGGACCCTGCGCATCGGGATTCTCCGCCTGCAACTGCGCCACCGTCTTGCCCAGCGCGTCCACCAACGCCTTGTTGGTGGCGCCCAGGTTGCTGGCGCCGCTGCCGCTGGCGTCATAGCCCTGACCGGCGGCCGACGGGCGCGGGTGGAAATAGGCCGCCCCGGCAAAGGACTGCCCGATGAGGGACGAGCCGACGACCGTGCCGTTGCGCTCGATCAGGCTGCCGGCGGCCTGCGCCGGAAACAGCACCCGCGCGGCGCCGGTGATCGCCAGCGGGTAGAGAAGGCCGGTCAGCACCGTCATCACGACGATGAGGACGAAGGCCGGGCGAAGTTCCCTGGTCATGCGATGAGACTCCTCACACGAGGCCGAGCGTGGTGACGGCGATGTCGATCAGCTTGATGCCGACGAAGGGCACCGCCAGACCGCCCAGGCCATAGATCAGCAGGTTGCGCCGCAGCAGGCTGGCCGCGTCGGCCGGGCGATAGGCCACACCCTTCAGCGCCAGCGGGATCAGCGCGACGATGATCAGCGCGTTGAAGATGATGGCCGACAGGATGGCGCTCTGCGGGCTGGCAAGCCCCATGACGTTCAGCGCCTGCAGCTGCGGATAGGCGGCGATGAACAGCGCCGGGATGATGGCGAAATATTTCGCCACGTCGTTGGCGATCGAGAAGGTGGTCAGCGCGCCGCGGCTCATCAGCAGCTGCTTGCCGATCATGACGATCTCGATCAGCTTGGTCGGGTCGCTCTCCAGATCGACCATGTTGCCGGCTTCGCGCGCCGCCTGGGTGCCGGTGTTCATGGCGACGCCGACATCCGCCTGGGCCAGCGCCGGCGCGTCGTTGGAGCCGTCGCCGCACATGGCGACCAGCCGCCCTTCCGCCTGAAAGGCGCGGATCAGCTCAAGCTTCCTTTCCGGCGTCGCCTCGGCCAGGAAATCGTCGACCCCGGCCTCGGCGGCGATGGCGGCTGCGGTCAGCGGGTTGTCGCCGGTGACCATCACCGTCTTGATGCCCATGCTGCGCAGGGTCTGGAAGCGCTCGCGGATGGCGGGCTTGACGATGTCCTTCAGATAGACGACGCCCATCGCGCGGCCATCGCGCGCCACCACCAGCGGCGTGCCGCCGGCCTTGGCGACCCGCTCCACCGCCAGCGTCAGGTCGCGGCCTGCGCCGCCGATCATCGAGACGATCGTGTCGGGCGCACCCTTGCGGATCCGTGTTCCCACCCCGGCGATGCCCAGTCCGGCGACATCCACCCCGCTCATCCGTGTCTGGGCGGTGAAGGGGATGAAGGTCAACCCGCCGCGATCCAGCGCCGCCGGGTCGAAGCCGAAGCGCTGCTGGGCCAGCGCGACGATGGACTTGCCTTCCGGCGTGTCGTCGGCCAGCGAGGAGAGGAAGGCGGTTTCGGCAAGCTCGCGCTCGGCGACGCCGCCGACCGGGATGAACTCCGCCGCCTGCCGGTTGCCCAGCGTGATGGTGCCGGTCTTGTCGAGCAGCAGCACGTCGACGTCGCCCGCCGCCTCCACCGCGCGGCCGGACTTGGCGATGACGCTGAAACGGACGAGGCGATCCATGCCGGCGATGCCGATGGCGGACAGCAGGCCGCCGATGGTCGTCGGGATCAGCGTCACCAGCAGGGCGATCAGGAACACCACCGGGATGGCCGCGCCGGAATAGGCGGCGAAGGCCGGCAGCGTCATCACCACCAGCAGGAAGATGATCGACATGCCCGCCAGCAGGATGTTCAGCGCGATCTCGTTGGGCGTCTTCTGCCGCTTGGCGCCCTCCACCAGCGCGATCATGCGGTCGAGGAAGCTTTCGCCCGGATTGGCGGTGATGCGGACGACGATGCGGTCCGACACCACCCGCGTGCCGCCGGTGACGGCCGAGCGGTCGCCGCCTGATTCGCGGATGACGGGGGCGGATTCGCCGGTGATGGCGCTTTCGTCCACCGTGGCGATGCCGGACACCACGTCGCCATCGCCGGGGATCACGTCGCCCGCCTCGACCAGCACGAGATCGCCGGCGCGCAGGCTGGCCGCCGGCACCGCCTGATGGGTCGTGGCGTCGATGGCGGCCAGCTTCCTCGCGGCCGTTTCGGTCTTGGTCCTGCGCAGGCTGGCGGCCTGGGCCTTGCCGCGCCCCTCGGCGACGGCCTCGGCAAAATTGGCGAACAGCACGGTGAACCACAGCCATGCCGCGATCTGGCCGGCAACACCGATACCGGTGCCGCCATGCCCGAACCCGGCGAGGTCGCGCAGGACCAGCAGGGTGGACAGCGCCGCCACCACGGCGGTGACGAAGATCACGGGATTCCGGACCAGTTCGCGCGGGTCCAGCTTGCGGACGGCGACACCGGCCGCCTGGACGGCGATCTTCACGTCGAACAGGGAACTCTCCGAAGTGCGGTGCATCATCGGTGGCATCCTCAGAAGAAGGTCCCGGTGCCGAGCATCAGGTGCTCCACCACCGGCCCCAGCGCCAGCGCCGGGAAGAAGGTCAGGCCGCCGACGATCAGCACGATGCCGACCAGCAGGCCGATGAACAGCCCGCCATGCGTCGGGAAGGTGCCGGCCGACGCCGGAACCGTCCGCTTGGCCGCCAGCCCGCCGGCGATCGCCAGCACCGGCAGGATCACCAGGAAGCGACCGAGCAGCATGGCGAGAGCGATGGTGGTGTTGTGGTACAGGCTGTTGGCGGCGAAGCCGGCGAAGGCCGACCCGTTGTTGCCGGTGGCGGAGCTGTAGGCGTACAGCACCTCGCTCAGCCCATGCGGACCGGGATCCTGGATGCCGGCCAGCCCGGCCGGCAGCACCAGCGTCAGCGCCGAGAAGAAGAGAACGCCCAGCGGCAGGGTCAGGGTGGCGATCATCGCCAGCTTGATCTCCTTCGCCTCGATCTTCTTGCCGAGATACTCCGGCGTGCGGCCGACCATCAGACCGGCGATGAAGACGGCGAGGACGACGAAGATCAGCATGCCGTAGAGCCCGGCCCCGACCCCGCCGAACACCACCTCGCCCAGCATCATGTTCACCATCGGCACCATGCCGCCGAGCGGCATGAAGCTGTCATGCATGGCGTTGACCGACCCGTTGGAGGCGGCGGTCGTCGCCACCGCCCACAGGGCGGAATTGACGATGCCGAAGCGGACCTCCTTGCCCTCCATGTTGCCGGCGGCCGCATCCAGCCCGGCGGCGACGGCGGCCGGATTGGCCTGGTATTCGGCCCAGCAGGCGACGCCGAGGCCGGCGAGGAACAGGATGCCCATGGCGGCGAAGATGGCCCAGCCCTGGCGCCGGTCGCCGACCATCCGCCCGAACGTGTCGGTCAGGCCGGCGGCCAGCATCAGCAGGAAGACCATCTCGACGACGTTCGCCAGCGGCGTCGGGTTCTCGTACGGGTGCGCCGAGTTGACGGAGAAGAAGCCGCCGCCGTTGGAGCCCAGCTGCTTGATCGCCTCCTGCGAGGCGACCGGGCCTTGCGCGATCACCTGCCGCCCGCCCTCCACCGTGGTGGCGACGGTGTAGCTGTCAAAATTCTGCGGCACGCCCTGGCTGACCAGGAACAGCGCCGTGACGATGCTGAGGGGCAGCAGCACATAGAGCGTGGCGCGCGTCACATCGACATAGAAATTGCCGACCGTGCGCGCCGAGCGCCGCGCGAAGCCACGGATCAGCGCCACCAGAACGGCGAAGCCGGTGGCGGCCGACACGAAATTCTGCACGGTCAGCCCAGCCATCTGGCTGAGGTAGCTCAGCGTGCTTTCGCCGCCATAGGCCTGCCAGTTGGTGTTGGTCATGAAGCTGATCGCGGTGTTGAAGGCGAGGTCGGGCGCCACCGGCGCCATCCCGGCCGGGTTCAGCGGCAACCAGCCTTGCAGGCGCAGCAGCCCGTAGAGCAGCAGGAAACCCAGCAGGTTGAAGGCCAGCATGGCCAGCGCATAGGCGGTCCAATGCTGTTCCTGGTCGGCGCGGATGCCGCACAGCCGGTAGATGCCCCGCTCCACGGGGCCGAGAATGCGGTCCGGCAGAACACGCTCGCCGGTGAAGACGCGGGCCATATAGCCCCCGACCAGCGGGGTGAGCGCGATCAGGACGAGGCAATAGAAGATGATCTGGAGACTGTCCCCGGCATTCATCGGAGAATTCATGGGCGTTGCTCCTCAGAACCGCTCGGGACGGATCAGGGCATAGCCGAGGTAGCCGAGCAGCCCCACGGCCACCAGCCCGCCCAGGATGAGATCGACGGTCATGGTCGGTCGCCTTTCCCGCTCACAGCCGGTCGAAGGCGCGGATGGCGGCGACGCTGGCTCCGAAGAACGCCAGCGTCACCGCCAGGAATAGAATGTCGAGCACGCGATTGCCCTCCCTTGTTACGCGTGCCTTTTCAATTGCGCAGGTTCGCGTAAAGGGTCGATGCGGATTTCCGCAGCCGGGATAAAGATTTCATAAAGAAAACCTGCCGGCACGATTGTTCGTGCAGCATGCTTTCTTCGCGCCTCCGTCGGGCGCCGGTCCTTCCGCCACACGGAGGAGGCGCATAACCCGGCGCAATTTCCATGAGACACTTCCCCAATCGGGGTAGGGGATTGTCGCGGATGGCTTGACCGGTGACGCAAAAAGGGATAGACAGCAAATCATGCGTGAAATTCGGTATTGCTGCGCAGCGTAGGGTCGCGCCATGCCCGGCATCGGCGGGGCCGCTCACGCCGCAAGGTCTGGATGGCGAGATGTTGGACACGGTCGAAAAGACGCGGACGATCCTGGTGGTCGAAGACAATGTGTTGATGCGCAAGCTCTTCGTCCGCTGCCTGGAGGAAGGCGGCTTCACCGTTGTCGAGGCGTCCGACCCCAGTTCGGTGCTCGACCTGATGCGCGACATGGCGCCCGATCTCGTCGTGATGGACATTGTCATGCCCGGCCTGTCCGGGCTGGATCTGATCCGTCAGATCCGCGCCGATGGCGATCTCGCCGCCACGCCGGTGCTGGCCGTCACCAACCTCGCCACGCCCGCGGACAAGCGTCGCCTGGCCGATGCCGGCTTCGACGGTCATGTCTCGAAGCCGATCAAGCCCAAGGAATTCCAGGCCGCCGTCGCCGGTTTTCTCACCGCCTGATTTTTTCCGCGCCCGATATGAAATTGTCCAAATCCGGCGGCTTTGACTTCGCGTATCACTCCAAACACACGCAAAAGCCGAGGGAGCCGCAGCGATGGCGCGTTATCTTGTCACCGGGGGTTGCGGATTCATCGGCTCGCACCTGATCGAACGGCTGCTGGCGGCCGGGCACGAGGTGCGGGTGCTCGATGACCTGTCCACCGGCAAGCGCGAAAACCTGCCGGACGGCGTGCCGGTAACGATCGGCGATGTGGCCGATGCCGAGGTGGTCCGGGCCGCGATGTCGGGAGAGGACGGCAAGGGGGTGGACGGCTGCTTCCATCTGGCCGCCGTCGCCTCGGTCGACCGCTCGCGCGAGGCGTGGCTGGAAACCCACCATGCCAACCTGTCCGGCACCATCGCCGTCTTCGATGCCGCCCGCCATGCCAATCCGGCCGGTCCGGTTCCGGTGATCTACGCCTCCTCAGCCGCCGTCTATGGCGACAATCCCGACATGCCGCTGAGCGAGGACGCGGCGACCCGTCCGCTGTCGGCCTACGGCGCTGACAAGCTGGGCTGCGAACTGCATGCGCGGGTGGCCGACGGGGTGCATGGCGTGCCGACCGCGGGTTTCCGCTTCTTCAACGTCTATGGTCCGCGCCAGGACCCGAAATCCCCCTATTCCGGTGTCATTTCGATCTTCGCCGGCCGGATCGCCAGGGGAGAGCCGATAACTGTCAATGGGGACGGCGAGCAGGTGCGTGATTTCATCTTTGTAAAGGATCTGGTGCGATATTTGACCGCTGCGATGGGACATCCGCAGCCGGGCGCCCCGGTCTACAATGTCTGCACCGGCCGTCCGACCTCGGTCAACCGGCTGGCGGAGGTGCTTGCTGAACTGTCGGGCCGGCCGCTCGACCGCCGTTACGGTCCGGCGCGGCCGGGCGACATCCGGATGTCCATCGGCGATCCCACGCGTCTGATCGCCGCCTTCGGCATGAGCTGCGACACGCCGCTGGAGGATGGGCTGCGCCAGACGCTGGCGTGGCTTGATTGAAAGCTTTGCCGGGACATTCCCGGCACAGAAATTCGATAAAAGTTCGTCTGGACAATAGGGCAGGGGTGGCGTGATCGGTGGTTTGATCAGGCGGCGGGCGGTCTTCGGCGGGCTTTTGTCGGGTGCGGCGCTGCTGGCGCTGCCCAACAGAACTTCGCGGGCCGCGACCTCCGCTCAAGCTTCCGGTCAATCCGCTGCGGCTCCCTGGGCGGTCTATTATGCCGACGCCGCACCTCTGACCGCCTTCCAGCCTTATCGCCTGCTGGTCCTCGACAGCCGCACCCACCCGCCGCTGCAACCGCTGGCCGACCGCGGCAAGACCCTGCTCGGCTATCTCAGCGTGGGGGAGGTCGAGACGCACCGCCCCTGGTTCGACCGAGTGAAGAGCTGGGGCATTCTGGATCAGGAAAACCCCAACTGGCCCGGCAGCTTCTATGTCGATGTGCGCGACCGCCGCTGGGTCAAGCTGGTGGTGGAGGAGCTGGTCCCCGCCATCCTGCGCGAGGGGTTCCACGGCCTCTTTCTCGACACGCTGGACAATCCGCCGCATCTGGAGCGCACCGACGCCAAGCGCTGGCATGGCATGACCGACGCGGCGGCGGCGCTGGTGCGGGCCATACGCCGCAACTGGCCGGACATCGGCCTGATGCAGAACCGCGCCTATGAGATCCTGCCGCAGACCGCCCCGCTGCTGAGCCACGCGCTGGGCGAGAGCGTCTATGCCGGCTGGGATTTCGCCGCCAAGCGTCCGCACCGTCAGAGTGCGGAGGATTACCGGTTCCAGGTCGACGCCCTGAAGGCCGCCGGGGCGCTGAACCCGACGCTTGCGCTTCACACGCTGGATTACTGGGATCCGGCCGACGCGGCGGGGATCCGGGCGATCTACGACCTGCAACGGGCCAACGGCTTTTCCCCCTATGTCGCGACGGTCGAACTCGACCGCCTGATCCCGGAGCCGCCGCGATGAGGGGCCTGTTCAAAGCGGCGGCCCTCGCCTTTGCCATGCTCCTGTCCGGCATGGCCGTGTCGGCCCACGCCGCCGGCTCGCCGCCCGCGACGGCCCAGCAGACCGTGCCGCGCACCATTCTGGCGCTGGTCGACCTGCGCGAGGAACGCACGATCCGCCTCAGCCGCATCCACACGATGGCGGAGATGCCGCTGAACCATCTCGGCCTGTCGGTGGTCTATTGGAACGTCGCCGACGGGCTGCCCGACCTGTCGCGCTACCCCGACCTGCGCGGCGTCGTCACCTGGTTCGCCGGCGAACCCTTCGCCGATGTCGGCGCCTATGTCGGCTGGGTGGCCCGCGCCATCGACCGTGGCGTCCGCTTTGCCGTGCTGGGCCAGCCCGGAGTACGGCTGGAGCATGGCGGCAAGCCGGTGCCGCTCGCCGTCTCCAACCGCTTCTTCGCCCGCTTCGGACTGCGCGACGACGACGGCTATTCCGACCTGACCTACAAATCCAAGCCGGCGCTGGCCGACGGCATGATCGGCTTTGAACGGCCGCTGTCGGGGGTGTTGCCCGGCTATCCGCTGTTCCGCAAGACCGACGAGCGCTTCGCCTCCCATCTGGTGATGCGGCGCGGCGGCGATCCGGCCAGCGACAGCCATCTGGTGGTCACCGGCCCGTCCGGCGGTCTGGTGACGGAGGGGTATGGCCGTTATTTCGACCCCGAATACAACCGGCGCCAATGGATCATCGATCCCTTCGCCTTCTTCCGCGACAGCTTCGCCACCGACGATCTGCCGAAGCCCGACGTCACCACCCTGTCGGGCCGCCGGCTCTATTTCAGCCACATCGACGGCGACGGCTGGCGCAACGTGACGGAGGTGGCGCCCTATGCCGCCCGCCGCGTCCTGTCCGCCGACATGGTGCGGATTGCCGCCATCGAACCCTTCCCCGACCTGCCGGTGTCGGTCGCTCCGATCGTCGGCGACCTCGATCCGACCTGGAAGGGCACGCCGGAGTCGCTGGCGGCGGCCAAGGCGCTGTTCGCCCTGCCGCAGGTCGAACCGTCCAGCCACACCTGGACGCATCCCTTCCAATGGGCCTTCTTCAAGGACTACAGCCGGCAGAACGAAACCCCTTTTCTCGACCGCGAGGGCAAACGCAAGTCCGGCAGGGGTCCCGGCAATGGTGACGACCACGCGGCGGAGGAGGCCGGCGAGGTGTCGGACATCGGCCGCTACGCCGTGCCGCGCGCCTATCTGCAACAGCCCTTCGACCTCGATCAGGAAATCGGCGGCGCGCTCGATTATTTCACCCGGCTGGCCCCGGCCGGCAAGCGGGCGGTGCTGGTGCAATGGTCGGGCGACACCTCGCCCTTCGAGGCGGCGCTGGCTGCGGTGCGCAAGGCGGGCGGGGTCAACATCAACGGCGGCGACGCCCGCTTCGATGCCGATTTCCCCTCCGTCACCGGCCTGCCGCCCATCGGTCTTCCGGTGGGGGCGGAACGCCAGATCTACGCCGCCGGCAGCAATGAGAACACCTATACGGAACTGTGGACCAGCCGCTTCTACGGCTACCGCAATCTGGTCAACACCATGCGGCATGCCGGCAGCCCGCTGCGGCTGAAGCCCTTCAACGTCTATTACCACATGTACAGCGGCCAGAAGGCGGCCAGCCTGAACGCGCTGGTCTTGGTCCTGACCGCCGCTCATGCGCAGGAGTTGGCGCCCGTCGCCGCCTCCACCTATGCCCGCATCGCCGAAGGCTTCTACAGCATCCGTTTCGAGGCGCTGGACGGCGCCCGGCGCTGGCGCGTGCGCGACCGCGGGGCGCTGAACACGCTGCGCTTCGACCATGCCAGCGCCGATGCCGTCGATTTCGTCCGTTCCAGCGGTGTGCTGGGCCAGCGCCACAGCCAGGGCAGTCTCTATGTGGCGCTCGACCCCGCGGTGGCGGAGCCGGTGGTGGCGTTGGCGGAACCCGGCCGCGCCGACCGCGACCCGCCCGCAGCACGGCCCTATCTGGTCGAGGGCCGCTGGGCCTTCTCCGCCCTTACGCCGGAGAGCCAGGGATTTCACGTCGCCGCCACCGGCTATGGCGGGGGCAGCATGGTCTGGCAGGTGCCGCGTCCCGGCCGCTGGACCGTCACGGCGGAGCGTGACGGCACCCGGCTATGGACCGGCAGCGCAGATGCGGACCCCGGCGGCCGGCTGGCGCTGAGCGTGCCGGTGTCGGCCATCGCACCGCTGCTGCTGCGCTTCCGCCCGGCCGACGGTGCGGCGGGGTAGGGCGGCGATGCGCGCGAACATCCTCGTCGTCCTGCTGATCCTGCTCGCCGGCATCGGCGCCAGCCTGCTGCTGATTCCGCACGGCGCCGAGCTTGCCCTGCAGAAATTCCGCGACCGCGATTATGACAGCGCCCGCGCCGCCTACGAGCAGCGCTATGCCGCCGGCGACCGCAGCGGCGCCACGGTGATGCCGCTCACCCGTCTGACATTGGCCCAGGGCGACGTCGACCGCGCCATCGCGCTGACCGAGGCGTTCCTGGCCGCCGAGCCGTCCTCCGTCGAAGCGCGCGAACTGCTCGACCGCCTCTATCAGGATGCCCAGCGGCCGGGCGACCGGCTGGAGAACCTGAAGGCGCTGGCGGAGATGCGCAACAGCGCCGACCTGTTCCGCGAACTGGCCTATGCCGCCGGCTTCCGCAACCGGATGGCGCTGAAGGCGGAGGCACTGGTCCGCTATTGCACCCTGCGGCCGGAGGATGTCGAGGCCCAGCAGGAACTGGCTGCCCTGCTGGCGTCGCGCGGCGACCATGCCGGCGCGGTGGACTGGCTGCTGCGCGCCGACGACCGCGCCAGGGGCAACATCGAACCCGACAGCCGCGAACTGCTGATGAGCCTGCTGATCGACCTCGTCCGCGAGGACGAGGCCTATGAGCGCGCCCGCCGCTGGCTGGGCGAGCGGCCGACTGTCGCCGACATGATCGGTCTGGCGAGCCAGCTTGCCGCGGCAGCCCGTCCCGATCTCGGGCTGCGGCTGATCGAGCCACAGGTGACAGGACCACAGGTGACCGGCCGCGCGCATGATCTGGCGCTGGAGCTGACCTACATCGACCTGTTGATCGCCACCGACCGGCGGGAGCAGGCGCGGACCCGCTTGTCGGCGCTGAGCGGACCGGTGGAGGACGTGCAGTTCGGCCGGCTGCTGGCGCTTGAGGTGAATGCCGGCATGCTGCGCGCGGCGCTGGAGGCGACCAAAGGGCGCGATCTGCATCTGGTGCCCGACTGGGTGCTGGCCGGGCTGGCGGAGACCGCCCTGCGCGAGGGTGATCGGAACTTTCCCGACCGGCTCTACCGCGAGCTGGGTGACGAGTTCCTCGACGATTACCCGCTGCTGGCCGCCAACATCGCGCTCGGCCGTGGCGACCCGGCGGCGGCGGCGCAGTGGGCGGAGCGCGGGTTGGCCGGCGATGGGCTGGCGACGGGCGACCGGCTGGGCGCCATCCGCATCCTCGACCGCGCCGGCCGCCACGCCGCCGCCTCCGCCGCCTTCGACCGGCTGCCGCTGACGGGCAATGTCCCGGAGGAGTCGCTGGAGGAGCTTGCCGCCCTGTTCATCGACCTCGACCGTGCGTCCGCCGGCCTCGCCTGGTTCACCGCGCGGCGGCAGGCGATGCCGTCTGCGGCGGCCGGTCAGGGCTGGGCACGGCTGGCCGCCAAGGCCGGTGATCCCGCCGCCGTCGCCGACTGGCTGGCCGGTCAGCCCAAGCTGCCGCTCGCCCTGTTGCAGGACATTGCCGGCAGTGCCGCCGAACGCGCCGCCTCCGGTTCCGATGCCAATCGTCCCGCCGCGGCATTGGCGCTGGCCGCCGCGCAGCGTGCCTTCGCGCTCGATCCTTCGCCGCGCAGCCGTCTGGCGCTCGCCACCGCCTTGACCGCCACCGGCCGGCCAGCCGACGCGCTGCCCTTGCTGGCCCCCCTGCTGGATGCCGGTGGCGCGGAGGTGGAGGCCGCCTATATCGCAGCACTGGACGGCGCCGGCCGGTCGGAGGAGCTGGCCCGCCACCTGACCGCCAAGCTGGCGCGCGACAACCTGTCCGATGCCGACCAGCAGGCGATCGTCACCATGCTGCTGGACCACAAGGCCTACCGTGCGGCACTTCCTCTGCTGCGCGGCTGGGCGGAACGGCAGGGCGGGGACTGGCTGAGTGTCTATGCCGACGCGGCGGCCAAGGCGAACGCGCTGCCCGATCTCGCCGACCTGCTGCAAAGCCGCGCCGCCGCCGCGCCGCTGGCCGAGTCCGAGGATTCCCTTTACCGCGACACGCTGACCAGGCTGGGCCGCAAGGCCGATCTGCGCCGCTACCTGCTGGCCCGCGCCACCGACGACCGGCTGCCGGCCGACCGGCGGCGGGAGCCGGCATCGTCCCTGCTGGCGCTCGGCGACAAGGCGGGGGCCGAGCAGGCGCTGCAAAGGCTGGCGGCGGGGCAGGGGCCGCAGAGCGAGGATTTCAAGCAGCTCGCCTATCTCTGGGGACCGCGCCCGCCGGCCGCCGGCCTGGACTGGATCGAGGCGCGGGCCAAGGCGGCGACCAGCCCGGCCGAGCAGGCGGCATGGTACGAGCGCCTTGCCGACTATGGCGGTGGCCGCCGGGTCATCGCCGGGCTTGGCGGACAGGGTGCCACTCCGGGCCAGCCTGCGCTCAAGACCCCCTACATCGAGGCGTTGGCCGCCGCCGGCAAGGGCAAGGAGCTGGCCGACGCCGTGCGCGCCGCCTTGGCCGAGGAAAACTCGCCGGACCGCTTGCGCCGCTACGCCCGCCTTGCCGAGCAGACCGGCCAGCGGGCCGCCGCAGCCCAGGCCTGGACCGTTCTGCTGGCGCGCAAGCCGGACGATGCCGACGCGCTGCGCCAACTCGGCATGCTTGCCTATGACGAGAACCGCCTCGCCGATGCCGAGCGCCTGCTGCGCCGCTATGTCGCCTCCGGTCCCGACGATTACGAGGCGCATTATTTCCTGGGCGAGGCGCTGACCGCGCTGAAGCGCCCCGCCGCCGCGGTTCCCTTCTACCGCACCTCCCTGACTCAGCTGCGCGCCCGCGCCGGCCGCGGCGACGCGGCGATCCAGACGGAGGCGAACCTGTTGAACCGGCTGGGCAAGGTCGACGACGCCGTGGCGCTGTTCGAGGGCTTGCGCAAGCGCCGCCCGGCCGACCGCCAGCTGAGGGCCGACTATGCATCGATGCTGATCGAAAACGGACGACTGCCGGAGGCCCGCCGTGTCCTGGCCCTTCCGTGATCGCTTTCCACGTCTCGCGCTTTACACCCCCTCTCCCCCCCGGGGAGACGGTCGGGGTGAGGGGGAGGCATCGCGTGACTTCCCGAGAATCCTCGCCGTGCGACCCCCTCACCCTAACCCTCTCCCCGGGGAGGAGAGGGGATTTCTGCCGGTCCTGATAACCCTCGCCCTCCTCGTCGCCACGCCGGCTCACGCCCAGCCGGTGCGCCTGGAGGCGGTGCGCGAGGACCGCACCGCCCGCTTCGCCCTGCATTGGCCCGGCAGTGTCGCCACCGAAACCCAGCGCGACGGCCGCGAACTCGTCCTCCGCTTCAGCCGTCCGCTTGGGGGCGTCCCGCTCGACCGCGTGCCGGAGCGGCTGGAGTCCTGGGTCGACAACATCCTGTACGGCTACGACAGCGTCGTGCTGGTGCTTGGCCCCGGCGTCGAGGCTACGGTCGCCACCGACCCCGCCGGCCTCAGCGTCGCCTTCACCCGCTCCCCCACCGCCGCTCCCAGCCGCGAGGCGCAGGCCGCCGACCGGGCGGCTCAACGGCGCCTCGACTATTTCCGTGCCCTTGCACTGGTGGAGGGTGGCGACCTTCGGCCGGCGCGCGCCCTGTTGCGCGCCCTGCTGGCGCAGGGCCAGAAGGACGCCCAGTCCACCGCCCTGCTGGCCCAGGCGGAGGAGCGGCTCGGCCGCTGGCGCGACGCGATCATGGCCTATGACACGGCGCTGGAGCTGACGCCCGACGAACCCTCGCTGGTCCAGGGCAAGGCGCTGCTTCTGCACGAGAATGCCGACCGCAGCCGCCTCGACCTCGACTGGCAGAAGGTGCGCAACGCCGACATGCAGCGCATCGCCCGCTTCAGCGGTGTGCAGGAGTTCGGCCGTTCCACCGCCCTCACCTGGAGCATCGAGCGCCGCGAGGTCGATGTCGACGGCGCCCGTCGCGGCGACGGCCGGCTGGAACCCTTCCACGGCGCCCGCTCCCGGCTGGAGGCGGCGCTGGTTCATGACTGGCCGGAGTTGGAGCGCTCGACCCTGGCGCTCTACGCCGCCCCGCAGACCCTTGGCGCCGGCTACAGCCATTTCTGGCGCGGCGACCAATCCGAGACCCGCGCCGGCTTCGCCTGGAGCGAACCGAGCTTCGCCTTTCTGGAGGGCATCGTCGATGGCGGACGGCGCGACCGCCTGTTCGTCCAGCACGAGGACCGGCTGTCCGACCGCTGGTCGCTGTCGCTCGGCGCCGGCTACAACCGCTATGGGTTGGCCGGCACCGCCGATCTGGCGCGCAGCGCCACGCTGGAGGGATCGCTGCGTTACACGCTGAACCAACCGGGCCCGCTGACCAGCGTCGCCTATGTGCTGGACGCCGAATATGTCGCCCATCGCGAGGAAAGGCGCAGCGGTGACCGGCAGGACGCCGACGGAAACATGATAGAGGGCCAGCCCTACGTCCCGTTGCCGGCGGCGACGCGCGAGGTCCATGCGCTGCAGCTGAACGTCGAGGATTACCTGACCGACTATGTCCGTTACGCCGCGCAGATCGGCTACGCCTATGACCGGCGGGGCCGCAGCGGGCCGCAGGGGGCGCTGTCGCTGGGATGGGAGCCGACGGACAATCTGGAATTGGGATTCCGCGCCAGCCATGCCCGCTCCACCGCGCGCGGCACCGCCAGCGCGGTGAACAGCGCCGGGGTCACGCTGGTCTGGCGTTATTGACGGTGTGTCAACTCTTCATGGTTAAAAAAGGTGGACGAGAGATGCGGCAGACGGGTGCGGGGATGATGGGCAAGGGCGCACGGAGCTATGCGGCGCTGCTGGCGGCGGGTCTGCTGCTCGCGGGGTGCAGCTTCGGCCGGATCAACAGCCGCGATTTCGCCCAGCCGGGCGCGGTGCTGCCGATCGGCACGACCGTGGCCGTCCTGCCCTTCGAGAATCTGACCAACCACCCGAACGCCGGCCAGATCGCCGCCGACCTCGTCTCCACCGAACTCTACGGCGTCGAGGGCCTTCGCACCGTGGAAGCCAGCCGCGTCCGCAGCCGCCTCTCCGCCGCCAAGCCCGTGGGCGATGCCGCCTCAGCCACCGCCACCGCCACCGACGGTCAGTCCGACGCCGCTCCGCTGGACGCGCAGGCCGCCGGCCGGGCGCTGGGGGTGGATGCCGTGCTGGCCGGCAGCGTGTCGGAATACGGTTACCAGCATGGCCTGCGCGAGGAGCCGGTGGTCGGTCTGAACGCCCGGCTGGTCCGCACCTCCGACGGCGCGGTGCTGTGGACCTCCAGCCAGTCGGAGGCCGGCCGCGGCTATTTCAGCCGCGACAGCGTCAACAACGTCGCCCAGCGCGTGGTGACCCGCATGATCGACAGCCTGCGCCCGGTCGTCGCGACTCCTGCCGTCCAATCCTCTCCGTGGGCCTCTCCGGGTGCCGCAACCCCGGAATCCGACTTCCCGAACGATTTGCACCGCGAATGAGCACGCTCGAGTCCAGCCCTGCTCCGGCTCCCGCTCCGGCCCCCGTTCCGGCATCGCCCCGCCGCTGGTTCGGTCTGCGGCCGGTCGCCCTGCTGGAACTGATGCTGTTCTTCGGCGTCGCGCTGGGTCTTGATGCCTGGATTGGATCCGGATTGCGCTTCGAGGGGGTGCAGCCGCATCCCTTCTGGATCCCGGTCCTGCTGCTGGCGATCCAGTACGGCACCAACGAGGGCGTGCTGGCCGCACTGGTGGCCTCGGCGGCCCTGCGGCTCGGCAACATGCCCGATGCCGGGATCGACCAAGACCTCTACGACCATCTCTTCACCCTGACGCGCGAGCCGATCCTGTGGCTGGTCGCCGCCGTGCTGTTCGGCGAGCTGCGGATGCGCCAGCTGCGCGAGCGCGAGGAGCTGCGTGCCGGTCTCGCCACCGCCCGGCAGGAGGCGGAGGCGATCGCCCGGTCCTACCGCGCCCTGAAATCGGTGAAGGAAAGCCTGGAAACCCGCGTCGCCGGCCAGCTGCGCACCGTCTTCACCCTCTATCAGGCCGCCAAGTCCATCGACCATCTCGACGAGGGCGAGGTGATGCTGGGCATCGCCGACCTCGTCCGCACCGTCATGAAGCCGGAGAAATTCTCGCTGTTCCTGCTGAACAACGACGTTCTCGAATCGGTGACCAACGAGGGGTGGGACGATGAGAACGACAGCTACGCCCGCTGGTTCGACAGCGGGACGCCGCTGTTCCAGACCGTCATCGCCCGCCAGCGCCAGCTTTGCGTCAACCGGGCCGACGACGAGCGCATCCTGGCCGGCGAAGGCGTGCTGGCCGGTCCGCTGATCAGCAGCGACACCGGCGAGGTCGTCGGCATGGTGAAGATCGAAAGCCTCGGCTTCACCGACCTCAGCGTCAACACGGTCGAGAATTTCCGCATCCTGTGCGAATGGATCGGCACCGCGCTGGCCAAGGCACGCCAATACCGCACCGCCAACGAGCAGCGCGTCTTCACCGACGAGGCGCTCTACTCCTCCAGCTATATCGGCCGGCAGGCGGAGTTCCTCGCCCTGCTCGGCCGCCGCATGGGGTTCGAGACCACCGCCATCACCATCCGCCCCACCGGCCTGTCGCGCCTGTCCGTCGCCCAGCGCGCCGATCTTGCCGCCGCCATCGGCGAGGCGGTGCGCGGCAGCCTGCGCGACACCGACCTCGCCTGCGATTTCGGCCATCAGGGCACGTCCTTCGGCGTGGTCCTGGCCGGCACGCCGCTGGAGGGCGCCAAGCAGGTGGAGGCGAAGCTGGAACGCGCGGTGCGCGAGGCGCTGCCCGCCGGCCTGTCCAACATCCCCATCGGCTTCGTCACCCGCCGCATCGACCCGCCCGAATCCGCCGCGCCGAGTGCCGGGGAGGGCATGGCATGACCGGTTCCGCTTCCGCCGCGCCCGAGGCCGATGGCGCGCTGGCGGGCGACCGCCCGGCCCCGGGCACGGCCGAACTGGCGGCGGTGACGCTTGCCGCCGGGCTGCTCGACGGCGGAGCGCTGGCGCTCGGTCTGTCGGACATGCCCCATGCCGTCTGGTCCGCCGCGGCGCTGCATCTGCTGTTCTGCGCCCTGGTCGGGCTGTGGCTGCGCAGCCGGGCGCGGCGCCGGCGCGACCTGCGGCTGGCCGGGCTGCTGCTGGTCACCCTGGGTCCGCTGGGTCCGCTGGGCGCCGTCTGCACGCTGGTGGCAACGGCGCTGCTGGCGGTGTTCAGCCGTTATGCCACCGGTTTCCAGGACTGGTATCTCTCTCTCTTCCCCGACAGCGAGACCGGCCCGGCGCAGGAACTGTACGAGCTGATCGTGACCGGCCGCGAGAACGCCCATCTGGTGGCCGGCGAATCCTTCACCGACGTGATGTCGGTCGGCTCGCCGCAGCAGAAGCAGGCGGTGATCGCCCTGGTCGCCCGTCATTTCCGCCCGGCCTTCACGCCGGCCCTGAAGGCCGGGCTGGCCGACGCCGACCCGTCCGTCCGCGTCCAGGCCGCCACCGCCACCGCGCGGGTGGAGCATGAGTTCAACGAGCGCTGGTTGGCGCTCGACCACACCGCCCGCAGTCATCCCGACGATGCGAATTCCCTCGCGGCGCTGGCCCGCCATCTCGACGACTATGCCTTCTGCGGCCTGCTGGACTCCAACCGCGAGGCCGAGATCCGCGACAAGGCGCTGGACGGCTACCGCCGCAGCCTGGACCTCGCCCCCGCGGACGACGGCATCCGCCACGATCTTGGCCGGCTGCTCCTGCGCTGCGGGCTGGCGGGCGAGGCGGCGGACCGGCTGGCGCCGATGATCGACCGTACGACCGACCGCCGCATCCTGTTCTGGTATGCCGAGAGCCTGTTCCGGCTGGGCCGCTTCGCCGATCTGCGCGCGTTGCCCTTTCGTCGGCCCGACCTGCTGGGCGATCAGGCGGACCTGCCCGACACGCTGAGCGACGTCTTCGCCCTGTGGCGCGACGATGCGGCCGATGCCGGCTATGCGACGACGGAGCTGGCCGCATGAGCCGATCTCTCCCTGAAGCTCCCCGGGCCCCGAAGGCCGACGTCTGCCTGCTGATGGAGGGATCCTATCCCTATGTCGCCGGCGGCGTGTCGACCTGGACCCACGACCTGATCCGTTCCCATGCCGACCTGACCTTCCACATCGTGGCCCTGGTCGCCGACCGCAGCGCCCGCAAGCTCGCCTACGACCTGCCGCCCAACGTGACCGGCCTGACCCATGTCCATCTCCAGGATCCCCCCGCCGGCTGGCGCTGGCAGCCCGGCACCGGCCGGCTGCTGCGGGATCTGGAGCGGCCGCTTGCCCGCTTGCAGCAGGGGGGAGGGCTGGCCGAGGTGGCCGAGGTTCTCCGGCTGCTGGCGCCGCGCCGCGGCCGGATCGGCAAGCGGGCGCTGCTGAATTCCGAGGACGCCTTCCGGATGGTGGTGCGCATGTGCAGGGCCGCCCTGCCGGACGCTTCCTTCCTTGAGTATTTCTGGGGCAGCCGCGCGTTGATGAGCGGTCTGTTCGCCACGCTGCTGGTGCCGATGCCGCAGGCCGCCGTCTACCATGCCATCTCCACCGGCTATGCCGGGCTGTTCGCCGCGCGGGCGCGGCTGGAGACCGGCCGGCCGGCCCTGCTGACCGAACACGGCATCTACACCAACGAACGGCGCATCGAGATCCTGATGGCCGAATGGCTGTTCGAGGGGGCCGACACCTCGCTGGCGCTCGACAAGAAGAAGCGCGACCTGCGCGATCTGTGGCTGGACACCTTCGCCAGCTATTCCAAGGCCTGTTACGACGCCTGCGACCGCATCATCACCCTGTATGGCGGAAACCAGGAGTTCCAGCGCCGCCAGGGCGCCGATCCGGCCAAGCTGATGATCGTGCCCAACGGCATCGACTATGCCGGCTATTCCCAGGTGCAGCGCGATTCCACGCCGCGCCCGCCGACCATCGCCCTGATCGGCCGCGTCGTGCCGATCAAGGACGTGAAGACCTATATCCGTGCCGCAGCCATCCTGCGCGAGGACATCCCCGACCTGAAGGCGATGATCCTGGGACCGCTGGAGGAGGATCCCGGCTATGTCGAGGAATGCCGCACCATCGTGAAGCATCTGGGGTTGGAGCAGACGGTGATCTTCGCCGGCCGGGTCAGGCTGACCGACTGGTTGGGAAAGGTCGATGCCATCGCGCTGACCAGCGTCAGCGAGGCGCAGCCGCTGGTGATCCTGGAGGCCGGGGCGTCCGGCGTGCCGACCGTGGCGACCGACGTCGGGTCCTGCTCCGAACTGCTGATGGGCCGCCCGGACGAGGTGCCGCCGCTGGGGCCGGGCGGGGCGGTGACGCCGCTGGCCAGCCCGCTCGACACCGCGCGGGAGCTGCGCGCCCTGCTGCTCGACCGTCCCTGGCGCGAGCGCTGTGCCCAGGCCATCGCCCGGCGCGTCGCCCAGTCCTACGACAAGGTCGCCATCGACCGCATCTATCGCGCCATCTATGACGAGCACATCGCCATGCCGACCCGGCCGACGCATGACCAGCAGGACTTCCAGCTGAGCGGGGCCGCCTGAGATGGCCGGCATCGGCTTCGCGCTCCGCCGGCTGGCCCGGCGCGACGACCTGCTGGGCGTGTTGCAGGGCTATGCCCATTCCGCCTTCATCACCTCCGGCCCCTGGATGTTCACCATCCTGGCGCTGGCCGGCATCACGCTGTTCGGCCGCGATCTGGTGGGGGTGGAGGAGCTGACGCTGTTCCGCGTCGTGGTGATCTACAATTTCTGCTTCTCGGTCGTCTTCACCGGACCGCTGGTGCTGGTCGCCACCCGCTATCTCGCCGACGCCATCTATGCCAAGGAGGTGGAGGCCGCACCCGGCATGCTGCTGGCGACGCTGGGTCTGGCCTATGCCATCGCGGCCTTGACCGCCGGCCCCTTCTATCCGCTGTTCAGCGGCCTGCCGATGCCGGTCATGCTGGGCGGGCTGGTGAACTTCTTCCTGGTCTGCGGCATCTGGGTGGTGTCGATCTTCCTGTCGGCGCTGAAGGACTATCTGGCCGTCACCGTCGCCTTCGGCGTCGGCATGGCCACCGGCATGGCCGGTGCCGTGCTGCTGGGCGACCGCTTCGGCGCGGCGGGGATGGTCTGGGGCTTCTCCGCCGGGCTGGCGGCGATCCAGTTCGGGCTGATCGCGCGGGTTCTGGCCGAATATCCCTATCCGGTGGGGCGGATGTTCGCCTTCCTCGGCTATTTCCGCAAATACGCCGATCTTGCGCTGATCGGCCTGTTCGCCAACGCCGCGGTGTGGACCGACAAGTGGATCATGTGGTTCGCGCCGGAACGCGAACTGGTCTCCGGCGCCATGGCGATCTACAGCGCCTATGACGGCGCCATGTTCATCGCCTATCTGACGACCCTGCCGGCCTTGACCCTGTTCACGGTGAACATCGAGACCCGCTTCTTCGAGCATTACCAGGGCTTCTATCGCGACATCCAGAAGCACGCGACCTACGACCAGATCGCCCGCAACCACAGCGCCATCATCGCCGCCCTGCTGGACAGCAGCCGCAACCTGATCATCCTGCAAGGGGCGGTCTGCGCCGTCTGCATCTTCCTGGCCCCGGCCATCGTCGGCGTCCTCGGCCTGCAATACCAGCAGATCGGCATGTTCCGCTTCGGCGTGCTCGGGGCCTTCTTCCAGGTGCTGTTCCTGTTCTGCACGGTGATCCTCGCCTATTTCGACCTGCGGGCGCGGAACCTGACGGCGCAGCTTGTCTATCTGGTAACCAACGGCGGCTTCACCCTGCTGTTCAGCGGCATGGGCTTCCCCTGGTACGGCTACGGTTATTTCCTCGCCTCGCTGCTGGCCTTTGCGGTCGCCTATCTGATGGTGGCGGACGCGGTGCGCCGGCTGCCCTATTTCGCCTTCGTCGCCAACAACCCGTCGGTGCGATGACCCGCCGCCTCGCCGCCCTGCTGCTGACCGTTGTTCTGCTTCCCGCTGCCGCCGGGGCGCAGGAGGTTCTGCGCACCGACCGCACCGAACCCGGCCATCTGCGTCCGCCCTTCCGCGCCTATGAACCGCCGCCGCCCGGCCACGAGCCGCGCTTGCGCCGCACCGAGAGCCGTGCCGTCTACAAGCTGCCGCAGGGGTTGAAGGGCTTCGCCACATTGGACCGCACCCTGTCGCACCTGTGCCAGCGCGGCGCCTTCCTGCAACAGATTGACGGCCTTTATTGGGCGGCGACGCCGGACTACCGCTATGGCGTCGCCTTCTCCGGCGGCGCCAATCTTGTCGATCCGCAGAACCGCCGCCAGCCCGGCAAAGCCTATTTCTTCCGCAACCAGGACAGCCGCTGCGAGGTCTGGATCGGCGATCAGGCGAAGCTGATGCCGCACTATATCGGGGGGTGAACCATCTCCCGCTCTTGATATCCCCTCTCCCCCCCGGGGAGAGGGTTAGGGTGAGGGAGACGCGCTACGAGGATTCTCGGTATAGCCACCCGGTGCATCCCCCTCACCCCGGCCCTCTCCCCGGGGGGAGAGGGGGACCTCCTGTTTTTCACCCCGCCGTTACCCGCTCCCCCTGTCCATGATACGAATGACCGCTGGTCCCCACCTGCAAAGGTCCCCGCCGATGCCGTCCGGATTGAACAGTGAACACAGCTCCGAAAACTGTTTCATGCTGTTCCAAACGTCGCATCCGGTTCCCCCTCGCATCCCTGCCTCTCGCATCCCGCTTGCCCGACCCCATATAGGGCCGGTCATCGGCCAGACGTGAACGACCGCCCGTGCGCATTCCCGACCTGAACAGCCTGTACGACGCCGGCAGCCGGCTTCTCCTGGAATCGACGGTCCGCGTCGGCGTCACCGGACTGCGACGGGCGGGCAAGACCGTCTTCGTCACCGCCCTCGTCGACAACCTGCTGAAGGCCGGGCGGCTGCCCTTCGTCGATGCCGTCTCGTCCGGCCGCTTCCAGGCGGCGCGGCTGCGGCCGCAGCCCGATCCCGACGTGCCGCGCTTCGATTTCGAAGGCCATCTCGCCGCCCTGACCGGACCCGATCCCCATTGGCCGGAGCCGACACGCGGCATCGGCCAGATGCGCGTCTCGCTGCGCTACCGTCCTGATTCGGCGCTGAAGCGCTCGGTGCAGCCGGTGGCGACGCTGAATCTCGACCTCGTCGATTATCCCGGTGAATGGCTGCTCGACCTGCCGCTGCTGCGCCAGAGCTTCGCGGAATGGAGCGCCCAGACCATCGAACTCGCCGCCCGCCCGCCGCGCGACGAACTGTCGGCCTCCTGGCGCGGCTGGCTCGCCACCATCGACCCGTCCGCTTCGGCGGAGGAGGAGACCACGCGGCGCGGGGCTGCGCTCTACACCGACTATCTCCATGCCTGCCGCCGTGCCGACACGCTGCTCAGCCTGATCCAGCCCGGCCGTTTCGTCGAGCCCGGCGACATGAAGGATGCGCCGCTGCTGACCTTCTGTCCCCTGCGCGGAGCCCCGCGGGGCAGGGGAAGCCTGTGGGCGCTGATGGAGGAGCGGTACGAGGCCTACAAGACCAACGTCGTCCGCCGCTTCTTCGCCGAACACTTCGCCCGGCTCGACCGCCAGATCGTGCTGATCGACGTGCTGGGCGCGCTGAACGCCGGCCCCGCCGGGATGGCCGACATGAAGCGGGCGCTGGAACTGAGCCTTGAACCCTTCCGTCATGGCGCGTCGGGCTGGTTCGACTGGCTGTTCGGCAGCAAGATCGACCGCGTGCTTTTCGCCGCGACCAAGGCCGACCACATCGCCGCCCACCAGCATGCCCAGCTGCGGGCACTGCTCGACCGGCTGGTCGGCGACGCCCGCAACGCCATCCGCTTTGAAGGCGCCCAGGTCGACACCATGGCCATCGCCGCGCTGAAATGCACCGAAAGCGTGGTGACGGAGCATGAGGGCCGCCAGCTGCGCTGCGTGCGCGGCGTCCCCGTCGGGCGCGACCGCCCGACCGTGCTGTTCCCCGGCGAGATTCCGGAGGATGCGGAGGCCTTCCCGCCCGGCCGCGACCGTCCCTACAATTTCCTCGCCTTCCGTCCGCCCGACGACCTCGGCCGGGACCCGCGCGGCCTGCCGCACATCCGCGTCGATAAGGCCCTGCAATTCCTGCTCGGGGATTACCTGACGTGACGGAGCACGACACCCGCAACGCCTCGAAGGGTTGGGTTCCGCCGATGGAGCTGGACCTCGACCGCGCAGCTCCGGTGCCGGTGGAGGAGGAAACCGCCCTGCTGACCGGCAGCGGCGATCCGGCCGATCTGCTGCCGGCCCCTGCCACGCCGGTGCGCACCACGCGCAGGCTCGGCCGCTGGCTGTTCGGGGCGTTGGCGGCACTGGTGCTGGTGGCGCTGGGCTTCGACACCGCCGACCTGCTGGCCCGCGCCTTCGCCACCAGCCTTGCGCTGGGCGTGCTGGTGGCATTGCTGGCCGCCACCGCCGGCATCGCGGCGATCGCGATGCTGGTGACCGAACTTCTGTCGCTGCGCCGCCTGCGCCGGATCGAGGAGCTGCGCGCCGAGGCCGGCCGGCTGGAGCTGGAGGCGCCCGGCGGCCGGGCCGACCGTTTCGCAGGCTCCCTGGTGGCGCTCTACGCCGACCGGCGGGAGCTGGCCCCGGCGCTGGCCCGCGTGCGCGACCATGTCACCGACGCCCATGACGAGCACGAGGTGGTCCGGCTGCTCGACCGCGAGGTGCTGAGCCCGCTCGACCGTGCCGCCTATCAGCGGGTCCTGCGCGCCTCGCGCGACACCGCCGTCGCCACCGCGCTGAGCCCGGCGGCTCTGCTGGATTTCGCCGTGGTCCTCTGGCGCAACCTGAAGCTTGTGCGGGAGATCGCCGCCCTCTATGGCGCCCGGCCCGGCTATGTCGGCTCGCTGCGGCTTTTGCGCCGGATGCTCGCCAACATCGCCGTCGCCGGTGTGGCGGAAAGCGCCCACCATGTCGCGGTGGAGGCGCTGGGCGGCTCGCTCGCCGCCGCCATTTCGACGCGGATGGGGCAGGGGGTGATCAACGGCCTGCTGACTGCGCGGGTCGGGCTGACCGCCATGCACCTGTGCCGCCCCATCGCCTTCGGCCCCGAAAACCGTCCCAGCCTCAACCGCATCAGGAAGGAGTTGCTGTCGTTGCCCAAACAGGTGCTGTGACGTGACCTCAGGCGTCGGCCATCATGTCCGCTTCGGAACCGCGAACAGTGCCGATGGCATGCAGCGAGCTTTGCAGGGTCAACCGGTCCAGCTGCTCCACCCGCAAGCTGGCGAAGATCTTGATGCGGCTTTCCAATTCCACATAGGCGCGGCGGAAGGCCATGCGGATGCGGTCCTCCGTCCCGGTGGCGGCGGATGGATCCTCGACTCCCCAATGGGCGACCAGTGGCGAACCGCTCCACACCGGGCACATCTCCCCCGCCGCCTGATCGCAGACGGTGAAGACGAAATCCAGCGCGGGTGCGTCGGGGCGGGAGAACTCGTCCCAGCTCTTGGAGCGCAGACCGTCGGTCGGCAGGTTGAAGGCCTTCAATGTCGCCAGAGTGTGCGGGTTGATCTGGCCGGCCGGATGGCTCCCGGCGGACCAGGCGTTGAAGCGGCCGGCGCCCCACCGGCGCATCAGGCATTCCGCCATGATGCTGCGCGCCGAATTGTGGGTGCAGAGAAACAGGACATTGTAGGTTTTCTGCTCGGTCATCGCCTACCCCAGGGTGCGGCCCGCCGGCAGGGCGTCGGCGGGAACGGGACGGCGGCACTCTGCCGCCTGCCCCGCTCCCGGTTCAAATCAAGCTTTTATGTCAAGCCTGACGCCTTACGCCCGACTGTATCAGGCGAGGTCGAAGACCAGCACTTCGGCATCGTCGGCGCGGTCCAGCGTCACCGCCTCCTCGTCCGTCAGCGCGGCGCCGTCGCCAGCCTTCAGCAGGGTGCCGTTCAGATGGACCCGGCCGCGGGCCACCTGGACCCAGGCATGGCGACCGGGGCGAAGCGGCAGCGTGGCGCTTTCCTCGCCGTCCAGCAGGGCGGCGTACAGATCGACGTCCTGATGGATGATGGTGCTGCCGTCCCGGCCATCACGCGAGCCGACCAGTTTCAGCGTGCCGCGCTTCTGTTCGGCCGGAAAATCCGCCTGCTGGTAGCCGGGCGCCAGATTGTTGGCTTCCGGCAGGATCCAAATCTGGAGGAAATGCACCGGCTCGGTGTCCGACGCATTGTACTCGCTGTGGCGGATGCCGCGGCCGGCGCTCATCACCTGGACCTCGCCGGGACGGATCACCGAACCGGTGCCGATGGAGTCCTTATGCTCCAGCGCGCCGTTCAGCACATAGGAGACGATCTCCATATTGGCGTGCCCATGGGTGGGGAAGCCGGCGCCGGGGATCACCCGGTCCTCGTTGATGACGCGCAGGGCGCGGAAGCCCATGTGGCCGGGGTCGAAGTAATGGCCGAACGAGAAGCTGTGGTTGCTGTTCAGCCAACCCATGTTGGCGACCCCACGCTCGTCGCGATGGCGAATGGTGATCATGATGGAACCCTCCATATCGTTGGGGTGTGTGCCGTTGTCTGGAGGGGAATTTGGCACCCAACGGCTTATGGAACAATCCAGGCCGTTCGCATCAGATAGTTTCTCCGGGAGGGACAATATCACCCGGTCAGCGGCACCCCCACGGCGAACACGGTTCCGCGCCCTTCCGCCGAGCGAACCGTCACCGGATGGCCCAGCAGCCGGGCGAGACGTTCGACGATGGCGAGGCCCAGCCCGATGCCCTCGCTACGGTCGCGGTCGGGGCGATCGAGCTGGACGAACTCCTCGAAGATGCGCTTGCGGTCGGGTTCGGCGATGCCGCGGCCGGTGTCGTAGACCTCGATCCACAGAGTATCGCCGCGGGTACGGCAGCCGACCAGGACGCCGCCGGTCTCGGTATAGCGGATGGCGTTGGCGATCAGGTTGCGGACGATGCGTTCCAGCAGGGCCGGGTCGCTGCGCACCACGGCTTCGGTCGGAATGGCGCGCAGCCGCAGCCCCTTCGCCTCCGCCTGCCCGGTGAATTCCGCCTCCAGCTGGTCGAGCAGCGGAGAGAGCGGCAGGTCCGCCGGCTTTGGCGTCACCACCCCCGATTCTAGCTTGGAGATGTCGAGGATGGCGTTCAACAGGTCGCGCATCGACCGCTGCGCCGCCTTCAGGTCGCTCAGCAGCGCAGTCGCCTTGACGCTCTGCGGCTGGCGCTCCAGCATGCCCGTGAACATTCCGATGGCCTGCAGCGGCTGTTGCAGGTCGTGGCTGGCATGGGCAAGGAAGCGGGACTTGGCGCGGTGGGCCTGCTCCGCTGCCGTTTTGGCGGCATGCAGTTCGGCCGTCCGTTCGCGCACCTGCTGTTCCAGCGTGGCGTTCGCCCGCTCGATGGCTTCCGCCATGCGCAGGATCTCGGTGAACTGGCGGCGTACCTGCCGGGTCATCGGCCGGAAGATCGCCAGCGCTTCTACCGCCAGGATCAGCAGGGTTGCCAGCAGCACCGCCAGCCCCAGCCGGTGCAGGGTCAGGAAACCTGCCTCTCCTTCCTCCTGATAGAGGGCGACCATCTCCTCCAGCCGATCCAGCAGCGGGCCGAACGCCTGGGCGGTGATGCGGTCGGCCTCGGCCGGGTCCGGCGCTTGTCCGGTCGATGCGGCGGCGATGACGCGGCGCAGGGCGGCGATGTGTTCGGTCACCACCGGGTCCAACGGATTGGGGCCGCTGTAGAAAAGGTCACGGGGAGGAGGGCCCAGTGCCGGGCCCTCCTCCGGCCCGGCTTGGCCGCTCAGGCGCCGGTGGGTGGCCTCGAACATGTCCGTTGCGTCATCCAGCCGTCGGGCAAGGTCGACGCGCGTTGCCGGATCGGTCGTGTTCTTCAGCTGCTCCACCAGCAGAGCCGTCCGCTGGGACAGCATGCGTTGCCGTCCGGAAACGTTGACGACCTCCAACATGCGTTCGTGCTGGCCGATCACCCGCTCGGTCATGATAAAGCCGGCCAGCGTGCCCAGCGCGATGAGCGTCAGCGCCAGGGCGTAGCGCACGGTCATCCAGCGGGCTGTCGTCGTGCCGATCGGTATCATACCCTCGCCCCTTGGCCGTGATCGCCCCAGTTCCCGACACCGATCATGGGGCAGCCTGCCGCGTCGCAGCAAGGCTGGAGCGTGGCGGCGGCGCTATGACGCTTCGGTGAAGCCGCAAGTCTCCAGTGCCGCCCGCATGTGCGGCGGGATCGGGGCCTCGGCGCCGACCGGATCACGCTTGGGATAGAGCGGCAGCGAGATGGCGCGCGAATGCAGATGCAGCGGCTTGTCCTCCGGCCCGCCATATTGCGGGTCGCCGACCAGCGGGCAGCCGATGGAGGCGCAATGGACACGGATCTGGTGGGTGCGACCGGTGTGCGGCGTCAGTTCCAGCCAGGTCAGCCCGTCGGCCTGCCCGCGCACGACATAGTCGGTTACCGCCGCCTGTCCCTCGGGCGAACCGACGATGCGCCAGCCACCGGTCTTGTTGGAAACTTTGGCCAGCGGCAGCTCGATCCGTCCGGACTCCTGCGGCGGCGTGCCGGCGACCACCGCCCAATAGGTTTTGTCGACCTTGCCGTTCTGGAACAGGATGCCGATCTTGCGCAGCGCCTTGGCATGGCGGCCGAGGATCAGGCAGCCCGAGGTATCGCGGTCCAGCCGATGGGCGAGGGATGGTGGTTTGGGGAAACCGAAGCGCAGCGCGTCGAAATGCCGCTCCAGGTTCGGTCCGCCGGCGGGGCCGGCATGGACCGGCAGCCCGGCTGGCTTGTCGAGGATCAGCATCAGCCCGTCGCGGTACAGGATGCGGTCTTGGATTTGGGCGGGTGTCACGGGCTACTCATCCCCAGGCACGGGAAATCAGAAGGTCGATGGCGGAAATGATGCGGTCGCTGTCGTCGGCGAGGCAGCAGACTTTTTCGCCGAGTCGTTCGGTGCGGACCGTCACGGTCTGTAGTGGATGAAGAACCACCGAGCGTCCATCGATTTCAAAAGACGGATTCAATTCAGGATCGATGGGCGGTTCCGCGCGCTTGTCGATCATTGGAATGACGACGCGACTGCGTGCTCTGTCGAACCTTCCCGATTGAATGACAACCACAAAGGGAGTCGTCTGTCGGCCGGCGCCGGTGTTTCTATGGACGTCGAACTGGCTCATAAGATGTCGTCGACATGCTGGTCCGCGAAAGACCCATGTTTTTCATCGAAGCGGTTCCATGCGTCGATCACGTCATCCAGGCGACGCTCACGATCCGCTTTCGCCACCTCGTCGGCCAGCATCTTTTCGACCCGTTCCGACAGGTCGCCGGGAAGGGACTGGGCGCGCTGCAGGATATCCTTGTCCAGTGACAAGGTGATGTCCCGCTTCGGCGCGCGCCGGTCATAGACACCGTCCATTGCACAGTCCTCCCCGATCCCGATGCCCCGATCCCGATGCAATCAAGATAGGCGCCCCCGGTGCCATCCCGCAAGCGGGCAGGGAAAAGGGCGCGGTGCATCCTGCAAGGCGCCGCGCCCCTTAACGTCCTGTCAGCCAGGATCAGGCGAGCTTCAACTCCTTGAAGAAGTCGTTGCCCTTGTCGTCGACGATGATGAAGGCCGGGAAGTCCTCCACCTCGATGCGCCAGATGGCTTCCATGCCGAGTTCGGGATACTCGACGCATTCCACCTTCTTGATGCAGTCCTGGGCCAGACGGGCGGCGGCGCCGCCGATCGAACCGAGATAGAAGCCGCCATGCTGCTTGCAGGCCGCCGTCACCTCCGGGCTGCGGTTGCCCTTGGCGAGCATGACCATGGAGCCGCCGGCCGCCTGGAACTGATCGACGAAGCTGTCCATGCGCCCCGCCGTGGTTGGCCCGAAGGAGCCCGAGGCGTAGCCTTTCGGCGTCTTGGCCGGGCCGGCATAGTAGATCGGGTGGTTCTTGAAATAGTCGGGAAGCGGCTCGCCGGCGTCCAGGCGGGCGCGAAGCTTGGCGTGGGCCAGATCGCGGGCGACGATCAGCGGGCCGGTCAGCGACAGGCGGGTGCGGATCGGGTACTGGCTCAGCGTGGCGCGGATCTGCTCCATCGGCTGGTTCAGGTCGATCTTCACCACCTCGCCCGACAGATGCTCGTTACCGATTTCCGGCAGATACTGGGCCGGATCGGTCTCCAACTGCTCCAGGAAGATGCCGTCCCTGGTGATCTTGCCCACCGCCTGACGGTCGGCCGAGCAGGACACGCCGATGCCGATCGGCATCGAGGCGCCATGGCGCGGCAGGCGGATGACGCGGACGTCGTGGCAGAAATACTTGCCACCGAACTGGGCGCCGATGCCCATGTTCTGGGTCAGCTTGTGGACCTCGGCCTCCATCGCCAGATCGCGGAAGGCGTGCGCGTCCTCACCGCCCTCGGTCGGCAGGTTGTCGAGATAGCGGGCCGAGGCCAGCTTCACCGTCTTCAGGTTCTGCTCCGCCGACAGGCCGCCGATGACGATGGCGAGGTGGTAGGGCGGGCAGGCAGAGGTGCCGAGATAGCGGATCTTGTCTTCCAGGAACTTCAGCAACCGGTCGGGCGCCAGAACCGACGGCGTGGCCTGATGCAGGAAGGTCTTGTTGGCCGACCCGCCGCCCTTGGCCATGAACAGGAACTTGTAATAGTCCTCGCCCTCGGAATAGATGTCGATCTGAGCCGGCAGGTTGTTCCGGGTGTTCTTCTCCTCATACATGGAGATCGGCGCCAGCTGGCTGTAGCGCAGGTTGCGCTTCAGGTAGGCGTCGCGGGCGCCTTCCGACAGGGCGGTCTCGTCGCCGCCCTTGGTCCAGACGCGGCGCCCCTTCTTGCCCATGATGATGGCGGTGCCGGTGTCCTGGCACATCGGCAGGGTGCCGGCGGCGGCGATGTTGGCGTTCTTCAGCAGGTCGAGCGCCACGAAGCGGTCGTTGGCCGACGCCTCCGGATCGTCCAGAATCCTGGCGAGCTGGGCCAGATGGCCCGGCCGCAGCAGATGGTTAATGTCGGAGAAGGCAGCCTCGGCCAGCAGGCGCAGACCTTCCGGTTCGACCTTCAGGATCTGCTCGCCGTCGAACTCGACGACCGAGACGTGATCCGAGGTCAGCTTGCGGTAGGTCGTGTCGTCCTTGGCGAGCGGAAACAGGCCGCGGGCTGAGGCGATGTCGTCGGGCATTGGGGCGTTCCTTCATGACGATCCGACGGCCGCCATTCGCCTCCGCGGAACGCGCCCGGCCGGGCGCGCGAAGGGGGCAGGCCGCGCTCGGCCCCCCTTATACACCGCTGCGGGGCGGAGACAACCATCGGAGAGAGTAACGGCGCGCGACGGTTTGTCGTCAGATGAAGACAGGCAAAAGAAAAGGCCGGCACACCGCAATGGTATGACCAGCCTCGTCTTTCCGTCACTGGCGCCGGCTGCTTACGCCGCCGCCCTGACCCGTCCAGCGACCGTGCTGTCGGCATGGGCGGCCGGTTCGGCCGGGGCGCCGACCCAGTCGCCATGAGCGGGGATTTCCTCGCCCTTCATCACCAGGGTCAGCGGACCCAGCCGGGCGAAGTCGCCGACATGGGTGTCGTACAGCACGGTGGCGCCGGCCCCGACGGTGACGCCGGTTCCGACCGTCACCCGGCCGACCTTCATCACGCGGTCCTCGTAGAGATGGGTCTGGAGGGCCGACAAGGCGTTGATGGCGCAATAGTCGCCGACCGACACGCAGTCGAACTCGGTGATGTCGGTGGTGTCCATGTAGACGCCCTTGCCGAACTTCGTGCCGAACAGGCGCAGCACCCAGGGCAGCATCGGCGTGCCGCGCAGATGGTCGAGCAGAACCTTGCCGGCCAGGCCCCAGTACAGCACCGCCACTGCCTCGGTCCGCATCGCCCACCAGGACCACATCGGCTTCATGGTGGGGGCGTAGCGGCCCATCAGCAGCCACTTCACCAGCGCCACCACCAGCACCATCGCCACGGGGATGGCGACGCTGACCGCCAGGAACTGCCAGGCGAAGGCGCCCCAGCGCTGGTCGAGGATGGCGGGGGCGAAGAACTCCACCGCGAAGGTGCCGAAGGTGATGAACAGCATCGACGGCATCGACAGGCTGAACGCCTCGAAGATGCCGCGTCCCAGACGGCGGGCGCGCGACGGCTCGAAGGTCCAGTTGGCCGACACGTTGTCGAACTTCTGGCGCACCGGCAGCTTGATCGGCGGGCTGCCGAACCAGGTGTCGCCGGCCTGCATCTCGGCATTCGCCGGCGGCTTGGATTTGATGCCGATCAGCGTGCCGGTGGGGATGGAGGAGCCCGGCGGCACCACGGCGTCGTTGCCGACGAACACGCGGGCCTCGGTCTTCACCGGTTGCAGATGCATCCAGCCGCGGCGGATATCCTCGTCGCCCAGCACCACCTCGTCGGCGATGAAGCACTTCTCGCCGATCTCCACCAGATCGTAGCGGCCGGCGAGGTTGGTCGAGATCTCGGCGTCGCGGCCGATCTTCGCGCCCATCAGCCGGTACCAGGCCCGCATGTAGACGGTGGCGTAGAGCGAGCTGAGGGTCTCCAGCATCACTTCCGTTGCCAGTGCCACGACCCATTTGCGGACGTAGAACCAGCTGTGGACCGAGTAGGAGCCGGCCTCCACCTTCGGCAGCACGATCCAGCGCATGGCGGCGATCAGCAGCACGGTGAAGGCGACCAGAAACATTGCGGTCGGCCAGGCGATGGCGGGAACATAGTAGAGGTAGTTGACCTTGAACACCCCGCCCATCCAGCTGTCGAGCTTGTCGAACAGGTAGAAGGCCGGGAAGATCGGGATCAACGCCACCGGCGGCAGGCCGACCAGGGCGACCAGATAGATCAGCGACTGGGCGGCGCGCTTGACGACGCCGGCACTGGGTTCCTGCGGCAGGGTGGTGCGATCGACCGTGCCGACCTTGCGAGCGGGCGAGCCGTCCCAGGACTCGTAGTCGCCGGTGTGCGTGCCGGCGGCCAGCGCCGTCAGGTCGGCCAGTTCGGTGCCCTTGCCGACGATGGCGTCGTGGCCGATGACGCAGGAGGTGCCGACATAGGCGTCCTCGCCGATCTCGATCGTGCCGATCACCAGCTCGTTGCCGATCACCTCGGCATTGGCCATCTTCACTTTGCCGCCGGTCGAGGCGCCGCGGCCGATGCTGACCAGATCGATGGCGCCGGATTCGAACTCGCCGATCATCGCATCGGCGCCGACCTTGGCGCCGAGCGCGCGCAGGAACAGCCGCATCACCGGCGATCCCTGGAACCACTTCAGATGGACCAGCGCGATGAAGCGCTGGGCCAACCACCAGCGGTAATAATAGACGCCCCACAGCGGGTAGCGGCCCGGCTTGGTCCGGCCGATGATCAGCCACTTGGCCGCGATTGCGATGGCGACGGTGGCGATGTTGATGACGACATAGACGCCGAACAGCGTCGTGATCTCGCCGAAAATCCCCGCATCCTCGCCGGACAGCAGCATGTAGCTGACGAACACGCCCAGCCACTGCACCGTCATCAGCGCCAGGATGACCGGCAGCGCCGCGGCCTGGGCCAGCCCGCACAGCAGGCGGCGGGCGAGCGGCGGCGGATCGAAGGACAGGTCGGCCGGCTTGGCGCCATGACCGGCCGGCGCCTTGGCGTCCAGCCGTTCGGCCATTGCGCGCAGCGTGCGGGCGCCATAGACGTCCTGAAGGGTCAGGCTTGCCAGCCCGGCGGTCTCGCGCACCGCCGAGACGAAGCGCGCCGCCAGCAGCGAATGGCCGCCCAGGTCGAGGAAGAAGTCGGCCTCCAGCGGGATCGACTGGCCGGGGAGGACCCGGCGGGCGGCGTCCAGCAGCGTGGCCTCGGTCGGGCTGCGCGGCTCCTCCTGCTCGCCGGCACCGGCATGCTCGGTCAGCGGCATGGCCTGCAAGGTCTTGCGGTCGGCCTTGCCGGAGGTCAGGCGCGGCAGCTCCGCCACCTGTTCATAGTGCGCCGGCACCATGTAGGCGGGCAGTTGGGCGCGCAGCGCGTCGCGGAGCGCGGCCTTGTCGAGGGATGAGCCGGGCTGCGCCACCAGGAAGGCGACCAGACGGTCCAGGCCGTTGTCGGTGCGCAGAACCACCGTCGCCTGTGCGACGCCGGGCAGATCGGTCAGCTTCGCCTCGATCTCGCCCAGCTCCAGCCGGAAGCCGCGGATCTTCACCTGATCGTCGATGCGGCCATGGAAGCGCAGGTTGCCGTCGGCATCGACGCTGACTGCGTCGCCGGAGCGGTAGAGCAGCGGATCGGCTCCGCCGGAGCGGAACGGGTTGGCGATGAACTTCTCCGCCGTCAGTTCCGGTCGGCCGAGATAGCCCTGGGCCACGCCGGGGCCGCCGATCAGCAACTCGCCCTGGGTGCCGGGGGCCACCGGCTGCAATGCCTCGTCCACCACATAGCATGTGTAGTTCGGAA
Source organism: Azospirillum sp. TSH100 (assembly GCF_004923295.1). Classification (NCBI taxonomy): domain Bacteria; kingdom Pseudomonadati; phylum Pseudomonadota; class Alphaproteobacteria; order Rhodospirillales; family Azospirillaceae; genus Azospirillum; species Azospirillum sp. TSH100. The sequence continues at coordinate 1,070,247 of NZ_CP039635.1, forward strand.
TCGGGCGGCCGATGGTGACGGGGGTGTCAGGATGAACCTCGGCCACCGTGGCGACGACGGTCGCTTCGGTCGGGCCATAGCTGTTGAACAGGCGCCGGCCCGGCCGGCACCAGCGCGAGGCGACGGCCGGCGGGCAGGCCTCGCCGCCCAGGATGACGACGCGCAGCGACGGGATATCCTTCGGCAGCATCGCCAGCAGGGTCGGCACGGTGTCGAGAACGGTGACGCCGGCCTCGGTCAGCACGTCAGCCAGCCGGTCGGCCTCGTCCAGCACCTGGCGGCTGGCGACCCACAGGGTGGCGCCGGCCAGATAGGGGACGAAGATTTCTTCGAGCGACAGGTCGAAGGCCACCGAGGCGCCCTGGAAGGCCACATCGTCGGCCGTGATGCCGTAGACGCTGTTGGCGGCGCGCAGGTAATGGCAGATGTTGCGGTGGCTGATGACGATGCCCTTGGGCTTGCCGGTCGAGCCCGAAGTGTAGATCGCATAGGCCGGGCTGTCCGGCGTTACCCCATCGGCGCGCAGATCGAACGGCTGCTCGTTGTCGCTCAGCACGTCGCCGATGCGCAGCACCTGGACGTCGGCGCCGGCCGCTGCCAGCGTCGCGGCCTTGGTGCCGGTCACCAGATCGATCAGGATCGCCGGGGCGGCGCAGTCGGTCAGGCTGACGGCCACGCGCTCCGCCGGAGCGTCGGCGTCGAAAGGAAGATAGGCGGCGCCTGCCTTCAGGATGCCCAGCAGCGCCACATGCAGGTCGAGCGACCGTGCCATCCACAACCCGACGAAGCAGCCCGGGCCGATCCCGCGTGCCCGCAGCCCGCGGGCGACCCGGTTGGCGCGCGCGTCCAGTTCGGCATAGGTGACGCGCCGGCCTTCATAGATGATGGCCGTGCGATCCGGATGCGCCCTGGCGGTTGCCTGCGGAATGTCGGACAGCAGTTCGTCGCGCAGAAGGGACGGGTCGATCGCGCCGCTCAGAGTCGGAACCGTCGGAGTGGCGGTCCAAGGAGCGGAGATCGTCGATTGACCGGCCGGGGAAACATCGGTCGGGCCGTTGGCCCGCGCAGTCAGCAGAGTCACGCTGTGTCAGCCTTCCAAAGGGAATCAGCGCGGTGGCGCCAAATGGACCCGATCGTTATGCGGTCCCGGCGGTCGGCTGAACGCGGCGATGGGCCGCTCTCAAGTTGTGACGCTTCATGGTTAACGAATGCTTGCCGCTCGGCATGTCGGCACCCGTACCGATGGGAGATGACAAGTCTTGGGCTGCCCAAGCGCTGCGAAAGCAACATTCGCCCAACCGAAAGAAAGTGTAAGACCCGACGGCACCGGATACATGCAGTTACATGAACGCGCATGTTCGCGCCTTCATGATCCCATGCGCGGCGACGGTCAAGCTTATCCTTATGGAACTGAATCGAAGGGCAGGGCCCTGTGTCGGGGCTATCACATGCCCTGCCACAATGTCCGCTGACCGGTGACTTCCGCCAGGGCGGTCGCCATGCGCCGTTCCGGTTGCCGGTGATCGGCTGTGCTGCAACCAAGACCAGAATAAGCCTCCCGAATGGGTGGGCATTCACGGGCTGAGGCCATCGCGCCGCCGCGGTTCCCGTCCGTTCCGCGCACATGTGGTGTCGCCCGCTGCATTGCGCCATTCGGGACGCGCATGGCTGAGGTTCCGGGATTCCGGGTTCGTCCGGTATTTACATTATGGACATCATCAAAACAAAAAATAATGATGACCGTCATCAATAGCGTCCGGTATCGGCGAGAGGCGCAAATGCCGGACGAAGGACAGGAGAGGGTAGGGTTATGACGGTTGCGATGAACATGATCGGTGCGGACATGAGCGGGCGGGTGGCCCTGGTGACCGGCGGCACCTCCGGAATCGGTCGAACGACGGCGCTTGCCTTTGCCGGCGCGGGGGCGACGGTGATCGTCACCGGCCGACGCGAGGCGGAAGGGCGGGAAACGGTGGAGCTGATCGGCCGTGCCGGCGGCAGCGGCCACTTCGTGGCGGCCGACGTCGCCGACGCCACCGAAGTCGCCGCCCTGTTCGACCGGATCGAGCGTGACCATGGCCGCCTGGATGCCGCCTTCAACAATGCCGGCATCCATTTGGCCGCGCCGCTGACCGAGATGGAAGAGGAGGCTTTCGACCGGGTGCTGACTGTCAACGTCAAAGGCGTCTGGCTCTGCCTGAAGCATGAACTGGCGATCATGCGCGGCCAGGGGCGTGGCGCGGTCGTCAACACCGGGTCGGTGCTGGGCCAGATCGGCATGGCCGGCAATGCCGCCTACTCCGCCAGCAAGGCGGCGGTGGAGGGGCTGACCCGCACCGCGGCCATGGAGGTTGCGGCCTTCGGTGTGCGCGTCAACGCCGTCTGCCCGGCGATCATCCAGACGCCGATGAGCCAGGCTTCCTTCGGTGGCGCCGATCGGGTCGAGGCCGCGCTGGGACCGCTTCACCCCGTCGGCCGTGTCGGCCGTCCGGAAGAGGTCGCCGCCGCGGTGCTCTGGCTCTGCTCCGACGCCGCCGGCTTCGTCACCGGACAGTCGATCAACATCGACGGCGGCGTGACTGCCCGATAACCCGGCCCGATAACCGGGCCCAACAACAGGCAAGCCACCGGAGATCCCAGCCGATGCTGTCCGCTCCCCTCGCCGCCGCTCTGGCCCGGCGCGACATCCACTATGCCTGGATCGTCGTCGCTGTCACCTTTCTGTCGATGCTGGTGTCCGCCGGTGCGGTCGGTGCGCCCGGTGTCCTGCTTCTGCCGCTTCAGCGGGAATTCGGCTGGGACACCGCCGACATCTCCACCGCCATGGCGATCCGCCTGTTGCTGTTCGGGTTGATGGGCCCTTTCGCTGCCGCGATGATCAACCGCTTCGGCGTTCGCCGCATGGTGCTGTCCTCCCTGACGCTGGTCGGTGGTGGGCTGCTCGCCTCGCTGGCGATGCGGGAGGTCTGGCAACTGATCCTGCTGTGGGGCTTTGTCGTCGGCTTCGGCACCGGCCTGACCGCCATGGTGCTGGGCGCCACCATCGCCACCCGCTGGTTCGTCGCCCGCCGCGGGCTGGTGATCGGGCTGCTGACCGCCAGTTCGGCCACCGGGCAGCTGGTGTTCATGCCGCTGCTGTCGATGCTGACGGAGGCCTATGGCTGGCGTACCGCCATCGCTCTGCTGTGCGGTCTGATTGCTGTGGCCGCCCTGGCGATGCTGGCGCTGATGCGGGATCGCCCGGCCGACCTTGGCCTGTCCGCCTTCGGCGAGGTGGAGGGGGCTCCGCCTGCCGCCCCTTCCGGTGCCATCCTGTCGGCCGCGCTGGGCGCCCTGCGTGATGCCGCTGTGACGCGGACCTTCTGGGTGCTGTTCGCCACCTTCTTCATCTGCGGCGCCAGCACCAACGGCCTGATCCAGACCCACCTGATCCCGCTCTGCGTCGATTTCAGCGTGCCGGAGGTGCAGGCGGCCGGCCTGCTGGCGGTGATGGGCATCTTCGACTTCGTCGGCACCGTCGGGTCGGGCTGGCTGTCCGACCGTTACGACAACCGCTGGCTCCTGGTCTGGTATTACGGCCTGCGCGGGCTGTCGTTGCTCTACCTGCCTTATTCCGACTTCACGCTCTACGGCCTGTCGGTCTTCGCCGTCTTCTACGGCCTGGACTGGATCGCCACCGTACCGCCGACCGTGCGGCTGACTGCGGAGCGTTTCGGCCGGGAACGCGCCAACCTCGTCTTCGGCTGGGTTTTCGCCGGCCACCAGCTGGGTGCCGCCGCCGCCGCCTTCGGCGCTGGCCTGTCGCGCAGCGCGCTTCAGACCTATCTGCCGGCCTTCGCCACCGCCGGCGCGCTCTGCCTGCTCGCGGCGGTGCTGGTGCCGATGATCGGCGGCCTTGCCAAGCCGGCTGCCGCAGAGTGATGAAGCATCACTCCCCCAGATGCTCCAGCGGCAGGGCAGTGCGGTAGCGCACCTGCTTCAGGGCGAAGCTGGAGCGGATGCTGGCGACGCCGGGGATGCGGGTCAGGTGCTCCTTCAGGAACCGCTCATAGCTGGCAAGGTCCGGCACCACCACCCGCAGCAGGTAATCGGCGTCGCCGGTCATCAGATAGCATTCCAGCACCTCCGGCCGTGCCATCACCGCCGCCTCGAACCCGTCGAGCCGCGCCTCGATCTGCCTTTCCAGGCTGACATTGACGAAGATGTTGACCGGCAGATCGACGGAGGCCGGATCGACCAGCGCCACATAGCGGGCGATCACCCCAGCCTCCTCCAGCGCCTTGACCCGGCGCAGGCAGGGGGAGGGCGACAGGCCGACCCGCTCCGCCAGTTCGTTGTTGGGCAGCCGGCCATCCTGCTGAAGGGCGGCCAGAATCCTGCGGTCGATGCGGTCGAGGGCATGTCTTGGCATCGGATACCGTTTCCACTGCTGTTCTGGCATCCAATGCTAAAACGGAACCGCAGCCGGCGCCACTTCGCAAGCACCTGCCGGGTCACAGATGATAGGCTGCTCAAACCATAACCCCCGTTCGGGAGCAGACCAATGCCCGCGATCCAGCCGTCCTCCGCCGATCTCGCCTGCCTGGCCGAGCTGGAGCGCAAGGTCCTCTGGCTCGCGTCCTGGACCATCCACAACGCCAACCATGTCCGCTCCAACCTGGATGGACTGAAGATCGGCGGCCATCAGGCCTCCAGCGCCTCGATGTCGACCATCCTGACGGCGCTTTATTTCTCGGCCCTGCGGCCGGAGGACCGGGTGGCGGTGAAACCCCATGCGAGCCCGATCTTCCACGCCATCCAGTATCTGCTGGGCAACCAGACGCGGGAGAAGCTGGAGAATTTCCGCGGCTACAAGGGCGCCCAGTCCTACCCGTCCCGCACCAAGGACGTGGACGACGTCGATTTCTCCACCGGTTCGGTCGGGCTGGGAGTGGCGCAGACCCTCTTCGCCTCGCTGGTGCAGGATTACCTGAAGGCCAAGGGCTGGGCCGCCGGCCTGCCGGAAGGCCGCATGGTCTCGCTGGTCGGCGACGCCGAGATGGACGAGGGCAACATCTTCGAAGCCCTGCAGGAGGGTTGGAAGCATGGCGTGCGCAACACCTGGTGGATCGTCGACTACAACCGCCAGAGCCTGGATGCGGTGATCCGTGAAGGGCTGTGGGAGCGGCTGGAGAACATCTTCCGCGCCTTCGGCTGGGACGTGGTGATCCTGAAATACGGCACCCTGATGCAGGAGGCGTTCAAGGAGCCGGGCGGCGAGCGCCTGCGCCACTGGATCGACACCTGCCCCAACCAGCTCTATTCCGCCCTGACCTATCAGGGGGGCGCCGCGTGGCGCCGCCGCCTGATGGACGATCTCGGCGACCAGGGCGATGTGACCCGCCTGATCGAGCGTCGCAACGACGAGGAACTGGCCCGGCTGATGGGCAATCTCGGCGGCCATGACCTGCCGTCGCTGCTGGAGGCGTTTGCCCAGGCCCGCACCCACGACCGGCCGGTCTGCTTCATCGCCTATACCGTGAAAGGCTTCGGCCTGCCGCTGGCCGGCCACAAGGACAACCATTCCGGCCTGCTGACCCGCGAGCAGATGGACGGCTTCCGCGCCGCCAACAAGGTCCGTCCCGGCCATGAATGGGACCGTTTCGAAGGCCTCGCCCTGCCGGAAGCCGTCCTGGGGGAGTTCCTGCGCCGGGTTCCCTTCGCGCAGAAGGGCCGCCGCCGCTACGAGGCGCCGGCGGTGGCCGTGCCGGCCGCGCTGGCGGTGCCGACGCAGAAGAGCCTGTCGACCCAGGCCGCCTTCGGCCTGATCCTGAACGAGATCGGGCGGGAACGCTCGGCGCTGGCCGAACGCATCGTCACCACGGCACCCGACGTCACCGTCTCCACCAACCTCGGCGCCTGGGTGAACCGCCGCGGCCTGTTCGCCAGGAACGAACTGGCCGACCTGTTCAAGAAGGAACGAATCCCCTCCACCTACAGCTGGGAATTCTCGCCGAAGGGCCAGCATCTGGAACTGGGCATCGCGGAGTCCAACCTGTTCATCCTGCTGTCGGCGCTCGGTCTGTCGCACAGCCTGTTCGGGGAGCGGTTGCTGCCGATCGGCACCGTCTACGACCCCTTCATCATGCGCGGTGCCGACCAGCTGAATTATGCCTGCTATCAGGATGCTCGCTTCATGCTGGTGGCGACGCCGTCCGGCATCACACTGGCGCCGGAGGGCGGAGCGCATCAGTCCATCGCCACGCCGCTGGTCGGCATGGCGCAGGACGGGCTGGCCTATTTCGAGCCGGCTTTCGCCGACGAGTTGGCCGTGGTTATGCGCTGGGCCTTCGACTACATGCAGCGGGACGGCGAGGGTGCCCCTGGCGAGCGCAACTGGCTGCGCGACGAGACCGGCGGGTCTGTCTATCTACGCCTGTCCTCCCGCGCGCTGGAGCAGCCGATCCGGACGATGGACGAGGAACTCGCCCGCGACATCGTCGATGGTGCCTATTGGTTGCGCAAGCCGGGGCCGAACGCCCAGGTGGTGATCGCCTATACCGGCGCCGTGGCATCGGAGGCCATCACCGCCGTCGGCATGCTGGGGGAGGACCGGCGCGATGTCGGGTTGCTGGCGGTGACCTCCGCCGACCGCCTGCATGCCGGCTGGAGTGCTGCCCAGCGGGCGCGAGAGCGTGGTCTCGGCCATGCACGGGGTCATATCGAACGCCTGCTCGACGGGGTGCCGCCCCATTGCGCTCTGATCACCGTGGTGGACGGCCACCCGACGACGCTGGGCTGGCTGGGTTCCGTTGGCGGCCACCGCACGCGGGCGCTGGGGGTGGAGCATTTCGGTCAGACCGGAACCATCGCCGACCTTTATCGCCATTACGGCATTGATGCCCGCGGCATCGCCGCGGCGGCGGAGGCCGTCTCTCCCGGCCGGCCGGTCCGTTACTTGCGTGCGATTGGCTGAATTGTCAGCCTCCAGCCTGCACATGACGGGTGGCCTGAAGCGCAGGCTGTGGCATGCTGTTGAACGGATTTGGCGACAGGACATGACAGATGCTGTGGAGAGCCGAAGTCGGTGAAGACCTGTTCGGGATGGGGCGGAATCGTCGTTTTCATTCGTCCCGGCGATCGGTCGGCGTGGTGCTGGCGGCCTTTGCAGTCTGCATGATGATTGCGGGTGGTGCATCGGTTGCCAGGGCCGATGTCCCTCCGCGATTCTCTGCAGCATTGGAACCGATGACCGACGCTGAGGCGGTGGGCATG